>MHDZ01000088.1:0-9210 GCA_001805055.1 Nitrospirae bacterium GWC2_57_13
AGGATATCCACGGAGCCACCAGTCACGCGAAAACAACCTGCCTTCGCTTAAGAGACGCGTATATAACCGTGTTCCCGGATAAGGGGTGAGGACCCTCAGCTGGACGACGTCCATATGAGATCTCATGATAAACTCCAGTGTCTGCTCGAACACATCCTTGTTCTCGTAATCAAATCCAAAAACAAAGGAGCCGAGTATTCCGAAACCTTCGCCATGGAATCGACGCATTGCCTCATAAAAATCGATCTTCAGGTTCTTGATTTTCTTCACCTCATTCTGCGTTGCTTTCTGCACCGATTCGAACCCGATCAAAAGCCCCAGGCACCCCGAACGTTTCATCAAGCTGAGCAGCTCCTTGTCCTCAGCCAGCGACACGGTCCCCTGCGCCAGCCATCTCTTCCGAAGAGGTATCATTTCAGTAAAGAGTTCTTTCGCTGCATCCCGATTCAGCCCAAGGGCGTCATCGACGAAGAAGAGGTGAGGGGATTCAATGGACTCTATCTCGGCGATCACCTCGTGAACCGGCCTGACCCGATATTGCTTCCCCAAGGTCGAACCAATGCAGCAGAATTCGCAGTCATTCGGACACCCCCGGGATGTCTCGATGCCGATCGGCACCGGAATAAAACCTTTGCCGTTGCTTCCGGGGAAGAGCTCTCGCCGCGGCCTCGGCAGACCTTTGAGATCGGTCATTTTACCGGCGCGATACATTTTTTGCATCTGTCCCGAGGCGGCGTCCGATACCAGCTGCGGCCAGACACCCTCCGCTTCTCCCACGACTACCGCGTCCGCATGCTGTAAAGCTTCGTCAGGCAATACCGTGGGGTGCATTCCTCCCATCACCACCTTTACGCCCTTCTTGCGATAGGTGTCGGCGATATGATAGGCCCTGAGAGCAAGTTCGGTCAGGACGGTGATGCCCACCAGATCCACATCCTGATCGACGTTATCGGGAGCATGTGCTTCCTCGACAATGGTTATCGTGTGGCCGGGCGGAGTGAGCGCCGCCAGAAGAGGCAGATTTACCCTCTGGAACTTGAATGGGCTGGATAGAGCGTCTGCGCGATGTTCATGGGGTGCGATGAGTTTTATCTTCATGGCTTCACCTCTCCAATAGTATTGATTCCCATAAAACCAACCAGCGTCTTTTCGCCGAACCTCCGCTCTCTCTTTGGGTTTATAGATACGGCCTTTTACCTTTTCCACGAATGGGCCAAAACGATTTATTAAAAGACGACACCTCAGCGTCCCCTGCGATCTCAGCGGCACATCCGGATTTTCACGAAGGTATCAGCGATTTCCCCACGGCAAAAGCCGCCTTGTTCTGTTCATACGTGCCGTCAGGCACTTGTTCGTGAAGGGACCGCTGCCAGGCTTCATCGGGAAAGTCGAGAAAGCGCGAAACCATGCCGAGCAGCGCCGTATTCATAAATTTCACATTGCCCGTTTTTTTACCTATCCTGCCGGGATCGATCGTTATGCTGTTTTTAAAATACTTTTTTATCTTCTCTTCGATATTTTCCGGATACCCGGCGCCATTCGGAGGATGAATCCTGGTTTTCGTAAAGAGGATCCTCGTATCGCTGTTCACGTAAGACAGCCATCGCAGGGTCTCCATTTCTTCGAGCGACACGAGGATGTCGACACGGCCTTCGGGAATGACCGGCGAGCAGACCTTGTCGCCGAACCTGATATGGCTGAAGACCGAACCGCCCCGCTGGCTCATCCCGTGTATCTCGCTTGTTTTCACGTCATGTCCCGCGTATAGGGCGGCCAGCGATAGAACGTCGCTTGCCAGAACAATGCCCTGGCCGCCGACCCCGACCAGCAGGACATTGGTAACCTTAGACATGGCGGGGTCTTTCCTTCCTTTTTTGAAGGATAACACAGAGGCCCTTTGCGATCAACAGCGATACGCCGCTTTTACCCAGCAAATCCGTTATGGCCTCTTCCAGCTCTTTCTCGTTGTATGCGTCTACGATCCTGACATTTTCATCCGAAATTCCTATTGCCTGGGCAAGCTTGAGATAATCGAGGGAAACCGTCCGGTTCCCGCGAATCGTTTCGCCGGACAGGGGATTGGGCTGCATGCCGGTCATGGCGGTTGTGCCGTTGTCCAGGACAATGACAAGCGTGTTCCTCTGGTTATATGCGGCATTCAGGAGGCCGGTTATGCCGGAATGGGCGAAGGTTGAATCACCGATCACCGCCACGACATTTCGCCTGTGGTTCTTCCCTTCCGCGATCTCGATGCCCTGAGCAACGGTGACGCTTGCGCCCATGTCAATACAGGTGTCTATGGCCGAATAAGGAGGCAAAGCGCCCAGCGTGTAACAACCGATATCGCCGGTTACATACACACCCAGCCTGTTCAGCAATGAAAAAACCTTGCAATGCGGACATCCGGGACAGAGTGAAGGCGGCCGGTTGGGAATTGTGATCGGTATCGATATGCTCGCGGCCGGGGATTTCCCGGTCACTGCCCTTTGTATCATGTCGGGATCGAATTCACCGACATTCGGCAACACGTCTTTTCCATGCACCTCCAGGCCCAGTGATTTGACATGCAGCTCGATATGCGGATCCAGTTCCTCAACAACATAAACGCTTTTTACCTTCGCACAAAGATCTCGTATGAGATCATCGGGGAAGGGATACACCATTCCCAGCTTCAGGACGGAAGCATCCGGGAATGCCTCCCGGACATAGGCATAACAGATACCGGAGGTAATAAAACCAACTGAAGTATCTTGCAGCTCCGTCCTGTTGAGCGAGAGGGTATTGGCCGCTTGCGCCATCTGCTTTATTCGCGTCTCCACTGCAACATGCCTTTTCCCGGCAAAGGCCGGTATCATGACGTATTTCTGAATATCTCTTTCAAAGCCTTTCAGTATCGTGGATGCGCTTTGCTCTCCGATTTCAACAACCGATCTGGAATGAGATATTCTTGTTGTGGTGCGCAGGAAAACAGGGGTGTCGTATTTCTCGCTCAGCAAAATCGCCTCTTTGACAAAATCCTTTGCCTCCTGCGAATCGGACGGCTCCAGCATCGGGAGCTTGGCCCCTACGGCGTAATGACGGCTGTCCTGCTCGATCTGTGAGGAATGCATGGCAGGATCATCGGCTGCCACGATTACCAGTCCGCCTTTTATCCCGACATACGATGAGGTAAAGAGCGGGTCTGCCGCGACATTAACTCCCACATGCTTCATGGTCACCAGGGCGCGGGCTCCGGCAAGAGCGGCGCCGATCCCCACTTCCAGGGCTACCTTCTCATTCACCGACCATTCAGTATATAGTTCCTGATACTCGGCCGTTATTGTTTCCAGTATTTCCGTTGAGGGGGTCCCGGGGTATCCGGTGCAGACGCTGATATCCGATTCCCATGCGCCGCGCGCAATCGCTTCGTTTCCCGATAATAACAGAACGTCACCTGGTTTCATGCAAGCCATGCTCTCACCGGCCCTCTTCCCATTTGCTGGCCAGGATGCCCAGGACGAAGACCACGGCCGCGAATATCCCTATGACCGCGGCGTAACGCAGCGCGGCCATGTTGTCTTCAAATACCATCGATGCCCGGAGCCCCTCGTTCAAGTAATACAGCGGCAGTGTCTTGGCGAACGTCTGCAGGAACCCCGGCATCAACTCGATAGGGAAGAAGCTCCCCGAGAGGAACATCATCGGATAACTGATGGCATTTGCGGCGGCGGCGGCGCTCTGCGCTTCCTTGGCGAAGCGGGTGAGTATCATCCCGATCCCGACGAAAGCGAAGACGTCAAGCAAAATGAACACAGGGAGCCAGGCGTCTATATGCAGGCTGACATCAAACACGGCGTAGCTCACCAGCAGCATCGCAATCGCGGATATGACCGCGAGTATGAACTGGTACAGAATGTTCGACAGTATCCAGTCGGTGCGGGTGATGGGCGTGGTGGACAGTTTCCTGATGATGCCCTTCTGTCGCAGCTCCGTGTCCGAGTCCACCGTGCCGAACAGGCTCAACGTCATCACCGCCATCGCGATGATGCCGGGAACGAAGAATTCGATGAACCGGTATTTCTTGGCGAGTATCGATCTCTCAACCGTCCTGATGAACGGCGGCTTCCCGGACAGCTCCTGGTTTATCCCGGCGAACACTCCGTTCAGAATTTCCATCTTCGTGGTCACCGAAGAGGAGCTGGGGTCGTATATATAGGTGATGGTGACGGAAGCGTTGGGGTTGCTGAGCATCGCCCTCTGCATGAGGTGCCGTTGATAGCCTTTGGGAATAACGAGCACAAGGTTCACCCTGTTGTCCCTGACGTACTGCGTGGCGTTGACGTCGGGGTCGACCTTGGTTATCTTGAACTTCCCGTTGTGCTCAAGGGTCTTGATGGACTGTGCGGACGACTTCGTCCGGTCGAGGTCCTGCACGCACAAGTGGTAGCTCACGTTGTCTTCGCTCATGAAGATCGTGCCGAACACGAGTATGAGGATTATGGGGAACGCAAGCGTGAAGAACATGGCGGTCTTCTCGCGGTAGAAGCACCTGAGTTTCACGACGAGATTAGCTCCGACGACGCGCGGGTTCATTCCGCCCCCCTTCCCCCGGCGGGACCGTCGCTGAGCGCCTCGCCGGTGAGCTTCAGGAAGACCTCTTCAAGATTGGGTTTCCGAACGTCCAGGCCGAGGTACGACGCCCCGGCATCCTTGATGGCGCTCAGTATCTTCTGCACATCGTCCGTGTGCTCCACCCTGATCTTGATGTCCTTGTGGTTGCTCAGAACCTGCTCGAAGCCCATCGTGCGGACGATCTCAAGGGCTTTTTCATCGACGGACTGAAGCGTGAGCACCGGGTAATTTGCGTTTTTTTCGACAAGTTCCCCGGGGGAGCCCATCGCGATGATCTTCCCCTTCGAAATGATCGCGACCGTGTCCGCCAGAAGCTCCGCCTCCTCCATGTAATGCGTGGTCAGAAACACCGTCTTCCCCTTCTTCTTCAGGCCCTGCAGGACTTCCCACACCTCGCGCCGTGCCCGGGGGTCGAGCCCCGTCGTCGGCTCGTCGAGGAACACGACCTCGGGGTCGTTCACGAGCGCGATCGCGATCCCAACGCGCTGCCTCAAACCCCCGGAGAGGTTCTTATACTGCTCATTGGTCTTGTCCTTGAGGTTCACGAGATCTATCAGCCCGTCGATATCGGTGTTCCTGCCGGAGAAAAGCCGCGAGTAGTACTGCACGGTCTCTCTGACCGTTATCCTGTCGAAGGAGCTGAACTCCTGCGGCAGGACGCCGATGCGGCGGACGATGTCGTGCTTTTTCTTCGTGACGTCCATCCCCAGAAGGTGAACGTTTCCCGACGTGGGCGTGCGGATCGTCTCGATGATCTCGACGGTAGTGGTCTTGCCGGCTCCGTTCGGACCCAGGAAGGCGAACACCTCGCCTTTCCTGACGGTGAATGATATGTCGTTGACCGCCGACAGATCCCCGTAGCGCTTCGTCAGTTTGTCGACCTCGATTGCGTATTCAGCTTCTTTTGTCATGAAACTCCGGCGGGCCAATACCCGAGAAGATGGAGGACCTTCGCGATCATTGCCGGCTGCCCCACAAGCAGACGGTCAAACAGCGGCCGGCGGTGCTTGAATAAAATAAAGCTCGGGATAAACGTCGCACCCAGATGCGCTTTGGTCTTCTCCGTGCCCTGACCCGCGTGATAGAGAGGGATTTTTCGTTCCACGCAGGTTCGGATATTTTCAAGCCAGGACAAAACATACAGGTTGTATTTGCGGCCGAGCTCGTGATCCATGCAGAAATAGATGTCCACCATCTTTTGCTGTTTTACGACGAGAAGGTTGAAAGCAACGAGCTCTTCCCGCACAAAATAGAGCGTGTACTCGGCGCCCGGGATAGTCTCGCAGATCTTTTCAAAAAACAGACGGTTGTGCGCACCAAGCGCCATGGGGCTGCGCTCCACTGTTTTCAGATAAAGCTTGTAGATCCCGTCCAGAAAAGGAGATATGGTGCGGCTTCGAATGATCCGGACTTCGGCGGCAACCCGCATTTTGCGGCGCAGGTCTTTTCTCGCGGCCCTTGAAAGGCGGCCCAGGTATTCCTCCATGCTGCTGAAATTGATCAACAGTCGGGCGCTGGGCCGATAGTGCGCCTTGTTGAATATTTTGAATGCTTCCCCGGGAAGCCCGCCGTACTGATTAAAGTTGTACAGCACCACGACGTCGCTGTTCAGCTCGGCCGCGAGCGTTTGCAGGGCGCTCAAGGCCATGGTGCTTGCCGCATCGAGGGTGCCCTCATCGATCTGAGGGTCGATCCCGATCTCACTCCATTCCCCTTCCACCAAGCCCACGCCCAGAACGCGGGGTCGAAAAACCGAGGGGATGAGACGGCCTGCCAGTTTCAGCGATTTCTTGAGCCATCCCTCTGCAAAAGCGGACAGATCGAAACGGGTTTCAAACAACGGCAAGAAGAGAACAGGAGCGCCATCTTTTAACACCACGATGCTGCTCAGGTTAAAACCGTCAATACCCGATTCCTGCAACAGAGAAAGAAGGGGGGCGGTGATGGAAGGCTCCGGGAAAAGCCGCCCCAGTTCCGCTGCCGGCGCCCCGTCCAACCGCGGCACGTAATTGCAGGTAAGGCTATTCACAGCCTGCCGGTCTCCGATCCAGGAGGGCGATGGAAAGCCACATCTTGCTCTGAGGAAGCGAACGCACCCAGAATGACCGGCCAACAGCTATAGGAAACCGCGCCAGGGCCTTCCCTGATAAGCCCACATGAAAGGTATATTCGCCGTTCTCCCCCACGACAACCCCTGCCGATGGAGAGACGGTGATCTGCCGCGGATCCACGAGATGGAATGCGCATCCCAGCGCCTTGACAACGGCTTCCTTGATGGACCAGAGCAGTGCCGATGCCTTTTCCAGGTCTCCCTTCGCCAACCTCAAGGCATGGTGAAGCTCTTGTGGATGGAAGACCCGGTGAAAGGGGTATTCTCTTTGGAATTCATCGGCCCCTGCCGCATCAATGCCGATATCAGGCCCATCTGCACAGAGAGCGGCCCAGATTTTTCCTCCACCCTCGCTGAAGGAGATGGCCGGACCCCTCTGTTCTCCCAACAGGAGATGGGGCCTGCCGAGCAGGCCGCGGACGACCTGAATCGGGAAAGCGGCTCTGTTGGAGAGACGACGGTCCGTCCAGGGAGAACCTTCCATCCCCGCAAGATGCTCCAGCAGAACAGATACCAAATGAACCTTATCTGCCGTCCGGCTTGCTCCGTGACCTGCGATGGATTCAGCGACACAGGGCGCGCACGCATACAAGACGGTTCCTCTTTGTTGAGGAAAACGTACGGCCTTGACGGTTATTTCCTGGCAATCCTTTAACACATCCACGCTCACTTTTATAGAACTACTCTCTACTCCGAAACCCAGTGCATCCGAATACTCTTAATCTGCATGATGGCGCGGCCTTGATCGTCAATCCCTCTGGCGTCCCAGACGAGGCCTTCGTCGTCCTGCGCCCTCATGCGGCCCTCCAGGGTCAGCTGTTCCCCTGCCCGGCATTTTCGCGAAAACCTCATCTCCCCGATCTCCAAGGGGATCATCGATCGCCGCTCCGATGGGTCCGTTGCCGCAATGTGGAAGCCGGCCAACTGCAAAAGGGCCTCGAAAAGGTAGGGCGAGTATTGATATTGGGCGTTCCGCAGATTTGCGAAATCGCTTGTCTCCCGGCAGGTGGTCCGGCCCCGCACCACCCCTGGACCTGCGCCGTCAAGGAACTCCATCACGCGATACCTGCCTTCGAGGCCGCTGCGGTCTTTGTACCATTTAAGCACTTTTTTATGGTCCATAGGCTTTGTCCGCAGTTCGTCCCGTTGGACAGGAAAATCCGGGAACCCCTCCCCGAGATGTCCTCCCCCGTTATCAAGGATCACCTGGCCCTTGTAGTGCGGGAAGAAGCGGTCGGCCGATCTCCCGGCAGGGGAGAACTCCTGCGTTGCGAGAGAGACCTCGCACACGAGCTCCCGAAGACCGTTGTTGGCCCGGCTGCAGGAGATCCTGGAAGGCCGTGGAACTCCGGGAGGACACTGGATCATGTCCATGAGCCGCACCTGGCGAACTCCTCGCACGTGCAGGTGGGGATAGAGGATCCGGGCGGCTTCCATGAATGTCTCCAGGACCATGGCGGCCGAGACCAGAGGATGCTTGATGAACTTGAACGGCCTGTGGTCCGCGATCCAAAGGTCCTTCTCCTTGGAGAAAGATCTGAAGGCCTCCAGTTGTTCCCGGCGGATGTCCAGGTGCGAGATCCTTTCTATCATGGGAAAGTCCCCGGGGCTCAAGGACACGGTGGCTCCATCCAGTTCTCCGTTGAGTGAAGGACGGGTTGTATCATTGAGCAGCGCCGTCCGCACCGATGGCAGCTTCCTCATGAACATCACCCAATCGTCGTCAACCGGGGCAACAAAGAGCTCCCGGCAGAAAAGCCCTGCAAGCTCATTTACCTGGATGTAGGCCACGCCCTTCCGCTTCAAGAGCTCCCGGACCTCCGGATCCTCGGCCATGCCCGCACCCTCGACAGGGGGAAGCATCAAAGCCTTGAACCGGATGGCGTTGTTTTTCCGGCGGAGGGTCCTGATTAACGCAGACATCATCCGGTTGGCTGCGGCGTAGTTGGCCTGGCCGGGGTTCCCCTGGATCGCGGCCGCCGAGGAGAGGCCCACGAAAAACCGCAAACCTGCCTTCTCCGCACATGAGAACAGATTCCAGGCCCCGAGAAATTTTACGTCCGTGACCAGGGAGAAATCATCCGGGGTCATTTGACTTAAGGGGCCGTCCCTGAGCACACCGGCGCCGTGAATGATCCCGTCGATCCTGCCATAACGGCTTGCCACCTCGCCCAGGACCGCGCGGACCGCTTCGGGGTCGGCCACATCGCAGGTATGGTACGTTGCCTCGATCCCTGAGGAGTGCAGATCCGCCAGGGTCCGGGCGATCTCCGATGACCTGTCGATACCGGAATCCAGAGACGTTCTCCCCAGGAAGACCAGACGTGGCATGAAAGGCACAAGGCTGCGGGCCAGGTGGGCGCTGATCCCGGTTGCGCCCCCGGACATGACGACAACGTCTCCGGGGCTCAGATTGAGACTTGACGGATCCCCGAAGATTGACGGGGCCACGTGCCCCTCCGTAGTGAAGACCTTCCCATCACGATGCA
>MHDZ01000088.1:9224-11756 GCA_001805055.1 Nitrospirae bacterium GWC2_57_13
GCGCATCCTCTGTCCAGAGCATTGCGCAGCGCAACGCGAAGGTCGGTATCTCTCTCGATCTCCACGGTGCGAAACTGGACCGAGGGGTGTTCCTGCGCTGCGCTCAGAAAAAGTCCGAGCATCCCTTCTGCCAGGAGCTGACTGAGAGTTTCGGTATCCTCCCTGGAATGGATCAGCACCACGAATTTCTTTGCCGGTGATTGAAGAAAGGCCTTCAGGAGGAGAAAGTGTCCCCTCAGAAGCCGCGAAACATCCGCCATGCCTTTTAATTTTCCCGACCAACCTTTCGGCAAGGTGATGACCATTCCGGCCAGGGACGCCAAGCCCGATATTCTCTCCGATGCCTTACAAGACCCCTCATCAGTTAAGATATCATACCCTTCTTGCCCGGAATCTTTCACCTTCGTAAATTGCAGCGGAATCGTATCAACCCCGTAATCCTGCCGGAATACATCCCCGGTATTTTTGGCAAGCTCGTCATCCCTGTCCGAAGAGAGAAAAAGCACTGCCTCGCCGTGGCCCAATTTTATCGGGGCCGACGTTGATAGCTCCAGGGGAACGCTCTTGAATACGAGCCGCTTTAAACCCGCCTCATCGGGTAAGGGCTTCAGAGTTTCATCTTGCACTAAGCCGGGTCCAGTCGCCTTGGTGACGGGCGGCAGGCTGGGGCCTCCCTGCCGGGCGATTATCCTGGAGATCCTCTGGGCGATGTCCTTCACCGTACGGACATTTATAAAATCCTCTAATTCGATAGTGATCCCGAATTGGCGTTCCGCAGCATCCATGATGATGGGGAGGCGGCTGGATCGGATGGAAAGATCCCTTCTGAGATCCATATCGGGTTGGATCTCCTCCCTGTTGAACCCTGTTGCATCCATGATGATGCGAATAAGCCTCTCCATTAGTAGATCCTGGCCCTCAGGCCCCTCACCGGGGGGAGAGACATGGGGAGGGGGGGACACGGGGACAGGGGGATGAGAGGGAGAGGCTCCACCTCTCCGTGTCTCCGCGTCTCCCTGTCTCTCTGTTGCCGAACCCGCAAGCATGGATTTGATAACCGATGATAGATCGCCTTCCTGGAATGTCGGGTCAAGCTCCTGGCGGACGGCTTCCAGGATGTTGGGCTTAAGGAAGCGGCCGAAGGTCTCCATCATGAATCGGTTGATCTCCCTTTGGATGATCCTCTCCACCGGGCCGGCGCCTGCAAGCCCGGGTTCCGAGGCCTGCACCGCGGGTGCCGGGGCGATCCGGTGAGCTCCGGGAGTTATTCTGAATGCAGCGAGGGAAACAAACCTCGGTTCTGCTTCAACCTTCAGATGGCCTTGAACAAAGAGCCGGGCAAGAGCGGTCTTGCAGGTCAGGCCCTCTGCTGAAGGAAGGCACGTCTGGATGCATGCCGATTCAGGAAGCGTGTCCGCGATGAGATTGCTCACTATATCGCCGGGGCCTACTTCCACGAAATGCCGGACCCCGTAGTCATTCCACAGGGTCTGGACATTATTCATCCAATGGACGGTGGATTCCAGGTGGGCCATCAGGATTCGCCTGATCTCAGCGGGATCTGACGGATAGGGCGCCATAGTCGTGTTGGAGATGACGGGAATCTGAGGGGAATGAAATGGAATGGAGGCAATGTACGCCTCGAGCTCATCATGGATGACCCTCATGATAGGAGAGTGGAAGGCCATGCTGACCGGCAACAGGGTGGCCCGGTATCCCCTTTCCTTCAGTTTTTTGCCGAGCTCCTTGACCGCCCCGGTGCTGCCGCTCAGGACAACCTGGTTCGGCGAATTGATATTGCCGATGTGGACATCCTCCCGTCCCCGGAGCATCTCTTTCAGCAGCTCCAGGGGGGCGTCCACGGCCGCCATGATACCGGGCTCCACGTTCATGGAAGCGGCCTTGTCCATGCAGAGGGCCCGCTTGTTCACGATTCGAAACCCGTCCTCCGGGGAATAGACGCCGGCCAGGCACAAGGCGGTCAGTTCGCCCAAACTATGGCCGGCCATGGCCACGGGGTGGATGCCCAGGGTGGTGAAATATCTGGCAATGGCGTGTTCCAGGGCGAACGTGGCGGGTTGCTGCCACCGGGTCTTCTGAAGGTTCTCCTCGCGATCGTGGAACAATAACTGAAGGAGGTCGAAGTCCGCCGCGGCCGCGGCCCGATCCATCCACTCCTTGATGACGGGAAAGGACTCGTAGAGCTCCCGCCCCATTCCTCCATACTGTGCCCCCTGTCCGGGAAACACAAAGGCGAGCGGCAGTACCGGCAGATCCTCGCGGCCCATGAAAATACCCTGCTGTGCCAGGGACCTCAATACCTTGGGTGCGGAGATCCCTGCTTCAACAAGGGAGGCCGACCTCTCGATGGCCGCGAGCGCCTCCTCTTCGGACTGCGCTACAACGGCCATCCGGCAGTTTCGGCCGTCGATCTCGGCCCGGAAGAACGAGACACCCGGGAGCGAGGGAGAGCCGCCCCCCTTCTGTCTATCGAGACCGGCGAGACCGGCTCCTCCGGCCGAAGAGACCAGG
>MHDZ01000089.1 GCA_001805055.1 Nitrospirae bacterium GWC2_57_13
TGCGCTTCGCTTCGTTCGTCGTGACCAACTTACGGTGGGACTTGCACCCACAGGAGTGCGCCCATGCTGGGCGCACCATAAAAGGTCCCGCACCCTCAAGATGATGCGGGACTCGTAGCCCTGAAGAAGCTCAGGGCTCCATACCTGGCTGTTCACTCAGTGGCTGCTCTATGCGGCCTTTTTGATCGTTTTCTCTTCCTCAAGCTGCTTTGCCCCGGAGGTGTCGATCTCGATCTTGCGTGCCTTTTCTGCCTTTTCAGGCACCGGCACCGTCACTTCAAGGATCCCGTTCACGAATTTCGCCTTGAGATCTTCGATCTTGGCCCCTTCAGGCAGCAGGAAATGCCGATCAAAGGCTCCATAGGAAATCTCCCGGTACGTGTAGTCCTCTTCCTTTGCGTCCTTTTCGTGTTTACGCTCGCCCCTGATCACGACCTCCCGATCCGTAACGCTCACGTCAAGATCCTTTGGATCAAGGCCCGGGAGTTCCGCCTTCACGACAAGGCGCCCATCCTTGATGTAGCTCTCGATGGCAGGCATCCACTCCGTTGCATATTCCGAGGTCTGGCTGCCAAGGAACCGTTCGAACAGCCTATCCATATCGCGCTGCATGGAGCGCATTTCATCGAACGGGTCCAGACGTCTCATGATCCTGAACGGATCCCAACGCATCAGGCTTTTCATAGTGATCCCTCCTTTCAGCTCTTTTTCCCCTTGCTACGCTTTCCCGCAACGCCTTCTTTTCCCGCGCTTTCCAATATCCGGATCTTTCGCCCATACACGGACAATCTTAATGAAACGCAAGCATAACTGTTCTGTGGTTATATTTTAACAAAAAATTAGCACTCAGTCAAGTAGAGTGCTAATTCTCGCAACATATTGAATTGTTGTTTTTTATTACTAACTGTACTGTGCGGAAAAAAGGGATGAGATGAAGTGGGGAGCACCAGCCGCTGCGGAGCAAGCACCTCAAAATCATTGACGATTTCCTGGAAATCTGCGCAATTCACGGGACTGTTACGAATCCCGGCGCCCACCGACAATGACGAAACGCTCGGAAATGATCCTCTTGAATCGGGGCGCATAGACAAGATCAAAGACGTCGCCCTTGCCCGGAAAGAGGTTGAGTGCGGTTTCCCTGGCCTCCTTGATAAGATCGAAAGCCTCGCGCATCGTAAGGTCAGCCTGCAGTAAAATGGCCTGGGTCAGGTCAACGACCATGCGGAGCTTCCGCATTCTCTTTTCTTCATCTGCGAGCTCGTGCTTCATCGGCCCTCCTGGCCCGGCGCTGCAGAGACCGGAGCGGAAAAGGCGAGGATTCCGAGACCCTCGCCCTTTGATTCGTTAATCATATTTATTCTTTTTCCCTTTTCCGGGATGATCGTCGTCTTCATATCGTCCGTGCTTCTTATCCTTCTTATCCTTCTTTCTGTCTTTCTCGTAGCGGTCGTCTTCCCGCGAGCGCTGTTCGCGCCGATCATCGCGTTTTGGCTCCTGGACGGCCTCGCGAAGGCTGCTCTTCCTGTGTTTCCTGTCATACTCCGTCCGGATCATCCCGTTGAACAGCTCACCCCGCTCCCGCCGCTGCATCACCTCCTCGGCGCGATAGCC
The DNA here is from genome assembly GCA_001805055.1 of Nitrospirae bacterium GWC2_57_13. GTDB lineage: Bacteria > Nitrospirota > UBA9217 > UBA9217 > UBA9217 > GWC2-57-13. Next base: position 1,612 of record MHDZ01000089.1, read on the forward strand.
GTAGTGGCCCGAAACAAGCCGGAGCTGCACGAGGTTGCGGATATCGTTGTCATCGAAAACAGAGGCCTGTCTCTGCTCTGCCGCATCGCGCAGGCTCGACTTCTTCTGCTTTCCCTGGGGGTGCGTCCGGTAGTGCCCATAGGCCTTTCCATAAGGCGGCCCGGGATGCACATGGTCCGGTATCGGAACATAATAGACGGCAACCGGATCGAGCCGGAGCCGCTGGGTGATCACCCACCAGGAATCGCCGGCAACACGCCACTTCAGGATCATGGCAGGCGCCATGCCGCTTTGCTGCGACAGGAACAGCAGCACGCTGACGTCGTCCTCAGGAAGCTGCCGCCGCTCAAGGTCCATCACCACGGCCGGCTGGACGCGGTAATACTCGCTGTACACGAAGCCGATCTCCGAAAGGCCTCCCGGCCCCACCTTCATTCCGAATTCCATGGTCTGCGCTTCAGCGGCCCCTGCCAGAAAGAACCATGACGCCGCAGCAGCCACAAGTGCCAGTCGTCTCATATCGCCTGCCTCCTTTCCGGATTTGCTTCTCTGCTCTGTCCAAAACTCCGCGAAACCTGCCACAAGCGCCGGGGAAGCGCTGTCAGCGGTTGCGTTCAAAAACGCCGCTCGCGCCCCCGCTCTTCCGCTCCAGTTGAATTTCCGTGACGATCATGGCCCGGTCAACGGACTTGCACATATCATAGATCGTGAGGCCTGCGGCTGCGACGGCCGTGAGCGCTTCCATCTCCACGCCCGTCTTCCCCGTGGTCCGCACCGCAGCACTGATCAGCACACTCGACGATGCCTCGTCGGGCGTAAAGGTAAGCTCGATGGCGGTCAACGGCACGGGATGGCAAAGGGGGATGATCTCGTGCGTCTTTTTGGCCGCCATGATGCCCGCCAGGCGCGCGACGCCGAACACATCACCCTTCGACACCTTCCGGTCAAGGATCAGACGCAGCGTCTCCGCCTGCATCTGAACGCGGCCTGACGCAACAGCCTCGCGCGCTGTCTCCGCCTTGCCGGATACGTCCACCATGCGCGCAGCGCCTTCGTCGTCGAAATGGGTCAGCTTCGGCATAGGACCTTATCCTCCAATGCTCGACATCGTGCGCCGGCATCCTTGCGTCTCGCCGTCGCCGATATAGTGGCGCTCGGGCTTCAGCTCCAGCGCGAGGCGCAGCAGCCGGTCGATCTCTTCGTCGCGGCAGCCGCCGCGCATCGGCGACTTGATGTCGATCTCCGTGTCCGATAGCAGGCAAGGCCGAATCTTTCCTTCCGGCGTAAGCCGCAGCCGGCGGCAGGCCGCACAAAAGTGCTTCGTCAGGGGGCTGATGAACCCGATGATGCCCTGCCCGCGGCGGACGCGATAGTTGTCCGACGGCCCGGCCCAGCGCTCGGACGTATAGGGTTCCAGGGGACCCAACGCCGACTCGATGACTGCCCGGATCCGATCTGTTGTGATGCACTCATCGCGGTGCCAGCGGTCATTGGAGCCGATGGGCATGAACTCGATGAACCGGACATGCAGCGCACGGTCGAGCGTCAACCGGGCAAAGTCGGCGATCTCGTCGTCGTTCAGGCCCTTCACCGGCACCACGTTGATCTTGATGGGCCGGAACCCGAGATCCTCTGCCCGCCTGATCCCCCGCCAGACCGCGTCCCAGGCATCGCTGCCCGTGATCTCGCGGAACCGGCTGCGCCGCAGCGAGTCGAGACTGATGTTCAGGCGCGACACGCCTGCAGCCCGGAGCGCGTCTGCCATCTCCTCTAGCAGCACGCCGTTCGTTGTGATGCTCACGTCCTCGATTCCCGGCACGTCCCGTAACGACGCGATAAAGTCCGTCACGCCCCGGCGCACGAGCGGCTCTCCCCCGGTGATCCGGACGCGAGTAATGCCCAGGGCAACGGCCCGAAGAACGATCCGGCCTATTTCCTCATAACGCAGGATCTCGTTATGCGGAAGCTCGCGCATCTGCGTCCGCGGCTTGCAATAGGTGCAGGCGAGATTGCAGCGGTCCGTCACCGATACCCGAAGGTAGTCGATAGCACGGTTCTGCCTGTCGAGGATGGGCATAAAAAAATCTACCATAGCTGCCAAGGGAGCGCAAGACAAAAGTACCGCCTTGACCGGCAGTTGATTTGACAGTATAATTGCCTGAAGCGGCAAAGCACAGGGCTGGCCGAGAGTTTCCGGAGTCAGATGATTTTATTCGGAATTGCTTCACATACAGCCGCAGCCCTGAACGCATCTCAGTGAGGTGAATTCCCCCATGACCCCATCGAAACGAGTATGGCTCTCGAAGGGCAGAGGATATTTCAGCGTCGCAGGGCCCCAGGGCCGGTTCATCATTTTCCTGGTCCTCGTCCTGGCCGGCTATACCCTGCTCCTGCGCGTCTTCCAGAAGCTTTCCGAAATGCTGCAGCTTCCCCTGTTCCTGCCCATATCACTCGTGACGCTCTTCGTCTTTATCGCCGTCGTCGGCACGCTCTACTCCCACACCATCCTCGGTCCTCTGACGCGCATCCAGCGCGCCATCAACAGGATGATCGACGGAGAGGCGGACATTTGCCTGAGGCTCAGAGAAGCGGACGATCCGCTGCTGAAGGATCTTGCTGCTTCCCTGTCAACGCTGTGCGAACATACCCGGATCAATCAAGCTGTCATCCACGATGCGGCCGCGGACCTCTTCAACGGGGTCCAGTCGCTCATTGAATCGGTAAAAGGAGGAGCAGGGGCGAAAGACCTGGCTCCGCTCATCGAAACCCTGAGGAATAAGCAGGACCTGCTGGACAAGGCGGTCAAATCGTTCCGGTAGGCTTAGGAGAGAACATGGCTGAGGGAAGTTTCAAAGGGAAGAACATGAAAGCCGTGGCAGTGGACGTGGCGGAAGGGCTGTTCACGGTGAACCCGCTGTTCCTCAAGAAGTTCGACAAGGACATGCTCAAGGACCTGAATGAACACATGAGCAAGGTGATGGTCCTTGTCAGGAACGACAAAGTGGAGTTCAGCGATGCTGTTGCCCTGCGGAAACGGAACCTCAAGCTGCAGCGCCTGAACAACGCCATCGTCGTACTCAAGAACATCGCCCGCGAGAAAAAGGTCATGCTGTAAAAAACTCCGGCGCTTTTCTTTGCGCCGGCCCGTATCTGCCTTCCCGTTCTTATTCCACTGCAACGGCATAGCGCTTCTTGAAATCGCCGGGGCTCATATTGGCGGTCTTCGCCAGCGCTGCCAGGGCCTCCCCTTCCATGTCCGCTTTCTCAAGCCGGATCATGTACCGACGCGCCATGAGATAATCGTCCGACTTCGGATCGACCCGTCGGATGCGGGTCTTGCCCGTCTGCGGGTCCAGAAGGTCGGCAAACTTGATCGGCACGTTCTTGCCGTCCTTCAACATGATCATGGCGCCCGTGCCTCCGGAGACCAGGAACTTTACGGCGCTAAATCCCAGATACCGCGTGTATTCCCGGTCATAGGAGATGGGCGGGTGACAGCGCAGCTCATAGCCGATGTCCTTGGCGATGACCGTCATCTTGATGCCCAGGGCGGCGAGGTTTTCCTGCACTCTGGCCTTCAGCATGTCTCCCAGCGGTATCTCGGCCAGGCGGATATTGCCGTGGTCGTCCCGCGGCACATCCTGCAGGATCGTGAGCTCTTCGGGATTGAACCGGATAGCCACACCCTCGGCGATAACGGCCACGCCGTGGTTCCGACCGTAGGACAGCCGTTTGATGATAGCGCCTTCGAGGATGGCCAGCACCTTGTTCAGCGAGATGTTCTCGCCCAGTTCTTCGGGGATCAACGTGAGGGTTGCACCGGCTCCCATGCCCATGCCGAGGGCGAGATGACCGGCCGACCGGCCCATGGCGATAACCAGGTACCAGCGTCCTGCCGTGCGGGCGTCCTCCATCAGGTTCTCCACGAGCTGGGTGCCGAGGCTTCGCGCGGTCTCGAAGCCGAAGGTGGGCACGCCGTGGGGCAGCGGAAGGTCATTATCGATGGTCTTGGGAACGTGGCAAACGGCGATCTTGCCCTTTGCCTCTTCTTCTACGCGCGTGGCAGTATAGGCCGTATCATCGCCGCCGATGGTGACGAGATACCGGACGCCGAGGCCGGTGAGGGACTTCACCACATTCGCCATCTTCTCGGGGCTCTTGGTGGGGTTGTCGCGCGAGGTCCCGATGATCGACCCCCCGCGGAGATGGATGCGGGTGGTCTCGCCGTCACCCAGCTTCAGCGTGTGCGACGTATCGCCCTTCGAAAGCCATTTGAACCCATCATAAATGCCCACCACGTCGAGGCCATGCTTGATCGCCTCGAAGGTCACGGCGCTGATCACACCATTGATGCCCGGGGCCGGACCACCGCCCACCACAACTGCCAGTTTTTCCGCCATTTCCTGACCTCCTGAACGTTTTTGGAACGCGGCAACTTTATCAGAACAGGCCGTTCTTGTCAATATTAAAGCCGAAAAATGACCCCTACGCGCATTTGCGCAGCAGCGCGAAGGCATGACCACCGCCAGTACTGATGGATTGGAAATGGCTTGCGATTGCTTTCCTGCGGCCCCTGTGTTACTCTACGGCTGTGAACAGCGCCAGGATATTCGGAGAGGCAGGGGCCATTGCCGGCGCCATGCGCGAAGGTTACGAGTTCCGGCCCCAGCAGGCGGAAATGGCCGCTGCCGTGGAGAAGGCTCTCGGGACCGGAACGCACCTTCTCGCCGAGGCCGGGACCGGCGTGGGAAAGAGCCTCGCCTATCTCGTGCCCATGATCCTCTGGGCCCGCGACGAGGACTGCCGGGTTGTGGTCTCGACCTATACCAAGGCGCTCCAGCAGCAGCTCGTGCAAAAGGACCTGCCCTTTCTCCGGAAGGTGCTGGGCGACTTCCGCTACTGCCTCTGCGTGGGCGGCGAGAACTACCTCTGTCTTAAACGCTTTGATCTGCTCCGTATGCACGACCTCTACGAACAGGCCGAGGTAGAGCACCTGAACCGCCTCTTTGAATGGTCCACCATCACCCGCACAGGCCTTCGCAGCGAGCTTGAGGTAGAGCCGCCTCCAGGGCTCTGGACCAAAGCCTGCCGCCAGGCCGACCTCTGCGTGGGCCGTCAGTGCTCCTTTCACAAGGACTGCTTCTATCAGAAAGCCAAGGCCGTCGAACACCAATCCCATATCCTTGTTGCGAACCACCACCTCTTCTTTGCCGACATGTCCACAGGCGGCAACGTACTGCCGGAACACCGGGCCGCGGTCTTTGACGAAGCCCACCAGGTCGAAGATGTGGCCACGGATTACCTGGGCGTCGAGGTCTCAAATTACGCGGTCCGCTACCTGCTCGACTGCCTCATGAGCCAGCGCACGCGGCGGGGCCTGCTCACGCGGCTCACGGTCCAGACGCCCGTGGTGCGCGCTATCCAGAACCGGGTCGACGGACTGCGGGTGGAGGCCGAGAACTTCTTCCTGAATCTCGGGATGCTGCTGCGGGAAGAACCGGTGCGCCGGATCAAACAAAAGGACATCGTTCCGGACATTTTAAGTGAACCGCTTGACGAACTGCGGGACGCGCTGCTCGAACTGGACTGCGACTCTTTCGAGGAAGAGCAGGAAGTAAAGGCCTATGCTTCCCGCGCCGCGGGCTACGCAGCTGCCGTTCGCCGTAACCTCGAGCAGGACAGCGGCGGGTTCGTCTACTGGGCCGAACGGGAGCAGAACCGCCTCCGGCTCGTTGCATCGCCGGTAGACCTTGCGCCGCTTCTCCGGGAGGGCCTCTTCGGCCGCGTCAACACGGTGGTGCTCACCTCAGCCACCCTCTCTGCCGCCGGATCCTTCACCTATGTGAAAAGCCGTCTCGGTCTCGACGCGCCGTCGGAGCTCCTGCTCGATTCGCCCTTTGTGTATGATGAACAGGCCATGATGTACATTGCCGGAGGCCTTGACGATCAGCAGAACCCGGAGTACCAGCAGAAATTCGACGCGGAGCTGAAAGCGGTCCTGTCCATCACCGGGGGCAGGACACTGGTGCTCTTCACGAGCTACAGCCAGCTCAGGAAAAGCGCAGAAAAGATGCGGAAGGATATTCCCGCCCTCGGCATCCTCTGTCAGGGCGAGATGCCCGCTTACCGGCTCGTCGAGCAGTTCAAGGGGGCGTCTGCTGCCGTGTTGTTCGGCACTGCTTCCTTCTGGCAGGGCATCGACATCCCCGGCGAAGCGCTTCAATGCGTGGTGATCGCCAAACTGCCCTTTGCCGTACCCGATGACCCCATTGTGGAGGCAAGAATGGAACGGCTTGCGCGTCCTTTTCTGGAGTATCAGGTCCCCCAGGCCACGCTGCTCTTCCGGCAGGGCTTCGGACGGCTGATCCGCAGCCGCGCGGACCGCGGCGCCGTGGTGGTGCTCGACTCGCGCATCATGACGAAGAATTACGGCAAGTGGTTCCTGCGCTCCATCCCGAAGTGCAGAATCACCGACAGCAGAGATGAGTTCAGTACCTTCTTCAAGGGCCTGCGCGCCCCTGCGACGGCAGCCAAATAACAAAGGCGGTGATCTTCATCACCGCCTTTGCCTGCTCGGGATCTTTTACCTCACCCCGATGTTACTCTGCGTTGTTCTGCCTGGCGATCTTACGCTTTCGCTTGTGCCTCTTCCTTCCGCTCGCGCAGCGCCTGGGGCAACGAGACCAGGTATCCCATGGCCGTTCCGAGGATGCCGCCAACCACGATGCTGACCGCGGCCACGCACAGGATGCCGACCAGGATACCCATCACGATGATCGCCCTGACGATGAGCGTCGGCTCGACCGCCCCGCCCACCAGCTTCTGGATAAGGATCAGGGTGCCGTAGCTGCCGAAGTAGAACCCCGGCACGATCCCAAAGATCAGAAATGCCAGCCCGCCTATTGTTGCGCCTATCTTGGTTCCCGTTTTTACCATTTCGTTCTTCATGACTATCTCCTTTCCATGGGGGTTGCTGAACCCTCTTCGCTCGCTTCTTTCATATGAACTGCAACATCTACCAGCCGGCCGGCGAGCCAGCCCACCGTTGCCGTTGCTGTTACGATCGCTACCCCGGCGACCAGCACCCCTGCCAACATGCCGGCAAGTACGAAGACCCGCTGGAGAAGTCCCGGATCCAGAGGCAGACCAAAGATCCACCCTGCGACATTGATCCCCGCGGCCCCGCCCAGCAGGCTGCCCGGCAGAAGCCCGAAGATCGCAAACAGGACCAACCCCGCTCCTGCACCAATGTACGCCCCTTTTCTTGCTACTGTGGTCTTCATGGCTGCTCCCTCCTTTCGGCGTTCTCACTTGCTCTTGCCTTGTATATTGCATCAGCTGTGCCAAAGCGTAATAGGCTGTTTTTGCTAGGTATCCAGTTTGCTTTTTTTTGCAACTTTGAGAAAAGGCCGTTGGAGTTAGCAGAAATACGATGCGGAAGATCGAAACTGAATGAGGTAGGGCAAAAAGAATTGCGTTCTAATCGTTATATGGCAATGAAGTACCCGCAAGTGGAGCCCCTGCGGCAGGAGCCATCCCTCCTTGTCGGGACATTGAAAACGCGACATCCCTTCCCGCCCAGGACCCTCTGAAACGGGAGATCTGCGAAGTCATCTGTAAAAAAAACGGCCGATTGATCCCCCCGCCCATGATGTGATGCCTTGCACGGATGCATCGAGACTGGCTTCGCAATATGAGCGATTCGATCGAATATCTTGCTGCTTGCAAAAATATTTTCACCCCTGCTCACAATGCCCTATAGTGAAAAGCTCAGGAAGACACAAAAAGCATCCTACTTTTGTTGCTTTGAACTCATTTACACCTTGACAGACAGCAAATCATCGAATACCCTAAACTGTATACAACATTAATTTCCTCCCTGGTACCGCTTGCGGCATTCTGAATTATCTGCCACACAATGCAATTAAATTGAACCAAACGTGACTATCTGCGTGATTTTTCATTCATGCACGGAATCAGTTATTTTGCCATCACTCTCGATGAAAGGATAAAGCACTCTATGGACACGAAAGCCATCCTCATCATTGCCGCGCTCATTGTCATCTTCCTGCTCGAAACCGTGTTCCCCCATTATCGGGGACGCAGGGACCGGGTGAAGCACGGCCTGCCTCATGTCATCACAGCGCTCTTGAACAGCCTGATCACGAAGTTCGCCCTTGTTCTCGTCACGATCGCGGTGATTGAATGGGGCAAGACTAACTCAATAGGGCTGACGCACATGCTGTCGCTCTCGCCGACAGCGGAGCTGATCATTGTATTCCTGTTCTTCGATATATGGATGTACTTCTGGCACCGGGCGAACCACAACTTCGGATTCCTGTGGCGGTTCCACCGGGCCCACCATTCGGACACCGAGATGGACACCACCACAGCGCTCCGGTTCCATCCCGGCGAGCTGGTCCTATCCACCTTTTTACGCCTGCCCATCGTGCTGCTGCTCGGCATGAGTCTCGGTCAGCTCGTATTGTTCGAGGTGCTGCTGAACATATCCACCCTCTTCCATCACAGCAACCTGGCAGTGCCGGAAAAATGGGACCGCCTGCTGCGCACAATCATCGTGACGCCCAACATGCACCGCGTCCATCACTCTATAGAGCAGTTCGAGACGAATTCCAACTACACGAGCCTTTTGTCCGTCTGGGACCGGCTTTTCGGGTCATTCCGGACGAGAAAGGACACGCTTACTATCACCATTGGCCTGCCCGTATTCAGGGAGATGAACTATCAGCGGCTCTGGGGCTTCCTGGTAACGCCATTCCGGCCGGGATGAACGTTCAAGAAGGGTCTGCTGACCAGAGCAGCACGGACATAACACACTGATGCAAAAGGAGACCATACTATGAAACCAGCCGATGATGGAGGGTGGAGCCCCTATGTTGCCGGAGGATTGGCCGGACTGCTGCTCGTTCTGTCCGTGTGGTTCACGGGCATGTATTTCAGCGCCTCGAACGCCTTTGTGCGCACTGCCGGGATCATGGAAACGCTGGTGGGGCCTGAGCGGGCCGCAAGCATAAGCTATTTCACCAAGTACGTGCCGACCATCGACTGGGAATGGATGTTCGTGGCCGGCATATTCTTCGGCGCCTTCGTGTCGGCCATAACGTCAGGAAGCTTCCTGCTCAAGGCCGTGCCGGACATGTGGGAGCGCCGCTTCGGTCCCAGCAGACCGAAGCGGTTCACAGCCGCCTTCCTCGGCGGGGTGATCGTCATGTTCGGGGCCAGGCTCGCAGGCGGCTGAACCAGCGGTCATGGGCTGAGCGGTTCTGTTCAGCTGGCGGTCAGCGGTCTGGTTGCACTCGTCTGTTTCTTCCTGGGCGGCATCGGCACTGCGCGGATCATCTATGGCGGAGGTAAGAAAAAATGAGCATGCTCATCTATGGACTGATCACCGGGATCCTCTTCGGGTTCCTGCTCCAGAAAGGTCGCGTGCTTCGCTACGACAAGCAGCTCGGCGCGCTTCGCCTCACTGACCTGACGATCTTCAAGTTCATGGGAACGAGCGTCATCGTTGCAATGATCGGCGTGTACCTGCTCGTTGACCTCGGGCTCGTGAAGCTCGATCTGCTGCCCACTGTCCTCGGGAAGAACGTCCTCGGCGGCCTCCTCTTCGGCGTAGGCTGGGCCGTGCTCGGCTACTGCCCGGGAACGTCAGCCGGCGCTGCCGGCGAAGGCCGGTGGGACGCCTTGTTCGGCGCCCTCGGCATGGTCGCCGCCGCGGTCATCATGGCGGAGTTGTATTCGACTATGACGCCGGCGTCAACAGGAGGATGGGGAGATTTCGGAAAAGTGACGCTTCCGGGTGTGCTCGGCGTGAACCACTGGTTCGTCATCGCCTTGTTTGTGACACTCTATCTGGTGATATTCAGGTGGGTGGAGAAAAAAGGGATGTAGCTTATCAGAGGGAGAACCCAGCGGGATTTGCGGGATCGGGGGCGCAGCAGAAGTGCAAAGGCTCGCCATATTGGCACTGTTCTGCTTTGATTTAGGTTCCCGGTCTTTGCCTTTGTTGCGTCCGAGCTCACCAGAAAAGCAGCCTGTCCCCTTTTCCCTTCCCCCTTTTCCCTTCGGATTGGATTTAAGTGAATGTAGCGGATCAATGCAAGAAGGTAGGTGTCTTCGTCGCAGAGTATCGATTTATACCGGTTCTCGAAGAGATGCCCGGTCCGCGTATGGCGACGATTATAGTACTGGGCGTACCAGGTAAGCTGTTTGCGCATGACGGCTGAGATGCCTTCTTTGCCGCTTTTAAAGAGCAGGTGAAGGTGATTGGTCATGAGGACCCATGCGTAAACCGTACACGTTCCCTTGGTGATATTCTCGGAGAGACGTTCGAGAAAGCGGGTCTTGTCCTGATCGTCGCCGAAGATGGGGGTTTTGTTTATCCCCCGGACGATTATATGGTGTAACGCTCCGGGTACGTCGAGGCGGGCTTTACGAGGCATGGCGCGATCCTTTCGGAATAGGGCGCACCTGTCAAGAAGAAAGCAAGCATAGAAACAACGTTATATAGTAGAAGGAGCATAGATGAATCAAGCAGT
>MHDZ01000090.1 GCA_001805055.1 Nitrospirae bacterium GWC2_57_13
TTCTGCAGTGCGTTCTGAACCTGCTGAGCAATGCCGTGAAGTTTACGGAGAAAGGCGAAGTTCGTCTCTCTGCGCGGCGAACGCCTGAAAAATGCGGGAAAAGGGGCGTGGATTGCGTCGAGATCATCGTTCAGGACACGGGGATCGGGATCTCCGCCGAAGACCTGCCGAAGCTGTTCACGTCCTTCACGCGGCTTGAATCGCCGCTCAAAGGCAGGGTCCTCGGCACGGGCCTGGGGCTCTATTTGACGAAGAAGATCACCGTGGAAATCCTGCAGGGTGAAGTGGATGCGGCAGGCGCTCCGGGCCTCGGGAGCAGGTTTGCGCTCCGGATACCCGTGGTTCGGGAGGAAGAATGAAAAAAGTGCTGATCGTGGAGGACAACAAGGACAATCTGCGGCTGATCACCTATGCGCTGCAGCACGCTGGGTATGAGGTTGTGCCCGCAGAGACGGGAGAAGATGGCGTCCTGGCCGCCGGGCAGGAGACACCTGATTTTATCATCATGGACATCAATCTTCCGGGAATGGACGGCATTGAAACCACCCGTCGGATCCGTGAGATGCAGTCAACGGCGGAAGTCCCGATCATCGCGATTACCTCATACGCCATGGCCGGCGACCGGGAGCGCATCCTGGATGCGGGCTGCGACGGCTACCTTGAAAAACCGATCGATCCAATCAGGATCGTGGCGCAGATAGAGCAAATGCTGACGAGGAGGTCGCCATGAGAGTGTTGATCGTAGACGACAACGCCGAGGACCGGCGATTGCTGAAGCTTAATCTCGAACATCATTCCTGCACGGTCATCGAGGCCCAGGACGGACTGCAGGGCCTGGAGTTGGCTAAGACCGGCAAGCCGGACCTGATCATATCGGACGCCCTGATGCCGCGCATGGACGGATTCCAACTATTGAGGAAAGTCAAACAGGACGCTGCGTTGAAGTCGGTCCCCTTCATCTTCTATTCTGCAGTCTATACCGGTTCCCGCGAGGCGGAGCTGGCGATTTCCCTCGGCGCCGCGGATTTTATCATAAAGCCGAAGGAGCCGAAGGAATTCTGGATTGATGTTCAGTCCGTCATCGAGGAGTGCAGGCTGAAAAAAGAGCGGCCGGTGGAGGCGAGGCTGATTGAAAAAGAGCAGGAATATCTTGAGAAATACAGTACTATCGTGGCCATGAAGCTCGAAGAGAAGGTCCAGGAACTTGAAAAAGCGCTGGTGGTGCAAAAAGCTGCTGAAAAAAGTCTCGCTCGCCAGCTTGATCTCGAAAACACCATGTGCTGTGTATCATCGCGGTTCGTCGGCGCAAACGATATGGACGCAGCCATCAACCAATCGCTTTCCGATATCGGCGTGCTGAGCGGTGCGAGCCGCGCATACGTGTTTCTTATGAGTAAGGACAATGCCGCCTACCGCAATACGCATGAATGGTGCTCCGAAGGGGTGCAGCCCGTCATTGCTATGGCCCGGCACCTGCCCGTCGAAGCCTTCCCCTGGTGGACCGAAAGACTGCGGCAGGGAGCGGTCATCAACGTCGATGACGTTTCCTCGCTGCCTGTGGAGGCCGCGAACGAAAAAGCCGAACTTGCGCGGCAAGGCGTGACCTCCGTCCTTGTACTGCCCCTCATGCTGCGCGAGCGGCTCGGCGGATTTGTCGGTTTTGATCATGTCTTCGGGGCCTGGAAATGGAAGGAAGGCGACATTGCCCTGCTGCGCATGTTCTCGGAGATCATTTCGCGGGCAATCGAACGCCGACAAGGGGAGGAAGCGTTGCGCGAAAGCGAGAGGAAGTATCGGGATATCTCTCAGCAATTCAGCGCCCTTCTCGACGCGATACCCGACAACATAACCATGCAGTCACCTGACCTCAAGGTACTCTGGGCGAACCGGGGCGCGGCAATAGGGCTTGATGCGAAGGTCTCTGATTTATCGGGCCGTTACTGTTATGAACTGTGGCACGGCAGAACCGCCCCCTGCGTTCCTTGTCCCGTGGCAAAGACTTTCAACACCAAAGAGCCGGCGCTGGAGACGATTACGACACCTGACGGTCGAATATGGGAGTTGAGAGCAGTGCCCCTCTTTGATGACGAGCACAACGTTACCACTGTTCTTGAGGTAGGCAGGGAAATATCCGAACAGCGGAAGTTGGAGGCCCAGCTTCGTCAGGCGCAGAAAATGGAAGCAATCGGGCTTCTCGCAGGGGGCATTGCACACGACTTTAACAATATCCTGACGGCGATCATCGGGTATGGAAATATAGCGCTTATGAGGCTGGAGGAAAAGGAGTCGGCCGATCACGCTATCGAGCAGATACTCGCATCCGCTGACAGGGCATCACGTCTGACCCACGGACTGCTTGCCTTTAGCCGTGAACAGGTCCTCCAGCCGTCACCGCATCGCTTGAACGCGATCATAAGCAATATTCACAATCTTTTGTTGCGTTTGATCGGCGAGGACATCGCGCTCAGGACAAAGTTCGCGGACCCGGAAATAGCGGTACAGGTCGACCGGGGGCAGATCGAGCAGGTGTTGATGAACCTGGCAACGAACGCCCGGGACGCCATGCCGCAAGGCGGCGATCTTCTCATTGAGACGGAGGCCGTCGAGATCAGCGCGGACTTTATCGCGCGGCATGGATATGGAGAAACGGGAATATTCGCATCGATATCGATAACCGATACGGGCATGGGAATGGACGCGGAGATGCAGAAGAAAATATTTCAGCCTTTTTTCACTACCAAGGAACCGGGCAAGGGCACGGGGCTGGGCCTCGCCATGGCCTACGGGATTATAAAGCAGCACAACGGATTTATTAATGTGTACAGCGAACCCGGCAAGGGAACGACCTTCAGGATCTATCTACCAGTGGCAGGCGCGCCTCCGGAAGAAGAGCGGCCCGAGCCGAAGCGGGCCGAGATCGGCGGCACGGAAACGGTCCTTGTGGCCGAGGATGACACTGTTGTCCGGCAGCTCACACGACAGATACTCGAGGAATTCGGGTATACCGTAATCGAGGCCGAGGACGGCGAAGATGCCGTGTCCAAGTTCAGCGAGCATCGTGATGCGGTCCAGCTCGTTCTTGTCGATGCCATTATGCCGAAGAAGAACGGGAGGGAAGTATACGACGCAGTCCGGCGCATACGACCTGACGCCAAGGTGCTCTTTATGAGCGGATATCCTGCGGAGGTGATTACGAAAAAAGGTATTCTCGAAGCAGGTCTGCATTTTGTCCCCAAGCCGGTGTCGCCCACGGATCTCCTGAAGCGGGTGCGTGACATTCTTGATGCGAGCGCGTGAAAGGAGCGGTAGCATCGGGAACGTGTCATGCTTTAGGAGTATCAATGTGTTCTGTTAAGGTCAGTATCTGCTGTTGTGCTGATATTTCTGCAGGTTGCATAACATCCCTTCTACTGATACACTTTATGTATCAGCCTTTCGATTCCCTCTTTTCATCGTTTTCCAACTGTAACGCCGGGTTTGAAGGTGCATAATGCGCATTGTGTGATTGCGCCCTTTCCCGCCTTCCGGCAGGGCAGGATGCGGGAGGGGCTCCACGATCTCCGCCAGGAGGTGATACATGCCTGAACTGCGGCAGGACCCCACTACCTTCGACTGGGTCATCATTGCAAAGGAGCGGGCAAAGCGTCCTGATGATCTCCGGCGAAAAGGAGAGCCGGAACGGTCCCTGCCTGATCACAGCCCGGACTGTCCCTTTTGCCCCGGGAACGAGGCCAGGACGCCAAAGGAGGAAGCAGTGTACGGCGGGCCTGACGGATGGAGCATCCGGGTGGTGCCGAACAAGTTCGCCGCGCTCTCGCCCGAGGGCGATATGGAACGGGAGGAGTGGAAGCTGTTCCGCAAGACCCACGGCTACGGCAGGCACGAGGTGATCATCGAGTCGCCGCGTCACAACGAGTTCATTCCCTTTATGACCATCAACCACGTTGAGGACCTTATCCGCGCGTACCGGGACCGATACCACGCCCTGCGCCGGGACCCCAACGTGAGGCTCATCATCATCTTCAAGAACCACGGAGCGGGCGCGGGCACATCCCTGGAGCATCCCCACACCCAGGTCGTCGCGACACCGGTGGTCCCGCCCTACATCAGGCGAAAATACGAGGTGGCGACGCAGCATTACGACAACACGGGCAGGTGCCTCCAGCACGACCTCCAGCTCGCCGAGCTCGAGGCCGGGGTCCGGATCGTTGCGGAGAGCTCCCATTTCGTCGTGCTGCATCCCTTCGCGTCCCACTATCCCTTTGAGACGTGGATCATGCCGCGGGAGCACAAGTCGTCTTTCGGGGCCATCTCCGATGACGAGATCAGGGACCTCGCCCGGGTCCTGAAAACCACGCTTCTGCAGCTTCATACCGCGCTGCAGGACCCAGATTACAATCTCATCATTCATACGTCACCGGGGACGACGAGCACAAAGCCTACTATCTCTTGCATATCCAGATCATTCCGCGGCTCACGAAGGCGGCGGGCTTCGAGCTCGGATCGGGTATCTATATCAATATCGTCGTTCCTGAAGAGACGGCGGCATATATCAAGACCATTCAGGTGTAGGGGCAAGGGGTGAGCGACGAGTATGGAGTTCGGAGTGTGGAGTTATAGCATAGAGCATAGAGCAGAGGGCATAGAGTAGAGAGCAGAGAGTCACCCTATGCACTATGCGCTTTGCGCCATGCCCTCTGCAGCTCCGTGCCTCCCCCGGCCTCGCATCCATAAAAATCGGAACCGGGGCGGGCGTGGTAAAATCTTTTTAATGTATGGAGGGATCATATGAGAACGATGGTACTTACCGGTCTTTGCGCAATGGCGCTGATGTTCGCTGCGGGGACTGTTTCCGCTCAGCAGGGCGGAATGATGCCCGAGGGCAGGCAGAAGATGCCGATGATGGAACACATGCAGGGCCATGGCACGATGATGCAGGACATCATGAGTATGATGAAAAGGACAATGGAGGTGCAGCGAAAGATGCTCCAGGGCATGAGCTCGCAGGAGCGAACAGACGCAGTGAAGGAACTTACGGTCATGATGGAAAAGATGAACGCCATGATGAAGGAGCACGAGCGGATGATGTCCGGCGGTATGATGATGCACGGCATGGAGCCCGAGGAAACGGGGAAGGGCGCAGGGAAATGAAAATACGTTGTCCGCTCATATTTCCGGTTCTGGTCGTCCTGGTACTGCTCACCGGATGCAAAGCGGGGGAGACGCAGCGCGCTGCTGTGGGGAGTCCGGCACCTGCCTTCGCGCTACAAGGGCTGGACGGCAGGACCGCGCGTCTTGCGGACTTCCGCGGCAAGGTCGTGGTCATGGACTTCTGGGCCACCTGGTGCGCACCCTGCAAGGAATCAACGAAGGAATTCGAGGCGCTGCACAGGAAGTTCAAGGATCGCGGTGTCGTGATGATCGGCATCAGCATGGACAAGGGAACTGACGCTTCCGCCACGGTCAAAAAATACGCACAGGAGAATACAGTTGCTTACCTGATGCTCATGGACGATGGAAGGACGAGCGACGCCTACGCCGTGCGGAACATACCGGCCACTTATATTCTCGACAGGGACCATGTGCTCGTAAAGACCTATCCGGGCTACCTGTCGGGCCTGGGGGACCGGATCGCGAAGGAGATAGAAGAGCTGCTATCAAAGCCTGAAAGGAGTGAGTCATGAAGCTCGAACCGCTTGCACAGGGAAGGAGATGTGAACGTTGGCAATCGAGATGTGGTCAATATTATTTGCTGCGCGGCTTTTGCGTGCGCGCAAAGGACCAGCCGTGGGAACGGCCCTGATGCTCCTTGCCATCGTTGCCGGCCCGGCCTCCGCCGCGGTCGTTGAGTACGACCTTGTCATCGCGCAGGAAAAGGTGAGTATCACCGGAAAGCCAGTCCCTGCCATGACCATCAATGGGGGCATCCCCGGCCCGGTCCTGCGATTCAAAGAAGGCGACATTGCCCGCATCCGCGTCCAGAACAAGATGGCCGTAGAGACCTCGATCCACTGGCACGGCCTGCTCGTGCCGCCGGGAATGGATGGTGTTCCTTTCATCAGCTATCCTTCCATCGATCCCGGCACGACCTTCACCTATGAGTTCCCTATCCGGCAGAGCGGCACCTACTGGTACCATTCCCACACCAGCCTCCAGGAGCAGAGCGGCGTTTACGGCGCCATCGTGATCGACCCCCGGGACGCGAAACCCGCGAAGGGCGACCACGTGGTCCTCCTGTCCGACTGGACGAACGACGATCCCCATGAGGCACTGCGCACGCTGAAGCGAGGCAGCGAATGGTTCGCCCTGGAGAAGGGAAGCAGCCAGAGCATCATCGGCGCGGCGCGCCTCGGCAAGCTGGGCGACTACTTTTCGCGGGAACTGCAGCGCATGCCCGCCATGGACATTGCGGACGTTGCCTACGACCGCTTCCTGGCCAATGGGAAGCCGGATATCGAGGTCCCGGCGGCGCCCGGCGCTATTGTCCGGCTCAGGATCATCGACGGGTCAGCCACCACATTTTTTCACCTGTTGTTCAGCGGCGGACCGCTCACCATCACCTCGGCCGACGGTCAGGACGTGGAGCCGGTGAAGGTCGACCGCCTCCTGATCGGTGTTGCCGAGACCTACGATGTGCTGATCACCATTCCCGCCTCGGGCGCTTACGAACTCCGCGCAACAGCCCACGACGGGTCGGGGCATACCTCGGTCTGGATCGGGTCAGGCGAGCGCCATCCCGCTCCGGCCATCCCGAAGCCGAACCTCTACCACGCAATGGGCGGACTGAGCCTGAAGCGTGTTTTCGCGCTCACGCCTGCCGGTTCCCTGGGCATGAGCGATCGTGATGTCAAAGCAGGGAAGTTCGACATGTCCGGCATGATACCGATGGGCGGGATGGACACGCACGGCGGCATGCAGGGAATGGACCACGGAGAAGAGATGAAGGGGATGGACCACACGATGGATCAGGGCCATAGCATGGACCAAGTGAAGCCGGAGGCAATGGAGCATCAGGGTCATGACATGACCATGAGCGGCCATGGAAAGAAACACAGGAGTGGCAGGCGGTTCGGCACGAACTTCCGGCTGCTTGCCTCCGATGTCTCGTCATCCAAAGACCTTGCCGTCGATAGCATGGACCCGCGCCGTCCAGGCCCGCCCTATGCCAGGCTTCGGGCCGTGCGGAACACGGACCTCCCGAAGGACCGGCCCATGCGGGAGATACGGCTCACCCTCGACGGCGACATGGAGCGGTATGTCTGGCTGATCAACAATAAGCCCCTCTCGGAGACCGACTCGATCCTGATCGAGAAGGGCGAGGTCGTGCGTTTCATTATGATCAATCGCACCATGATGCACCACCCAATGCATCTGCACGGCCACTTCTTCCGCGTCGTGAACGGTCAGGGCGACCACGCGCCGCTCAAGCACACCGTTGACGTGGAGCCCATGTCCACGACGGTGATCGAGTTCGACGCTAATGAGTTCGGCGACTGGTTCTTCCACTGCCACCTATTGTACCACATGAAGGCAGGCATGGCACGCATGGTACACTACGACGGATTCAGCCTCTCTCCCAAGCTCGCCGCAGTCCGGCCGCGGCTGTACGGAGAGTCATGGTACTTCTGGGGCGCAATCACACCGCTCAGCAACATGGCCGAGGTTTCGATCACGGCCTCGAGCACGCGGAACATCCTACGGCTCCGGGGACAGCTCGGATGGCGGGATGAGGCCGCGCAGAAGAACCGGTGGGAAACAGTTCTCACCTGGGACCGCTGGTTCAACCGGTTCTTTACCGTCTTCATCGGCGTCGATATAGAAGGCGAGCGGAGCGACTCTGAATATACGCGGAGCGTCATCGGATTTACCTATCTCCTGCCGTTCAACTTCGAGACGCGCGTCTGGGCCGATGACGACGGCGGCTGGCGAGGCGCCGTCGGCAAAGAGTTTCAACTCACCCCGCGCATCGCTCTCTTCGGAGAGGCGGAGTACGATTCTCACGAGAAATGGGAGGACCGGGCGGGTGTGGCCTACACGGTCTCGAAGAACTTTTCCCTCGTCGGACTGTGGCACTCCGACTTCGGTTGGGGCGGCGGGCTGCAGGCGCGGTTCTGAGGAGAAGGGTGAGGGGGAAACATGAAGGTCACTGATCCCGTTTGCAAGATGAGCATCGATGATCAAGAAGCCGCGGCAACGTCCACCTATAAGGGAACGACGTACTACTTCTGCTCGCAGGCCTGCAAGGAAAAGTTCGAGAAGGCCCCTGCATCCTATGTGGAGACGAAGATGCCCGGCTCAGCAGAGAGCGTTAGTGAGAAGAAGCAAGCCAGGCCTCGCAGCGGGAAGAAGCACGGGGCCGGCTCGTGCCCCACCTGCGGCAGGGAGCTGATCCCTGACGAGCCTCACACCGACGCGGCCAAGAATGAATGGACCTGTCCCATGCACCCCGAGGTACGGCAGCCAAGCCCCGGTGCATGCCCGAAATGTGGTATGGCTCTCGAACCCGTAGGCCCTCTCCAGAAGACCCACCCTCATCCGGTCCCTCAATCTGAGACCGCCCCTCACCCCAGCCCCTCTCCCTCGAGGGGAGAGGGAAAAAGGGAGAGGGAGCCTATCTATCGGGAAGGGGTGGCGGACAAAGATAATTCTATCGAATGGACCTGCCCCATGCATCCGGAGATCGTGCGCGACGCGCCGGGGAGCTGCCCCATCTGCGGCATGGCGCTGGAGCCGAAGACCGTATCTCTTGAGGAGGAGGAAAACCCGGAACTCATCGACATGACCCGTCGGTTCAAGATCAGTACTGTACTGTCTATCCCGCTGGTGTACATCGCGATGGGCGGTCTCATTCCTGCCATCTCGCCGGAGAAGTTCATCCCCATGGCGATGCACAAATGGCTGGAGCTCCTTCTGGCAACACCGGTCGTGCTCTGGGGAGGCTGGCCGTTTTTTGTACGCGGGTGGCGATCGATCGTCACCTGGAACCCCAACATGTTCACGCTGATCGGCCTCGGCACCGGAGTTGCCTACGGGTACAGCATTGTGGCAGCCCTCCTTCCCGATCTTTTTCCTCCATCGTTCCGGGACCGCAGCGGGTCCGTGGGCGTCTATTTTGAGGCAGCGGCAGTCATTGTCACGCTGGTGCTGCTGGGCCAGGTGCTGGAGCTCCGGGCACGCAGCAAGACGGGCACTGCCATCAAGGCCCTGCTGGGGCTGGCGCCCACGTCAGCTCGTCGTGTGAAGGACGGGAAGGAAGAGGATGTATTGCTTGAACAGGTTCAGGCCGGCGACCTTCTGCGCGTGCGGCCCGGTGAAAAGGTGCCCGTCGATGGCTTGGTAACCGAAGGATCGAGCACGGTGGACGAATCCATGATCACCGGAGAGCCGATCCCCGTGGAAAAGCATGCGGGCGACCGCGTTGTAGGCGCTACGGTGAACGGGACAGGCTCATTGATCATGAAGGCCGAGAAGGTGGGCTCCGAGACCCTTCTTGCCCAGATCGTCCATATGGTGGCTGAAGCCCAGCGCAGCCGCGCGCCGATCCAGAAGCTTGCGGACATCATTGCGGGATATTTTGTTCAGATCGTGGTCTCCATCGCCGTTATAACCTTCATCGTCTGGGCCTGGGTCGGACCTGAACCGCGCTTTGTCTATGCTCTCGTGAACGCTGTGGCAGTGCTGATCATTGCCTGTCCCTGCGCCCTGGGGCTCGCCACGCCCGTGTCCATCATGGTCGCCATGGGCAAGGGAGCGGCAGGCGGTGTGCTGTTCAAGAATGCCGAAGCCATCGAGCTTATGAGAAAGGTGGACACTCTGGTGGTGGACAAGACCGGCACGCTGACGGTGGGGAAGCCGAAACTGATCACGGTTGCGCCAAATGATGGACTTGACGAGAAGAATATTCTTTTATATGCTGCCAGCATCGAGCGGGGCAGCGAACACCCTCTTGCGGCGGCCATCGTGGCCGGTGCCGAGGAAAAGGGCGTCAGTCCGAAGAATGCCGGGGAATTTCAATCCAAGACCGGGAAAGGTGTCATCGGCAGGGTTGACGGACATGCAGTAGCGCTCGGCAATCGCGCGCTGTTCGACGAGCTTCGCATCGATCCCGGCGGGATGGAGGCAAAGGCCGAGGACCTGCGGAAGGACGGCCAGACCGTGATGTTCGTTGCCGTGGACGGAAAGGCGGCCGGTCTCCTGGGCGTTGCGGATCCGATCAAGGAAACCACGGCAGAGGCGGTCAAGCACCTGCATGAGGACGGCATCAGGATCGTCATGCTGACTGGCGACAACAGAACAACGGCTGAGGCTGTTGCGAAAAAGCTCGGGATCGACGAGGTAGTGGCCGAGGTGCTGCCTGATCAGAAGGCCGAGAGCGTGAAGAAGTTCCAGTCGGAAGGCCGGTTCGTGGCAATGGCCGGCGACGGCATCAACGACGCTCCGGCGCTTGCCCAGGCACAGGTGGGCATTGCCATGGGCACGGGCACCGACGTGGCCATGGAGAGCGCCGGGGTGACGCTCGTGAAAGGCGACTTGCGCGGCATTCTGCGAGCGAGGCGCCTCTCCCGGGCCACCATGAAGAACATCAAGCAGAACCTCTTCTTTGCCTTTGTGTACAACGCGCTGGGCGTTCCGATCGCGGCCGGCGTGCTCTATCCCTTCCTCGGCATCCTGCTCAGCCCCATCTTCGCGGCCGCGGCCATGAGCTTCAGCTCCGTGTCGGTGATAGGCAATGCCCTGCGGCTCCGGGGGGCGAGGATCTGAATACCACGACAGTGCGCTGACCCCGCGGCCGCGGCAGGCCCCCGACTCCCGTCGGGGGAGGTGAGCGGCCGTCGCGTTCGCGACGACCGTTGCGAGTACGGATGCCAGCCGCTGCGGGATGTCGCGGTGTTGAAATCCCGATGCGTGGGGATGCTGGTGTGGGCTCCACCGCTCCGGCATGGGATCAGGCACGGTGATACATCGGGCAAGCACCTGTTGTGCATGCCATCTGATATCGAAAGGTCGTAATGCCGGCTCTCAGAGGGCCGAATTTATCATTGGGAGGTATATGCGGCAATGGAAACCGAATTCATCTGCTACAACAGGAAGGGACTTGAGGCCATTCTGCCGCACCGGGGGGCGGCGCTCAGGAAGATCGACGGCGCTTTGTATAATTCCATCGCGCCCCGCACGATGGTTGGGGTCAAGGAGATCGGCATCGATGATCCGGACCTTGAAGGCCATTTTCCCGGAGCGCCCACCTATCCGGGATATGCCCAGGACGAATTTGCCTGCCTCATTGCCGCGGCACTCATTCCGAACATCGATAAGAACCTGAAGTATGAGCCGCATGTCGTGCAGAAGAACGTGCGGTATAAGAAAAACGTCGTGCCCGGCGACACGCTGACCGCCGAGGTCAGGCTCCTTGGAAGAAAAGGCAGGTTCTATATCTTTTCCGCTGAGATCAAGAACCAGCGCAGCGAGATCGTTGCAGAGTATGAAAAGATCGTCGGTGCGGTTTGAGGATGAACTGAAGTGACGTCATCGGAAAGACTCAGAGACGCACGCGAAAGCATCGCAGAAGGCACGCTGCTGCGCCGGGAGAGCATCGGCAGCAAGCCTGTTCTGGCCAAATATTATCATGCAATGATGAACAGCCTTTTAGCCCTCTTCGGCATCCGCGATATAGGGCGGTTGACGCACGCTGATATCATCGAGCGGTTCGAGCGGGAGCACGTACGAGCGGGAACAGTCGACGGATCGGTGTTCAAGGCTCTCCGAAGGTCCTACGATCTTACCCATGAGTGCGAATGCGATCATATGCCGGTCCCGACGGAAGAGGAGATCGAGGCGGCTCTGCAGGCCGCCGAGGGCCTTGTTCGCGCTGCTGAACAATTGCTGAGAACGGAGGTGAAGGTCAATGAAGGAGGCCCGGTTTAATGTTGCAAAACATCTCTGCGCGGAGTGTTCAATGGCTCTGAGGCGGTTCATCGGCGGCATGGACGGCGTGGAGTCCATCGACGCGGAGCAGGGAAAGATCACCGTCAAGTTCAATGAGGCGGAGATCGACGAGAAAAAGCTCTCGACGATCACGCGGGACAGCATCGAGAAGCTCGGGTACAGGCTGGAAGAATAGGGCACGGTACTCAGCGTCAGGTCGCTGAGTACAGCGGATTCGACTGAGCAGTGTGCGGCGAATGAGGGCATGCGGCAGGCCATGGTTTACTCTGCATCGCAATTCTGCTACAATAGCATCGTTAGCGTGGTCATAGAATAGCTCGATCACGCATGGCTCGGGGAGCGGATACTGGTTTCGTTGTGGCCGGACCAGGGAGGCGTAAAACCGTACAGTATGGGCTTCTGGAAGCGAGTAAAGAAAAAATTGCAGCTCGATAAGGATGATGGCCTTGAGGATCAGACGCGCGTGGGCAGGGCCGCGCGCGCCGTGGACAGGCAGCCCATGCTCATCCGAAGACGAGAGAAGATGCAGCAGGAGTTCTGCGTCTTGGGAGCGCGGGTCTACGAGGCCCGCTCAGCGGGAAAACACCTGCTGAAGAACAAGGCGGTTAAAGAATGCATCGCCCGTATCGTGAAGCTTGAGCAGGAGGCCGTGGTGCTTCCCCAGAAGAAGAAGAGGGCGGGAAAGGTCGCTCCCAAACGGGCGAAGAAGGCTGCGAAGAAAAAGGCAGGCAAGGCCGCGCCCCGGCGGGCCAAGAAGGCAGTGAAAAAGCGGAAGAGATAGGGATGTCGAAAGCGTCTGCATCTGGAATTGCGCAAAGCTTGATTGAGTGCTCGTCGTGGATGGCCAGACGACGTTGTCGCTCAGGCGCCTACTGGTGTCGCAGTGAGAGCCGGAATAGACACCGTTTTAAGTCCGAATTTGAACTTGCTTTACGTGGAAAAATGACGTAGCATATTTCCATTATGCGTCTGAACGTGCTTCTCATAGTGTCCCTTCTGGTGATCATAATTTTCGCCCCCATCGTAGACGCGATTGCTTGCGACGACTGTAAGGACATCGTTCCGCTTCGGGATATGCCGCAGTGCCTGACGAATGGGGCGGATCATTCAGGTGGCAGTCTGTTGTCGTCTGATGGCGATCGTTCAGCGCGGCAGGAAACCGGCACCGCGCAAGACCTCTGTCCTGTTTGCGCCAATATCGCCGTTGCCATGGGCAATTCATGCTGCGGCGCTCCGTCCATGATCAGTCAAACGAACCATCTTCCGAAGATGATCGCTTTATCAGGCCCCTCCTATTCCATCACCAAGCCACCTCAGAACTAACCCTCGCAGCTTTATTCAAGCAGCCGCATTGTGCCTCGAGTGACCTTTGTCGCCCGTTGTGCAGATGTGCGTTCGCGCCTTATTTCCAATCAAATGAAACGAAGTGATGTGTATTCATGACGCGAATGATAATTTTTGCGTGCAGTCATTGGTAAAGATGATATGCGTGTATTCACGTTGGCATGCGCTGAAAGGATGTCGAATGTTTCATAAAAATCTATTTTTCCTCGTAACGGGGATGTTCGTAACGGGCGGGCTGGTAACAGCACCATCGCTTATCGCGATGGCAGGGACAAACACGTGGACACTGGAGGCCGTTGTCCAGCGCACGATGGAGATTGCTCCGGAAATCCGCACCGCCGAGGCCGAGATCGCGGCGCGCGCCGGCGAGCTGACCCAGGCCGGCGCCTGGCCGAACCCCACGGTTGACCTGGGTGCAGATGACAGTCTCGGGCAGGAGGATGGCAGCGGCGGGACCGAGCTCACTCAGATAACATTGAGTCAGCCGTTGCCGCTGCGACGCCTCGCGCGGCAGCGTGCTGCAGCGAGGGCAAATCTCGAAAGCGCGAGAGAGAATCGCCGTTACCAGCGCCTGCTGCTTGAGAGCGAGGCGTCGCGCGTTTTCCGCGCGTTACAACATACCGAGGCCAGGGTCGCGCTCGCTCGCAGTCGTCTCGATCTGGCCGAGGGCTTCGGACGCCCCGAGCCGGGTGGAAAAGCGCGCGATCCGCTGGTGCGTTATCTCACGCCGCTCGAACGCATCCGGCTTGCTGTGTTGCGCGAGGAGGCGAGGCAAGCGGTGATGGTGGCGGAGAAAGACTACCAGAAGGCGCTTGCGGAGTTTCGATCACTGCTGGCGCTGTCCGCGGACACTGCTGTCCAGACGGCTCCGCTCGATCTTGCTGCGCCACCGCCTGAGCTGGCCGGGCACGAACAAAATCTCGAAGCGCACCCGTTGCTGGCCTCTGCCCGCAGGGAAGTCGAAGCGGCGCGCGCCGGCGTCGCGGTAGCCGAGTCGCAGCGCTTCGCCGATCCCGAGCTCAATCTATTTCGCGAGCGCGATTATCTCAATGGAGAGCGGCGCGACGTCACCGGTGTCGGCATCAGCTTCCAGATTCCGCTCTGGAACCAGAACCGCGGCCCCGTGGCCAAGGCCAGGGCCGAGGCGCTGCGGGCACGGGCGCAGGTCGAGCTTCGGCAGCGCGACATGCTCACGAGCCTGCGCCAGAGTTATGCCGAGCTCGCGCGCGTGATCGAGCAGGCGCGGCGGACACGCGACAATTTGCTCGAACCGGCTCGACAGGTGTTCGATCTCACGCGCCGCGGTTTCACCTCCGGAGAATTGAACCTCCTCGCGCTCGTGGACGCCAACAACACCCATTTCGAAGCACAGTCGCGCTACCTTGATCTGCTCAAGGAGGCGCACCTTGCCGGCGCGGAGCTGCGCCTCGCCGCCGGGATATCGCTGCTGGAAGAAAGAGAGGTACAGCCATGATCTCCGCACTTATTCGCTTCTCGCTCATCCAGCGGCTGATGCTGCTGCTCGCCGCCGCGGCGCTCACGGCCGGGGGGGTGTGGGCGTTCAGCGCGCTTCCCATCGACGCTTTCCCGGACATCTCGCCGCCGCAGGTGCAGGTGATCGTCAAGGCCCCGGGGCTCGCGCCCACCGAGGTCGAATCGCGCATCACCTTCCCGATCGAGATGGAAATGCAGGGCATCCCGAACCAGAAGATCCTGCGCTCGACTACCAAGTACGCGCTGTCCAACATCGTCATCGATTTCGAGGACGGCACCGACATCTACTGGGCGCGTCAGCAGGTTACCGAGCGCCTGACCCAGGCTCGCGAGGCACTGCCCGCCGGCGCCGAGGTCGTGCTCTCGCCCATCTCCACCCCCCTGAGCGACATCTTCATGTACCGCGTGAAGGGTGAGGGCTACTCCAACAGTGAGTTGCGCACGCTCCAGGACTGGACAATACGCCTGCGGCTGCGCACCGTGGATGGTGTCGCTGATGTCAACTCGATGGGCGGTTTTGTGCGCTCCTTCGAGGTGCAGCCCGACCCCCGCCGGATGGCGTCGCAGGGACTTTCAAGCGACGATCTCGAGCACGCCATCGAGCGAAACAATCGCAACGCCGGCGGCGACCGCATCAACCGCAAGGACAGCATGCTGCTGGTGCGCACGCTGGGCCAGTTGCGCGATGCTGACGACATCCGCCGCATCACGGTGGTGACGCGCAGCGGCGTGCCCGTGCGCGTCAGCGACGTGGCCGGCGTGCGCGAGGGAGCACTGGTGCGCTACGGCGGGGTGACCGCCGACGGCCAGGGCGACGTCGTGACCGGTCTGGTGCTGCTGCGTGTCGGCGCGAACAGTCGCACGGTGGTCGAAGCCGTCAAACAGGAGCTCGCCCGCCTCGCACCCACCCTTCCGAAGGGTGTCATCGTAGAACCGTACTATGATCGCGGTGATCTCATTAACGCCGCGGTGCTCACGGTGGAAATGGCTCTTGGCGAGGCGGTGGTGCTGGTGGTGCTGGTGCTGATCGTGCTGCTCGGCAACCTGCGCGCGGCGCTCACCGTGGCGCTGATCCTTCCGCTGTCGGTGCTGTTTACCTTCATCATGATGAAGCTCTTCGGTGTCACCGCTAACCTTATGTCACTCGGAGGGCTCGCCATCGCCATCGGCATCCTGGTTGATGCGGCGGTCGTGGTGGTCGAGAACATTCACACCCAGCTTGCGCATGCGCCGAAGGGAGTGAGCCGGCTGCATCTTGTGTATCGCGCCGTGACCGAGGTCGCGACCCCGGTGCTGTCCGGCATTCTCATCATTGCCATCGTGTTCCTGCCGCTGTTTTCGCTGACCGGCCTCGAAGGGCGGATGTTCACGCCGCTCGCGCTCACCATCATGTTCGCGCTTCTGGGCTCGCTCCTGCTGTCGTTTACGGTGATACCGGTGCTGGCGAGCTTTCTGATGCGCGGAGGAGCGCACGGTGAAGATCGCGTGCTCGCGGCCATCAAGCGTATGTACCTGCCGGCGATGCGCTGGGCACTGGCCCATCGCACAACGGCGGTCGGCGGCGCGCTGGTAGCGCTCGTCCTCGCCGCAGCCTTGTTCCCCTTCATCGGCAGGGAGTTTATGCCGGTGATGGATGAAGGCCATACGTTGGTCAACCTGGAAAAGGCCTCGGATATCTCGCTCGAAGCCTCGCTCGCCATGGACGCGCCGATCCAGAAGGCAGTTCTGGAGATCCCCGAGGTCACGGGTATGCTTTGCCGCAGCGGATCCGACGAGCTGCGCCTCGACCCGATGGGCTTTTACCAGTCAGACTGTTTTTTGCAGACCAGGCCGCGCGAGGAGTGGGGCTATGGACTGGAGACAATGCACGAAAAACTGCGCTCGAAACTCGAAGGCTTCAAAGATCAAGGCGTTGAACACGGTTTCAGTCAACCAATCGACATGCGTGTCTCGGAAATGCTTTCCGGTGTGCGCGCCGACGTGGCCATCAAACTCTTCGGCGATGATTTTGAGGTGCTGGAAGAGAAAGCCGGGCAAATCGAGGAGATCGTCAAACGCACACCGGGAGCAAACGACGTGTTCCGTGCGCGCCTCTCCGGCCAGGGCTACCTCACGGTGGACATCAAATCAGAGCTGCTCGCACGCTATGGACTCAACAACGAAGACGTGAACGACGTCGTGGAAACCTCGGTCGGCGGCAAGGTTGTCACTGAGGTGATCGAAGGCAACCGTCGCTTCGGCGTTTTGCTGCGCTTTCCCGAGCCCGCGCGCACCTCACCCGCGGACATCGAGCAGCTGCTCATCAAGACCACGGGCGGCGCGATGGTTCCGCTCGGCATGGTTGCGAGGGTAACCGAGGTGGACGGCCCGGTGCTGATCCAGCGCGAGTCGGCCCGGCGCTACGTGGTGACGCGCACCAACGTCGAGGGGCGCGACGTGGTGAGCTTCGTCGAAGACCTCAAGGCGGCGATCGAACGTGAGGTGAAGCTGCCGCAGGGATACTACATCGATTACGGCGGTCAGTTCGAGAACCAGCAGCGCGCGGCGGCGCGCCTGGCGCTGGTGGTGCCGGTTTCCATCGCGCTTATATTCTTCATGCTGTTCCTGACCTTTCGTTCGGTACGCCAGGCGGGGCTTGTCATACTTAATATACCATTCGCCCTGATCGGCGGCGTTGTCGGCCTGTTCGTCTCCGGGCTTTACCTGTCGGTGCCGGCCTCGGTCGGCTTCATCACGTTGTTCGGCGTAGCCGTGCTGAACGGTGTGGTCATGGTGGCGTATTTCAACCAGTTGCGAGAGGCCGGGCGCACGGTGCTGCAAGCGGTTCAGGAAGGCGCCGAGCGGCGGTTGCGACCGGTGCTCATGACAGCCTTGATCGCGAGTCTTGGGCTCGTGCCGATGCTGCTGGCGACCGGCCCCGGTTCCGAGCTGCAGCGGCCGCTCGCCGTGGTCGTGATCAGCGGCCTCATCACTTCGACGCTGCTCACGCTCATTTTGTTACCCACGCTCTACGCCTGGCTCGAGGGGCGGGCCGAACGGCGCATCAAGGGCTCGAAAGGAGAAACGCCATGAAAAACCTCACACTGATAGTGCATGCCGACAGCCGGCAGAGCCTGGCAGACCTTCTTCGCAGTCAGCCGATGGTCACGGGTTTTACCTTCACTCACGTTGAGGGCCACGGCGCCCAGGACGAATTCGATCCGGCGCTTTCAGCGCGCGACCGCGTGGTCGGCTATACGCCGCGCATGCGCGTGGACATACTGCTCAATGACGAGGAGGTGGACGAGGTCCTGCAGGTGTTGAGGGCCGACGGCTGCGGTCTGGCGGGGTGCGGTATTTTCTGGATCACGCCGCTGGAACAGCATGGGCGGTTATAATCGTGGCATGCCTCCTCGTTCGGCGCATTGCGCTCGGCATGCTGCTGTCGCTGCACCGAAACGCGAGAGAAAAACGGATTCGTAAATAGACGGCACTTGACTAAAACAGGAGGTTTGCATGTGGAACAAAATTGCCATACGTGTGGCAGTGTTGGTGTTGGGACCGTCACTGGTCGGATGCGGCGCAACGGCACAGATGATCGTGGAAAAGTCTCAGAGCGAACGGACGGATATCTTTCAGGAAATATCGAGAGATGAGGCGATTCCGGCAGGTTATGCGGGCCTGGCAATAAAGGCGAGCCTCAAGACGCATGTCGCAGGATATTATGTCGGCGAGTCAGAAAAAAGTCTGCATGGAAAGCCGGGTTATCCTTTTGTGATCAACATCGATGGCCAGGCTGCAGTCTGGGAGGTAGACGGTCAGAAGGCCGTCAAACCTGCCTATGATGAGCAAGGCAAAACGAGCAGGGACCCGGAAGCCAGAGCGGGAATTATGTATATTCTGGAAAAGAAACTTCGGCTTCGTCCCGGTGAGCACAAAGTCTTTTTTGGATTGCCGGAGGACGATTATTACGCAGAAACGGAAATCACTCTTCGCGAGGGGGAGGAAGCCGCATTGGAATTTAAGCCAACATATTGCTACAAGACCTGTCCGACCAGAATTCCGACATTTCTTAGGGGTATATGCGACTATGAGAGCTATTTACATGGAGTGAAGCTCAACTAGAGCGTGTAGAGTGTCCGTATCAGCGT
This sequence comes from Nitrospirae bacterium GWC2_57_13, assembly GCA_001805055.1. GTDB lineage: Bacteria > Nitrospirota > UBA9217 > UBA9217 > UBA9217 > GWC2-57-13. Next base: position 18,912 of record MHDZ01000090.1, read on the forward strand.
TTCATGGATGATAGCGTACTAAAGGCAGTTCCTGAATGTTTCGGAACGGCCTTTAACTATTCCAGAATTATATGCTCAAGTAAAAAACGATCGTTCCGTTTTATTGACTCAGCCCGCAATTCATGATACAGTAATAACTATCACGCCGTTATTTCGCATCGAATCAGATCTTCTACGACCTTTTTTCGTGCAGCAGGAACGCTCAGGTTCCGCTGTTCAGCGCATTAAACAACAAATCTGTTCATTCATCATCACAAGGAGGGCACTATCATGAATCTCTGGGACAAGGTGAAAAAGGACGTGCAGAAGGGGCTTAAGGAAGGCATGGAGTACGTCAAGACGGGCGCCGGCGTGGTGCAGAAGAAGGCTGGCGAGCTCAGCGACGAAGGCAGGAGGCGGTTGAAGGCGCTGGAGCTCAAGGCGAGGGTCTACCGGGAGATGGCTGATCTGGGCGGCAAGGTCTATCATTTGAGCGGCTCAAAGGAGAACCCCTTGCAGAACGCAGGCGTCAAGGACGTTATCGGCAAGGTGAGCAAGATGGAGGCCCAGATCGCGCGCCTCGAAGGAGCGACTGGAAAGAAGGCTGCCAAGAAGAAGGCGAAGAAAAAGGCGAAAAAGCCTTAAGGACAGGGTCCGGCTTATTTCAAGGAGGCAGCCATGCCTACGCTTATTGTTTTGCTGGTGATCATTTCGCTGGTGACGATCTTTTCGGTCCAGAACGCGGCGCCGGTGACGATCTCGCTCTTTTTCTGGAGCTTCCAGGGGTCATTGGCGGTCGTCATTTTTCTTTCGACCGTGGTGGGGATCATTATCGGCGTCATCATCATGTCCATGATGCACATGAGGTCCGTGAGGAAGAAGAAAGAGAAGGAGAGCCAGGCGATCCAGGATCTGTAGCAGCGATATCCGAATCTTAGTAAGGAATCAAATTCTTCTCTACATGGCGAGAATATTTGCCGCAAAAAAGCGCAAGAGACGCAAATAGTTCACGGGCTTCCTTGTGTATTTTGAGCCTCTTTCTCCGTCCCGCAGCTAAAGCAATCTGACACGCCCGCCCCGGATCAAACAAACATAGGAAGCGGGTCCCGCACCTTTGCCAAAAGCAGTGGACGCGGGACTCTCGAAACGGAGCCGGGGGAGCGGGGGCGGCTAATCGATTTTGATTTTCTTTTTGCCTTTGAGTCTTTGTGGCAAGTTTTGGTTCCGGCCTCGTCCCGCTTGCGGGGCTTGTTCAGGTTAAGGAGAGAATGGTGAACATGTTCAACGGAGTGGCCATACCGGTGGTAGCCGGGCTGGTGTCGGCGGCTGCGTTGATGGTGGTACGGAGCATCGCGATCCGGCTGCTGCGCCGGTGGGCGAAGCGCACGGAGACGCGGCTCGACGACATCATCATCAGTTCCTTCAAGACACCGTCGTTCTTCTGGTGCCTTGCCATCGGCATCTACGTTGGCGTTGCCGTGTCGGACCTTCCGCAGAAGTACGTCCACTATTTCAGCACGGCCATCCACGTCATTGTCATCCTGTCCATTGCCATCGCCGCGGCGAACCTTTCGGGCAGGATATTTACCCACTACCTCCAGAAAGCGAACCTGCCGTTCAAGAGCACGGGCCTTGCCTACGGGATCATGACGGCTGCCATCTACATCATCGGCTTCCTGATCATCCTGACCTTGCTGGGCATTTCTATCACCCCCCTCATCACCGCCCTGGGCGTCGGCGGCCTTGCCGTTGCCCTGGCCCTCCAGGACACGCTGGCGAACCTCTTCGCCGGCATTCACATTCTGGTCGAAAAGTCCGTCCGCGTGGGAGATTTCATCAAGCTCGAGACCGGCCAGGAGGGATACGTTCAGGACATCACCTGGAGGACCACGCGGGTGAGGATGCTGCCGAACAACATGGTCATCATTCCGAACAACAAACTGTCTCAAAGCATCGTGACCAACTACTATCTTCCGGAGCAGAGAATGTCCCTGCTCATCCCCATCAGCGTGAGCTATGCCTCGGACCCCGAGCACGTGGAGCGGGTCCTGCTCGAGGAAGCGCAAAGGGGGGCGGGGGATATTCCCGGGCTTCTGGGCGATCCGGCGCCCTTCGTGCGGTTCATCCCCGGATACGGCGAAAGTTCACTGGACTTCACGCTCATCTGCCAGGTGAAGGAATTCGTGGACCAGTATCTCGCCCAGCATGAGCTTCGGAAGCGGATCTTCAAGCGGTTCAAGCAGGAAGGAATCGAGATACCCTTCCCGCACCGCACTGTCTATCTCCGGGAAGAGAAGGACTGGAAGAAATGACCGCCTTCGAGTTCCGGCAAAGCTCAGTCCTGATTAAATCCACGGGCCGGAAGGCCGGGGGCCTGCGCGAGCTGCGCGAGGGCATCGCCTCGGTCAGCGACGAAAGCATCTTCTATCACACCTATGCATCCTGATCCTGGCGGGCAGTCCGGCCGCGGACGATCCTGAGGGCGAGGCGGTCCTGAACGAAGTGAAGGAATGCGCGGCTGATGATCCGGACATCCGCTTTGACAATCACGATCTGCTATGCTTTTCTATATTCTTAGTCCCTCATCAATCCTTTTGTCTGGAAGGCTGCCATGGAGCATCAGGAATATCTGGTCAATGAACTTGCGAAACTCTGCGGCATCGTTCCCGACTACTGGGACATCTTCGGCAAGAAGCACACGGCCACGCAGGAGATGAAGCGCGCCACGCTGCGGGCCATGCGGATCGACGTGGACTCGACAGAGGCCCTGGAGCGGGAGATCCGGATGCGCGGCACCAGGCCCTGGACAACGGTGCTCGAGCCTGTGATGGTGTTCTCTGCTGAAAAGCAGCCTGTCGAGGTCCCTCTGCACCTCCCCGTGCCGGAAGGGGCCGAGGACGGACTTTCCATCACCTGGTCGCTCAAGGACGAGCAGTGCCGCGTGAGCAAGCATTCCCTCACCGAAAAGGCAATTACCACAGCAGGCACGAACTGGATCGACGGTACGCGATACATCAGGATCATGTTGAAAGATGAGGCTGACCGCGAGCCGGGTTATTACGACCTATACGTGGAATGCAACCATCGGGACGGGATCTTTGCCGGCGGCTCGAAGAGCCTGAGCATCACATCGCGTGTTGCTATCGCGCCTGACGCGTGCTATCTTCCCGAAAAATTGAAGAGCGGCAAGGCCTGGGGGCTGGCCGTGAATCTCTACGCTGTCCGGTCAGAACGGAATTGGGGCATCGGCGACTTTACGGACCTGGCCCGGATCGTCGAATGGGTCCACGGCCTCGGCGGGGGGTTCGTTGGCATCAATCCGCTCCATGCCATCCCCAATACCTATCCCTACGGCATCAGTCCCTATTCTCCCATCAGCCGGATGTACAAGAACTTCATCTATCTTGATATGGAAGCAGTGCCCGATGTGGCGGAGTCGGAAGCGGCCGGGGATATCCTGCGTTCAGAGGCATTTCAGAAGGACCTTGGCGAGGTGCGGAGTGCCGATCTCATAGACTACCCCCGCATAGCGAAGATGAAGGAACGGATCCTGGCCCCGGCCTTTGTGAGTTTTCTCAAAAAGCATCACGGCAAAGGAACGTCACGGGACGAGGCTTTCCGGAAGTATTGTGAAGAGGAGGGCAGGGCGCTCGACGCCTTCGCACTCTATTCAGCGCTTTGGAAGCACCTCCACGAGACCCGCGGCACCCACGGGTGGCCGCAGTGGCCCCAGGAATATAAGGACCATGAAGGGGAAGCCGTTCGGGCATTCGGGAAGGATCACAACAGGGAAAGGCTGTACCACGCCTACGTGCAGTGGCTCATCCACGAGCAGCTCGGAGGGGCATCGGCCCTGTCGGTGAAGCTCGGCATGCCACTGGGCCTGTACCACGACCTCGCCATCGGCGCCATCGGCGGCGGCAGCGACGCTTGGATCTACCAGAGCGTGATGGGGCTTGCCGATGTAGGAGCGCCTCCCGACGACTTCAGCCCTGCAGGCCAGAACTGGGGATTCCCGCCCATGACGCCGGAACAGCTCAAGGAGACAGGCTATGAGCCGGTGATCAGGACCATGCGAGAGAGCATGAAGTACGGCGGCGCGCTCAGGATCGACCACGCACTGGGTCTCTTCCGGCTCTACTGGATACCGCGGGGGAAAGAACCGAGGGAAGGCGTCTATGTGGAGTACCCGCACGAGGACCTGCTCAGGATCATTGCGCTTGAGAGCGTGCGCAACAAGGTGGTGGTGATCGGCGAGGACCTCGGTACGATCGGGGACAACGTGCGGGAGGCACTGAAGCAGTTCAACATGCTCTCGTATCGGCTCTTTTACTTCGAGCGGAATTATCCTGATCCGTCTTTCCGTATGCCCGAGAAGTACCCGGAGCCCGCGCTCTGCGCCGTGACGACCCACGACCTGCCGACCCTTACGGGATACTGGCAGGGAAGGGACATCGCGGTCCGGAAGGAGCAGGGGATGTATCCCGACGATGAGTCCTGGAAAGGGCAGCTGCAGGAGCGGGAGCGGGACAAGAAGCTCCTCCTCGAACTGCTGCGTTCTCAGGGGCTGCTCCCTGCCGGATCTCCGGAAGGACCGGGCGAGATGCCGGGAATGACTTCGGATCTCATGATCGCGATCTACCGGTTCCTTGACAGCACGCCCAGCCGCCTCATGCTTGTGAGCCTCGACGACGTGATCGGCACCCTGGATCAGCAGAATCTTCCCGGCACCGTTGACTCCCATCCCAACTGGCAACAGAGGACGCCGCTCACGCTGGAAGCGATGGTCAGGGACCGCCGTTTCCTCGACCTTGCCGCGAGACTCACGCGCTCTACCCGGCTGTAGCCTTTTCTTCTTTTTCCTTCTTCCGGAAGGGGATGAGTCCGTAGACCAGCCCCATTGTAGGCATGTTCGAAATGATCTTGAAGAAAAGGCGGGGATAGCCGATGGGCTCCACGGTCCGGACCTCGTGCAGCAGGGGAATAAAGATGACCGTGGCCGCTCCGCGGAGTATGCCGCTGACCAGGAAGGCCATGAAATAGGGCGACAGGAACAGGACGTGGGCGCGGACGATAGCGCTGCCCAGCAGCGCACCGATGAGCAGGGCCATGCCGTTGATCACGTTGTAATAGGCCACGCAGGTGGCCCGCTTCCGGACCGACGTGGAGTCGAAGATGAAATTAAAAGCCGCGATCTCGAAGCCTCCCCAGATGAACCCCGAGTAGACCTGTATGGCGATGAGGTAGGCGAGATCATGGGAAAAGAGCCACAGGACCGGGACAACGGGCATCAGGAACCCTGCGAGGCTCAGCACGCGGCGCGTGCCGAAACGGTCCACGGCCATGCCCCAGACGGGCATGGAGAGGAACTTCACGATGATGGCCGCGGCATGGATGACCGCGAAGGTGAGATAGCTGAACTGCAGGTCCTTCAACAGGTAAGGCGTGAAGAAGGGTGCGGCCACGAAGACCGAGAGGTTCATGAGCCCCAGGTACAGCACGAAGCGTCCGTAGTTCCGGTGTGCGGCCTCTCGCAGGAACTGTATAAAGGTGAATTCCTCGTCCGCGGGAACGGCATAGGAAGGCTCGTATTTCCGCGATAGATAGAAGGCCGATGCCATGCGGGAGGCGAAGGCGAGGCCGAAAATCACGGCGAATCCCAGGTATTGCACACGGTCCTCGCGGCCGAATGCCTGGAGGATATACCCTGCCGCGAGGAAGGACAGGAAGGTGCTCATGCCCGTGATCTTGCTCCTCCTGCCGAAGTACTGGCCGCGGCGGTGCTCGTTCACCAGGTCCCCCATCCAGCTGTTCCATGCCGGGCTCAGGACCGTGCCGAAGGCCCAGTAGAGGCAGGTGAAGAGTATAAGATGCCAGACCCGGAAGGCGCCGAAAAAGAAGACGAAGGCCACGGGAATGTACATGGCACCCTGCAGGAGGGCCGCCGTTACCACAAGCCGCTTCCGCGAGCCGAGCAGCCGGATAAGGGCGGTGGAAAAGAACTGGATGAGGGAGCCCAGTGCCTGGGGCAGGGCGCTCAGCACCGCAACCTGGAAGGCGTTCGCTTTCAGCAGGAGCGCGTAGGGCACGAAGAAGGACTCGCCGAAGCCGATCATGGAAGCGGAAAAGGCGCCGTCGATCACCGAATAGCGCAGGCTCTTCCGGGTCCGTTCGTCAGTTCTACGGTCAGGATGGTCCTGCAAGGGTGTTGACGGCGGCAGATCAGGCTGCATTGCGCGAGGTCCTCCGGTCTTTTCTTATGATAATAGCAAAAAGAACGAGGCGATGCCTGACTGGAGAGGAAGGTAAACCGTATTTTCGCCTTGCCGGGCAGCTCAGATTATCTTATATATTGATCTTATCAAGGATCACGGTGAGCGAAGCGGTATACTCATTGAGGACGCGTGAGGAAAGGGGCAGCATGGCAAAGAAAGCGCATATCGCGGCATTGGCAATCATGCTCACATACCTGTGGTGTGCCGTTCCGGGCGAAGCGCCGGCCGCTGAACCGGCGCAGGAACCGCCGGCGACCAGGCAGCGCGATGACGGAATGATGCTTATCGGAGGGGCCGTGATCGGACAGATCAGTGCTTTTGAACCGGTCTACTTCGCTTATGGCTGGAGAGGCCAGGAGAACGCGAAGTTCCAGGTGAGCTTCAAGTACCAGTTCAGCCGGGGATTCTTCCTGGGTTATACCCAGACATCGGTATGGGACCTCGGGACCGAGTCGGAGCCCTTCCATGACAGCAGCTACCGGCCCAGCATTTTCTACGTCATGCGGCGGGACCGGCAGACCGCCTGGCAGGCGGGATATGAGCATGAGTCCAACGGAAAAGCGGGGACCGAATCGCGCAGCATCGACATACTGTTCCTCAGGCCCATGATGGACCTGGGATCGTCGGGCCGGTATCGCCTCATCCTTGCCCCAAAGGTCTGGGCCTACGCTGACAAGAGTGAGAACCCCGACATTCAGAGGTACCGGGGCTACGCGGACCTTTTCGTGCTCTATGAAATGCAGGAAGGGTTCGGCATTTTCGACGGTCTCCAGCTCTCGGCCAGCGCCCGCAGGGGAATGGACAAGCACTATGGCAGCGTCCAGGTCGATCTTTCCTATCCCCTGGGCAAGGTAGTCTACGCATATGTCCAGTACTTCAGCGGATGGGGCGAGACGATACTGGACTACAACCGGAGGCTGCCGTTCCAGGTGCGGGTCAGCGTGATGCTTGCGCGGTGGTAGGCTAGTCGGCTGGGTGGTGCACCCTGGTGGCAGGTCGCTAAAAAAGAGGACGGACATTCAGTCCGCCCCGTGTATTTTTTCTTTATCCGACTTCATTCCTTTGTCAAGCAGCCTTCTGCTTGCGGTAGAGCATGTCAAAGACCTCGGCGAACTCCTCAAGGGACGTCGGCGTTGTGCTCTCCGGAGTTCTGACCAGTCCCGTCTTCACGCGCCCTTCGTTGAAGGCCCTGGTCATCTCAATATAGAGCCTGCTCATATCAGGTGACAGGCCGGCTGTTGTGAGCCCCTTCTCCGCTCCGTCATAAGGGAACTGAGCATAGGCAAGGTCTGGCTTCCCGATCCTGCTGCCGAGAATAGTGATCGCTTCGTTGTGGGTCAGCTCTCGCTGGCCAAGAAGGTAACGCACGGACGAACCCTTGAAGTCGCGCTTTACCAGCAGACTTGCCGCCACCTGCGCAATGTCCTTCGTGGCGATCATGGGAAAGGCAATATCGCCTTTTGCAGCGCTTCCCGCGATGCCCTTTGTCCTGATGAGGTCAATGTTCATCAGCAGGTTCTCCATGAAGAATGCTGCCCGCAGATGGACAATGTTCAGACCCGCGATCTTGTTCAGCCGCTCCTCCTGGCGATGGAGACCCACGATGGGCCCCGTGCCCTCAGGGAGATCAGCCCCGATGCTGGACAGGTTGACCACGTATTTTACCTTCCCGTCCTTGACCGCCTTCGCGATGCTCTTCGACATGGTGTCTGCGTAGGCCAGAAAGTCCTTTGCGGTCAGGTTCGGCGGGACCAGGGTGAAGGCCGCGTCCGCGCCCTTGAAGGCCTTGGTCAGGAATGCCGGATCGGCCGCATCGCCGGCAAATGCCTCGGCCCCCCGCTTGACCAGGGGCCGCAATCGGTCTACAGATCGTGCGATGACCCGGATCTTTTCTCCCTTTGTTAGCAGAATATCTGCTATGGTGCTTCCAATGTGTCCTGTCGCTCCTAATATAGCATACATATGTACCACCCCCTCTGCAAAGCCCTTTAATAAGGACTTAATTCATCCTATATATTCAGTTTATCATCCAAGGCAGGGGGTGTCAAGGGGAGAGGGCGGGTGAGATGCGTGTAGAAGAGACCAGTTCGGAGTGCGAAATCTGAGACGCGAAGACGGGGTGACAGAACGAGTGAGGGCGGAATGCAGAGTAGGGACGAGAAGTTGGGAAGTTGGGAAGTTGGGAGGATGGGCGAAGGATGGTCAGCTCACGCGCCGTTCAGCGGTCTTTTCCACTATGAAGGCATCGAGGGCCGCTTTTTCTTCAGGCCGCAGGTCCAGGAACCTGATGCCGTAGCGGTTCGTCTTATCATCGTATCCGGCAGGCTGGTTCTTCTCCCGAACGACCTCGCAGGCTGATCTAATCTGCTGTCTCCCGGGGAGGTAGAAGGAGCAGGAAACCCGTGTGCCGATCTCGAGGGGCTGTTCCGTCTCGATCAGGAGCCCCGGGGGCCGGTGGCGTCGATCGTAACGCTCAACAGAACACGATATGCGGTCCTTGCAGAGATACTGAGAAGCTGGCGTACGGCCTGGGTAAAGCGGTCAACGGGCACAGGCTTGATCATGACAGCGTTGGCCCGGCATCCGGCGCCAAAGTCAAGGGCGGTTGCCTCATCCTGGCACAGGATGATGACCGAAACTTTCGATAGGTTGTGATCGTCCCGGACGAAGGAGCAGAATTTTCGCGTGTCCAGATTGTCCTGCTGAAGATGGACCGCGATCAGATGACGAGGGATCATCTCTGCGGCATTTACGGCAGACCGGACCGTCCCGATGTCCGCATTTCTTTCCAGGCAACACGGGAATTCTGCGGGGCATCATCTGGCGAGGCCCTGCAGCTGCCGGGCGAGCTTGAGATCCTGACCGCTTCAGAGGCATACTAGAAGCGATCAGCATTCTTCTATTGAAGGCGGAGGGTAAGGCAGATGGCGGAATGCGCCGTTGGGGACACAGGGGTCAGGGACGACAGGAAAAGCAGATTCGTGCTGGTGGTGGACAGTAACCCTGCGGAGCGCAATTACACCAGCATCATCCTGCAGCGGTTCGAATACAGCGTCTGTACCGCGGCAACAGTGGAGGAGGCGCTCGAATCCATGGCAGTTGCTGTTCCGGCCCTAGTCATTTCCGACGCAGCCCTGCAGGAGAAGAGCGGCCTTGATCTACTGGGCACGATGCGGCAGCGGGAGGGCCTGAAGGACATTCCCCTGATCTTCCTTTCCTCTTTTACCGATCCCGGCATGGAGGAGCAGTGCCACTTCGCCGGGTGCGCCGATTATCTCCGGAAACCCGTAACAGCCCAGGAACTCTACCGGGCAGTGCAGCTGGTGCTGGAGCCGGTGCCGCGCAAAAGCATCCGGATCGCTGCGTACTTGAAGGCCGATATAGGCGGAACTCCTGCAGGCATTGCCGAATATGCCTCGGTGTTATCCGAGAACGGCATGTTCGTGCGGACTTCAGCGACCCGGCCCGTGGGCACGGTGCTTCCCGTGAGCCTTATGATCAGGGGCAAGACCCTGCAGGTCGAGGCGATGGTGATCTATAGCTACGGTTTTGGAGGTTATCCCTACAAGGAGCCCGGAATGGGCCTGAAGTTTGAGAGCATTTCACCTGCCGACAGGGCGGTCATAGGAGACTTCATCATTGACCAGATCGTTACCGGCCTCGCAGACCCCGGCAAAAAAGAATAGCGAAGGCACGCAGGCATTGTCCGTGCCCGAGGTCTTGTCCTCCACGTGGAATGCAATACAGAACGATACCAGTTGACCTTCACCCGCAGTCGTCCCGCGTCGCGCGGGACGACTGCGGGTCGCGTTGTTACATCATGCCCTGGCGTGACTGCCGCAGGGGCTCCACTATTTCATTCGTTGCCGCACGATTTCATACAAAAAAACAGCTGCTGAAACAGCCACATTCAGAGAGTCGATCGTTTCGGCCATGGGTATGCGGACGCGCTGATCCATAGAGTTCAGGACATCGTCCGGCAGTCCCGAGCCTTCCTGGCCGAGAAGTACGGCGGTCGGTTTTTTGAGGTCAAGCTCAACATGGGTTGTTCCTCCGGCCAGGGACAGCGCTACGGTCTGAAATCCCCTCTCTGTGCACTTCCTGATGAAACCCGGTGTATCATTGATCCGCGCCATCGGCAGACGAAGTATACTGCCCATCGAGGCGCGGACGGTCTTTGCATTGAAGGGGTCCACGGTGTTCGACGTGATGGCGAGGCCCGCAGCGCCAACGGCCTCGCAGGTCCGGATGAGGGTACCCAGATTTCCGGGGTCCTGAAGCTGGTGCGCAATGACGATGATGCCCGACGGATGGTCCAGGAGCCGGCCCTCGTTCTGCTCCCGCATCTTAATGACGGCCATGACGGGCTGGGGTGTCTTGTTTTCCGAGAGGGCATCGAGCAGCTTGTCCGATATCCAGAGGATCTCGCAGGAGTGGTCTTCGGCAAGCTTAAGCAGTGCCTTGCCGTGGCGCCTGACAAGGGACGGCGCAGCGACGACCAGGGAGACGCCGGCGTTGCCGCGCAGAGCCTCCTCGACCATCTTGACGCCCTCGATCAAAAAGGCCTGTTCGTTCTTCCGGTGCTTGGGATCGTGCAGTGAGCGAAGCTGCTTTACCTTGCTGTTCTCTTTGCTTGTTATTGGTTGATGAGGGCTGGACTGCTGCATGGGGGAGTATACCATAACGCGGCCTGAGGGCCGCAATTTAAAATTGTAAATTTCAAAGTACAAATTTGAGGTATGGCTCGAGGCCATGATGTCATACATTCTCGTAATCACGCCTGCTGTGCCCCGCTAATGCGCGGGGCAGGTCTGAGAATAAAGAGCATAGACCGGACACGGACGGACAGGGATTAAAATAGCAGGGGGCGTACCGCTAAAGAAGAAACCGCCGATCATTATTCCCAGAGGCAAGGCAGCCAAGCGAGACGAAAAAATACTTGACAAGAATGGTCAGGTTTGATATTGTGAGAAAAGGAAGTATGTAAGATGAATTTGGTCCTTTTTTATGACGTTTGCGGCGCAGAGAATTCAAGCTCATGAAGCTTTCAACCAAGGGAAAATACGGTGTCCGGGCGGTCTTCGAAGTGGCCAAGCACTTCGGCCAGGGACCGATCACCATTAAAGAGATCGCCGAGCGGCAGGGGATATCGTTCTCCTATCTTGAACAGATATTGAACCGCCTCGGAAGAGCGGGAGTTATAGAAAGCGTGCGGGGACCGGGTGGAGGGTATCTTCTGGGAGGAAAGCCCTCTGACCTGACCGTAGGTGACGTGGTCCGCGCCCTGGAAGGGCCCATTGCCCTGTCACACTGTCTGGAGCCGGGAGACTTGGGCGAGTGCCATCAGGCCGATGACTGCGTGGCCCGTATGGTATGGGCCAGAGTGGGAGCGAAGATCGAAGAGGCGTTGGATAGCATCAGCTTTGACGATCTTCTGCGTCAGTATCAGCCGAAAGAGCTGGTCGCTCTTAAAAGAAAGGCCGCTGCCGGAAAGGGGGCATGTTGATCGTGAGGAAAGTCTATCTTGACCATGCAGCAACGACGCCGACCCACCCGAAAGTGGTGGAGGCGATGCTTCCGTACTTCACGGAGCGGTTCGGCAATCCGTCGAACCTTCACGACGCCGGTCGAGAGGCGAAGAACGCCGTTGAGGAGGCACGGGCAAAGACTGCGGCCCTGATCAACGCAAAGCCCGAAGATATCTATTTCACCTCCAGCGGCACGGAATCGAACAACTTCGCCCTCAAGGGCATCGCCCAGGCTTACAGTCAGAAGGGAACGCATATCATCGTTTCCCAGATCGAACATTTTTCCGTTCTTCATACGGCCAAGTCTCTCGAAAAGGCCGGATTCACGGTCACCTATGTCCCGACGGACCCGCAGGGCCTCGTTGACCCGTCCGATGTGGCTAAGGCCATCACGAAGGACACGATACTCGTATCCATCATGCACGCCAACAACGAGATCGGCACAATAGAGCCCATCGCGGAGATCGCAAAGATAACGAAGAACAGGGGCGTGCTGTTCCATACCGACGCGGTCGCTTCCACGGGCTGGGTTCCGGTGGATGTTAATGCCCTTGGAGTTGATTCGCTGTCGCTCTCGGGGCACCAGTTCTACGGCCCCAAGGGAGCTGCGGCGTTGTACGTGCGCAAGGGTGTGCGGATCAGGCCGCAGATCGAAGGAGGCGTGCAGGAGGACGGTAGGCGAGGCGGAACGGAGAATGTCCCTGCTATCGTCGGACTGGGCGTTGCGGCCGAGATCGCGGCTGCCGAGCTTCCGCGGCGAATGGGCCATGTTGCGGGGCTGCGCGACCGGCTTCAGAAGGGGCTCACGGAGCGAATCGAGCACATGGTAGTGAACGGGCATCCGACCCTACGGCTGCCCCACAATCTGAACGTTTCGATGTGGTATGTGGAAGGCGAGTCCATGCTTTTGTTCCTGAACATGGATGGGGTGTCTGTATCGAGCGGGTCTGCCTGCACGTCGCGGTCGCTCAAGTCTTCCCATGTCCTGACCTGCATTGGGACCGATGCAGCTGTTGCGAACGGAACGCTGCTCATGACGCTTGGCATGGGAAATACGGAAGGAGACATCGACTTTGTGCTGGAGAAGCTGCCGGCCATCGTGCAGCGTCTGCGGGAAATGTCGCCTCTCTATGAAGATATGGTAAAGAAAACATAACGAAGGGGGAAGTCATGGAACAGTACAGTTCAAAAGTAATGGAGCATTTCGCCAGCCCGCACAATGTGGGCGAGATCGCCGACGCCGACGGCGTGGGTACCGTGGGCAATCCCGTCTGCGGCGACGTGATGCGGCTTTATATCAAGGTGGAAAAGGATATCATCACCGACGCCAAGTTCAAGACCTTCGGATGCGGCGCTGCCATTGCAACGAGCAGCATGGTCACGGACCTGGTGAAAGGAAAAACGGTGGGCGAGGCGCTCAAGATATCGAACCAGGCCGTTGCCGAGGCGCTCGGCGGCCTGCCGAAAGTGAAGATGCATTGCTCGGTGCTTGCCGAAGAGGCGCTGAAGTCGGCTCTTGACGATTACTACAAGAAGCGGGGAAAGCCTTCGCCCGTGAAGCTGCCCGAGAGTGTCGGGCATGAGCATGAGATGGAGTAACCGTAGATCCCAAAGCCCACATGACAGATTTTAAATTGGATGAAGGCATATCATGGATTTGAAAGATGTCAAACCCGATGAGGTTCTGGACTGTGTCGCACTTGCCTGTCCTATGCCGATCTACAAGACGGCGAACAAGATCAAGGAAATGCAGTCCGGCCAGGTGCTTGAAGTTCAGGCCGATGACGACGGGATCGAGAAGGATATGCCTGCCTGGTGCAAGGCCACAGGACATGAGTATTTGGGCCTGGTAAAGCAGGACGGCGAATATCGGGCGTACGTTCGTAAAAAGTAGCTCTTTGGATCATCCACTTTCCCCATTGCCGACAACTAATACTGGTCGGCTTTTGTTTTTTTCTCTTCCCCGCATATCCCCTGTGGTATAATTTAGTTCTGTGAAAACGTCGGTCCTCATCATATCAGCGAATGGTACAGACTGCCGCGTCATCTCCGAGGCGGCGATAGCGCAAGACTGCAGGGTCTCAGTGGTAGACACTGCAGCCGACGCGCTTTCGTCCCTGGATCGAGAGTGCCCCGCAGTCGTTTTCTGCGACGCTGCTCTCGCCGGGGGCGGGCGGATGCTGCGTTCCATCTCCGAGTCTGCGGTCCGGACCGGAACCAGTATTCATCTCATCGTGCCTGCGGAGATAAAGCCGGGCATGATCCGCGCCATGCGGCCCTGGGTGCACGATTATCTTTCCACGCCGGTGCTGCGGGAAGCCGCTTCCGCGAGGATCAAGAATATTCTCCATGTCCGAAGGCTCGAGCAGGCCGCGGAGAGTTCCAGTAACGGAATGTTGACCTGGCTCGCGCGGCTCGAGAACCTGACACGGTATTTCGAGCCGCTGTCCTATGATGCGTCCCGATCGCAGGATGATCTGGCGCAGCGCATTATTCGTTCAAGGTCTGGTGACAGGGAGAATCCCGCCTGCTTCATGGTTGCCCGGACCGACGGTGCTGCAGGCCTGGTATGCGATATCTACACCCAGGGGAGTTCCGGAGTCGATCGGATCGGCAGCGAGGTCACGATGCCTGAAGCGGCCATATTTTATCTCATCAAGGCTGAAGAAGGCGCGACCCATGTGAACTATTCCGACCGGGGCGGCAGTCTCGCCGATTTTCAGGCCCAGTTCCCGCCGGAGATTCATCAGACCATCGGTACGATCAGGAATATGACGGCCTGCAGGCACGGGGAAGTGTATTTCGTCGCATTCAACTACGGGCGACCGGTAACCGCACAGGATTCCCTGTTTCTGAAGGGGCTTGCGCTGCCCGGAAGCTTTCTGGCCGTTGTCGCCGGAGACGTGCAGGACATGTCGAAGTCCTTCCTGGTCATGGTAAAGACGCTCGCCATGGCTACCGATTCCGCCGGGGACAATGGGGCCCATGTGCTGCGGATGAATGAATACGCCCGCGCTCTGGCCGAGAGCATGGATCTCCCTGAACGGTTCGTGAAGGCCCTTTCCTACTCGGCGCAGCTGCACGATGTGGGAAAGATCTACATACATCCGGATCTTCTCGAAAAACCGCTCCGGCTCACGCACCATGAGTTCGATCTGGTGAAAAAACACACGCTGCTCGGAGCGAATATTATCGGCGACTCTCCCCTGCTCCGCACAGCGAAGAACATCGCCCTCACCCACCATGAGTGCTGGGACGGCAGCGGCTACCCGGCGGGCCTGACAGGCGACTCCATCCCCCTGGAAGGAGCCATCGTGAAGGTCGCCGATGTATATGACGCGCTGCGGACCATGCATACCTACAAGCCTTCCTATTCGCACAATGACGCCTGCAGGATCATTCTCGAAGGGGGCGGCGACGGCCTGCATGAGATCAGACCGGCGCATTTCCATCCCGCCGCACTCCAGATTTTTGGAAAGATATCCCACCAGTTCGATGCGATCTATCACGCCGCACCGTAGTCGCTCCCCGCAAACAACTGCATGAAACAGAGATCGTCCTATCTGTGCACGCTCACGCTGTTCAGGTGATCGTCCCGGTTGCCCTGCGCCCGAATTCAGGCTTTCCGTTTGACAATGCCGGGGGGATGGTTTATTATCAGCCCATTCAGAGGGGTTTACCATGCAGATGATCGCAGCACTCAAAGAAGGCGACTGGGTAGAAGAGACCTACCTGGTCGTCGCGAAGCAGGTACTGACGGCGAAGAACGGCGTGACCTATCTGTCGCTCAAGCTCGCGGACAAGACGGGCGAGATCGACGGGAAGATGTGGGACAATGCAGAGGACGCGGCAGGTAAATTCGCACGTGAGGACTTCATCCGTATTAAAGGCGTCGTTTCCAACTATCAGGGCGCTCTGCAGGTCAAGATGAAGACGCTCGAGCGGATCGATGACGCGAACGTCGATATTTCCAGTTTTGTTCAGTCCTCTTTGCGCGATCCGGACGACATGGTAGGCGAACTGCGGGCGATAACGTCGGGGATCACAAACAAGCCGCTGCGGAGGCTGATGGAGGCCTTTTTGAACGACGCTCCCTTTATGGAAGGTCTGAAGCGCGCGCCGGCGGCGAAAACGATGCATCATAATTATGTAGGTGGACTGCTGGAGCACGTGCTGGAGCTGATCGCTCTCTGCAGGACCCTTTCCGGCCACTTTCCGGACATAGATGCTGACTTGCTTGCGGTCGGTGCTTTTCTTCATGACATCGGAAAGATACGGGAGATGTCCGTCCGGAAAGCGATCCAGTATACCACGGAAGGCAGGCTCATCGGCCACATCTCTCTGGGCTATGAGATGCTGACGGAAAAGATCAACGGACTTCCGGATTTTCCTCTTGAAACCACAATGCTCCTGAAGCATATCATGCTTTCTCATCACGGTGAATACGAGTTCGGTTCACCCAAGAGGCCCAAGACCCGCGAAGCGCTGATCATCCACTACCTGGACGATCTTTCCGCAAAGTTGAACAACTATCAGATCACCATGGCGAAGGAGAGCGTCGGTGAAGGCGAGTGGTCGGCATTCAACAAAATGCATGACCGCTATCTCTATCGGCAGGCGTCGTCCCCTGCAGTCGCGCCTTCAAATTCCGGCGAACTTCCTGCGACGGGCCTTCATCCCGGCGGTGACGGGAACCAGCCGCGGCGCGACAAAGCGCAGAAGGATGAAAAAAAAGAACAAACCGGCAAGCTGCCGCTGGATATTTGAAAAAGCATCAAAGAACAATTCTCAAATTATAAATTTCCAATTCCGGCCTGTCCCGCTTGCGGGGCTTGTCCGGTGTAAGGGGTATTCATGTTGGGCGTTCTGAAAACATTCACTGAGGGGATGGCGAAAACCAGGAAGACCTTTGCCGATACGGTCGGCTCGCTCATTCTGGGTGACAAGATAGATGAAGCATTCCTTGAAGAGCTCGAAGAGGCTCTGGTTGCCGCTGATGTAGGAATGACAACGGCCGCCGCGGTCCTGACGGACCTTAAGGAGCGGCACAGGCGAAAAGAACTTTCCACTCCCGACGACGTGCGGCTACGGCTGCGGCAGATCCTTCGGGAGATATTGTCCGCCAGCCATAAGCCGTTTGTGGTATCGGCCGTACCCTTCGTGGTGCTCGTGGTTGGTGTGAACGGGACCGGCAAGACCACGACGATTGGAAAGCTCGCAAGCCGTCTCGCAGGCGGGGGGAAGAGCGTGATGCTCGCTGCTGCGGACACCTTCCGGGCAGCAGCTGCCGAGCAGCTTTCGATCTGGGGCGAGCGGTCCGGCATACCGGTCATCAAACACCGCGAGGGGGCCGATCCCGGTGCCGTGGTCTTTGATGCGCTTGCTGCTGCAAAAGCCCGGTCTGTTGACGTTCTGATCGTGGATACGGCCGGCAGACTCCATACCAAATCCAATCTCATGGAAGAGCTGAAGAAGGTGAGGCGCATCCTGGAGCGTGAACTGCCGGGCGCTCCCCATGAGACGTTGCTTGTCGTCGATGGCACCACGGGCCAGAACGCGCTCGTACAGGCAAGAATGTTCCATGAATCGATTGGCGTGACCGGCCTGGTGATCACCAAACTGGATGGATCGCCGAAAGGCGGGATCCTCTTCGCCATCGCCAAGGAACTGGGCCTGCCTGTCAAGCTGGTCGGTATCGGAGAGGGGATCGAGGACCTGCGGGACTTTGATCCCAAGGAATTTGTCGAAGCACTGTTATGAGCATGGAGCATAGCGCATAGAGCATAGCGCATAGAGCATAGAGCAGAGAGCATAGAGCAGAGAGCATAGGGCAGAGAGCATAGGGCAGAGGGCATAGGGCAGAGGGCAGAGGGCATAGGGCAGAGAGATTCATACCCTATGCGCTATGCCCCATGCGATATGCATGCATTACCCATGCCCTCTGCCAATCGTAAACCTATGGAAAGCATCCAGATCCAAATATTCGGCCATACCTACAGCATCAAGGCGATGGAGAACCCCGAGTATGTCCGGGAGCTTGCCGCCTTCCTCGACGGGAAGATGCGCGAGGTGCAGCAAGGCACAGGGACGGCCGATCCGCACCGTGTCGCGATCTTGACGGCCCTGACCATCAGCGATGAGCTGTTCCGCCTGCGTGAACGGTGCGGCACCATTGAGCAGTCCGCCGACCAGGCCGTCGAGCGGATGCTTGCCCTCACCGGCGATGAAGGAGCGCGCTGAGGTGTTGGCGCGACTGACGGCAATGCCAGGCCTTGCCCCTCTTATGTCATTGAAAGTAAAGACTATTTTTGCAGCATCAGTAGAACGGCGTATGATTTTCTCCTTGCCATTTTTTTTTATTTCTGGTATATACTACTCAGGTTAATAATAAAGTCCCCTGCGTTGTGCGTGATAGATATTAACTTGATCCTCGTGAAAAAATTAAAACGGGAGCTGTCCCTGGAGAGGGTGTGCATGCCCAGATTAGACTGGGAAGCCTAAACTTTCCGATATGGCACCCACCTGGCATACGACCAGGTTCAAGCGTATCTGCACGGCAATGGCGGGGGACTTTCAGATTATTTCGGGAAGCGGGGCTTCCCTGGTTCGTTATACAAAGAAACCGAACAGCGCCAGAAGAAGGGAGCGGCAAGTAAGGAAGGCTCCAGCGCTTGTGATAGTGTTACACTACGGAAGAACGGTACGTTGCGGGAAGCACGATGAACAGTTGCTGTTCTGATCCGGGGCGTCCGTCGGGCAAGAAATTTAAAAGCGGCTCAACAGAAGAAATACGATGCAGATCAATCTACATATATCTGGACGCCATCTCCTGGATGCGGGTTTGTTCCGCGCAGAGGAATCGGGTGCTCTCGGTTTGTTCGCCGACTCGGGCGTCATGAGGGGCCAGCATCTGCCACCCCCCTCGTCCATGATCGTATAAACGCTGTTGCCGTTTCTCTATCCGCTTGCTCTGTTCCCGTCCTGTCACCAGCCCTGAAGCGCCTTCCTGAAGTCATCGTTGGGCCCTAAGAAACAAACAGAACATCGTCTGCTCTTTCCGGATGCGGGACCTGCTGAGCCGCCGCTTGCGTGGCGAATGCGCCCCCGGGACCTGTCTGAATTCGCAGGTCAGCAGCATATCCTCGGGCCGGGCAAGCTCCTCCGCAGGGCGCTTGAAGCAGACCGCTTCATGTCGTTGATCCTGTACGGACCGCCCGGTACGGGCAAGACCGCGCTGGCGCATCTCATTGCCGAGCGCAGCAAGGCTCAGTTCCTTGAGATCAACGCGGTGACGTCAGGTGTGGCCGACATCCGCGCAGCGGTGCAGGCAGCGGCTTCCGAGCGAGGGCAGTCCGGCCGTAAGACCATCCTGTTTATCGATGAGATCCACCGATTCAATCGAGCCCAGCAGGATGCATTGCTGCCTGACGTCGAGAAGGGGAACATCATTCTGATCGGCGCCTCGACGCAGAATCCCTTTTTTGCCATCATCCCGGCCCTTTCTTCCCGTTCCCAGATCTTTGAATATCTGCCGCTCGACGACGAAGACGTCCGTGCGCTCGTGCTGCGCGCCCTTGGGGACAAGGACCGGGGGTTCGGGTCGCTGAAGATAGAACTCGCGCCTGAAGCCCTTGCGCACATCGTGGCGGGGTCGGGGGGCGATGTCCGGCGTGCGCTGAACGCGTTTGAGATCGGCGTCCTGTCGACGGCACCGGGCGTCCATGGTGGGATCGTTTTCGATCTCCGGACAGCGGAGGAGTCGATCCAGAAGAAGGCCCTTGTCTATGATGAGGACGAGCATTATGACACGATCTCTGCGTTCATCAAAAGCATGCGCGGAAGCGATCCCGACGCCGCACTGTATTGGCTTGCGAAAATGATTGCAGCAGGAGAGGACCCGCTTTTCATCGCGCGAAGGATCGTTATCGCGGCCAGCGAGGACGTGGGCAATGCAGATCCTCGGGCCCTTACGACCGCCGTTGCGGCATACCAGGCTGTTGAGCGGATCGGCATGCCTGAGGGGCGGATCCCGCTGGCCCAGGCAACAGTGTATGTTGCTGCAGCGCCGAAGAGCAATGCATCTTACGTCGCTATCAACGAGGCTATGAAGGACATTGAAACGGGTCGACTGCTTCCCGTGCCCGGTCATCTCCGTGACGCCCATTACCGGGGCGCGGCACGGCTCGGCAGGGGGGCGGGTTACAAGTATCCTCACGACTACCCGAACCATTTTATCGAACAGGAGTACCTTCCGCAGAAGCGGGAGTATTACCGGCCCACAGAGCAGGGTGAAGAAAAGCGGATCAAGGAACGCCTTGCAGGGCTGAAAAGAAAGAATCCAGGAGGATAAAAGAACATGCTTGAATATATCATACTCATGATCGTAGGACTTGCCGTGGGCCTTGGCACCGGCCTGCTGATCAAAGGGCGGGTCGCTGCCGGCAAGATCCGTGACGCCGAGCAGGAGGCGGGTCGGATGCTTGCGAACGCGAAACGCGAGGCCGACACTAAGCTGAAAGAAGCGCAGCTCGAATCAAAGGACAAGCTCTACCAGGCGCGCTCGGACTTTGACCGGGAGACCCGCGATAAACGCACGGAGCTTCAGAACCAGGAGCGGAAACTCACCCAGAAGGAAGAGAGCCTTGAGAAAAAGTCCGATGCCGTCGAGAAGCGGGAGGCCGAGGCCCAGCGGCGCGAGCGCGAACTTACTGCCCGCGAGAAGATCGCCCAGGAGAAGGAAGAGAAGTATGAAGCGGGCCTGCGCGAGCAGCGCCAGATGCTCGAGAAGATCGCCAGCATGACTGCCGAAGAGGCAAAGCGGCAGTTGATGGTCGCCATGGAGGACGAAGCGAAGTATGAGGCCGCCAAGACGATCAAGCGGATCGAGGATGAAGCGCGCGAAGAGGCGGACAAGAAGTCAAAAAGCATCATAAGCACCGCCATCCAGCGGTATGCCAGCGATTACGTTGCAGAGGCCACCGTGTCCGTGGTGAACCTGCCGAACGACGAGATGAAGGGCAGGATCATCGGCCGCGAAGGTCGAAACATACGCGCTCTTGAAGCTGCCACGGGGATCGACCTGATCATCGACGATACGCCTGAAGCGGTGATCCTGTCGTGCTACGACCCATTGCGCCGGGAGATCGCCAAGCAGACCATCGAGCGGCTGATCCATGACGGCAGGATCCATCCGGCGCGGATCGAGGAGCTCGCCGATAAGGTTAGAAAGGATTTGGACATTTCCATGAAAGATGAGGGCGAGAAGGCCGCCTTCGATCTCGGCATCCATAACCTTCACCCGGAGATCATCAAGCTGATCGGTCGGTTGCGGTATCGGACGAGCTACGGACAGAATGTGTTGATGCATTCCCGTGAGGTCGCCTACTTCGCCGGCATCATGGCCGCGGAACTGGGCGTGGACCAGAAGCTCGCCCGCCGTGCCGGCCTTCTGCATGACCTGGGCAAGGCCATTGACCACGAAGTGGAGGGGACGCATCCCTCCATCGGCGGCGATCTTGCCAAGAAGTACGGCGAGTCACCGAAGATCATCAATTCGATCCTTACCCATCACGGGGACGGCGAAGCGGAATCCGTTGAGGCCGTGCTCGTGGCCGCGGCTGACGCTCTCTCGGCAAGCAGGCCCGGTGTGCGGCGCGAGACCCTTGAGAGCTACCTCAAGCGGCTCGAGAAGCTTGAGGAGGTCGCCAACTCCTTCAAGGGCGTTGAGAAGTCCTATGCCATCCAGGCAGGGCGAGAGATCAGGATCATCGTGAAGCCCGATGATCTTTCCGACGCACTCTCGGCGCAGGTATGCCGCGATGTGGCCAAGAAGATCGAGCAGGAGCTTTCATATCCCGGGCAGATCAAGGTCACGGTGGTGCGTGAGAGCAGGTATGTGGAGTTCGCGAAGTAACGCGCAGAGAGCAGAGAGCGGACAGGTTCATACCCTATGCGCCATGCTCCATGCGAGACGTCAACAACGTGAGTTATTTCACAGGAGTACTGTTTGAAGGTTCTATTTATCGGCGACATCGTAGGCGAGCCCGGGCGGAAGATGGTGAAGGCGCATATCAGCGCCCTGACCGCCCAGTATCGTCCCGACCTGATCATTGCGAACGGCGAGAACGCGGCCGGCGGTTTCGGCATAACGTCCGATATCGCCGAGGAGTTCTTTTCGCTCGGCATCCATGTGCTGACGTCGGGAAACCATGTGTGGGACAAGAAAGAGATCGAGCCCTACCTTACGAAGCACGACAGGCTTATCAGACCGGCAAACTATCCCGACGGCAACCTGGGATTCGGCAGTGTGGTCATATCAACAGCAGCGGGCAAGGCAGCAGTGCTGAACCTGGAAGGGCGGGTCTTCATGTCGAACCTTGAAGACCCCTTTCGCGTCGGCATGAGGGAGATCGAGCGGCTCAAAAAGGAAACGCAGGTTGTGATCATTGATTTTCACGCTGAGGCGACATCGGAAAAGATCGCCCTCGCTTGGTATCTTGACGGCATGGCAAGCGCCGTCATCGGCACCCATACCCATGTTCAGACAGCTGACGAGCGGATCCTGCCGGGCGGTACGGCTTTCCTGACCGACGCAGGCATGACGGGCCCAACGGATTCCGTGATCGGCGTGAAAAAGGAGGAGGCCATTGCGCGCTTCCTGAGCCAGAGCCCGCATAAATTTTCGATCCCCAAGGGCCCCACGCACCTCGATGCTGTAGTTATTGAGGTCGATGCGTCGGATGGGAAGGCGAAGTCGATCGAGCGTATCAAACTGAAATCGCAATTCTAGGAGTGCGGAACGCGGCGTGATGCAATTCCCGCATCCTGAATTCCGCCTTCCGAGACCTCATAATCCTGAAAAGAGTATTTGGGCGCGGATATAATCCGATGCCAGCAGATAAAAATAGAGAAAAAAACTTTTTTGATGTTGAAAAAGAATCACCGTTGGGCTGAAGGCTCTTTCTGCGCTTGAGGGCCTGGTTGTATCTCCGAAAATCTGCGTTTACCCCGTTAGAAGATTTTTATTTCTAACGGGGTGAATCTGCGTCCAACTACCGTTTCCAGGGTAAAACATGCAAACGCACATCCTCACCGTTACGCAACTGACCCACAGGATCAAGGACCTTCTCGAAGGTGCGTTTCCCGACGTATGGGTCGAGGGGGAGATATCGAACCTCCACGTACCCCAGTCTGGCCACACCTATTTTACCCTGAAGGACGAACAGACTCAGGTGCGCGCGGTCTTGTTTCGATCATCGCTGCGCCATCTGAAGTTCACACTGCAGCACGGAATGCAGGTGATCAGCCGCGGCAGGGTGGGCCTCTATGAGCCGCGGGGGGAATATCAGCTCATTCTCGATTACATCGAGCCGAAGGGGATCGGGGCCCTTCAGAAGGCATTTGAGGAGCTGAAGGCAAGACTCTCCAAGGAAGGCCTGTTCGCGCCTGAGCGAAAGAAACCCCTCCCGCTCCTGCCCCGGAAGATCGGCATCATCACCTCGCCCACCGGCGCAGCCATCCGGGACATGCTGCGGGTGATCCGGCGTCGTCATCCCCACATGGCAATACTGCTTTATCCCGTCGCGGTCCAGGGCGCGGCAGCGGCCCCGGGGATCATCGAGGCGATCGAATATTTCAACGTCGAGAAGAACGTGGAAGTCATGATCGTTGGCCGGGGTGGCGGTTCGCTGGAAGATCTCTGGGCCTTCAATGAAGAATCGGTCGCCCGGGCTATCGCGGCATCCCGCATTCCCGTTATCTCCGCAGTGGGACACGAGACGGATTATACGATAGCTGATTTCGTTGCTGATCTTCGGGCGCCAACGCCTTCAGCGGCCGCCGAGATGGTGGTGGAGAGTGAAGAAAGCCTCCGGGAATTCATCGCCGCCCATCAGGCCCGGATGATCCGCGGCATGCGCCAGATGATCGGGCTGATGCGGGCATCGGTCAGAGAGAAGGTCCGGATCATCGGGGACCCTCGCAGAAGGCTGGAACAGGGGGCGCAGCGGGTGGATGAGCTGTTCGGGAGGTTGGCAACGGGACTAGGCCATCATCTGCGCAGGGACCGGGTCCGCCTCGCCTCACTCGCCGCAGGCCTCGATCATCTCAATCCGCTGAGTGTCCTTGCGCGCGGTTACAGCATAACAGTCATGCTTCCCGGACGGGAGATCGTAACGGAGGCGAAGCAGGTGAAGGCAGGGGACCTTTTGGGAACGCGGGTCAGGAGCGGAGAGGTATTGTCCCGGGTAGTGGATGACAACACCGGGGGTGATTCCTAGCTGTTGCCGCCCCGGTCAGGAGAGCATTCGAAGACGATCGGCGAGTTGGGCGATTCATTATACGCGGTTTCGCCCCTCTTGAAGCGCACATAGAGCTCCAGACTCTCGCGCAAAAGGCTGGCGATGCTCTGGCGCGTCGTTGCTTCCAGGTCGATCAGGACACGGACCTGTTCTTCATCGAGGCAGGAGTTCAGGTCGATCTTATTTTCGCCGTTCATGTTGGCACTCTCCTGTATGAAGAATGAACTCACGTAGGCATCCTAACACGCCACCCTGTTCCGGTCAATGCCTTTCTCATGGTTTATCGGGATCGGTCAAGCACTTTGTCGCAGACGGACCGCTGCGCCCGGTCTGCAGGCGTTCATGGTCCCGCCTGCGTGATCCTTCATTGCAATGGGGGCGGGACCGGTTCTCTTCGGATCTCCGGATAGCTGGGCATTTGCCGCGATTTTCCCTTGCCTTTCCGATGTTTTTCGGGCTATAATTTACGCACTCCATCGGTTGCGCTGTGGGAGCGAACGCACATTTGAGTGAGAGGAAGCATGGCGGAAAAGAAGTTCGAGGCTGCCCTCGGCAGGCTCGAGGAAATCGTCAAGGAACTTGAGAAGGGCGACCTCCCCCTGGAGCAGTCGCTCAAGCTGTTTGAAGAGGGGGTAAAGCTATCCCGGCTCTGCACGAAGCGTCTTGACGAGGCGGAGCGCAAGGTCGAGATTCTCGTGAAGGACGGGTCGGGGAATGTGACTGCCCGGCCCTTTGGCGAGGAAGAGGACGAGTAGGCTTTTCGTGCCGGAAGTTTGCCTGTTCCTTTCGGCATGCATCTGCTGCAAACGGCCGGTTACTCGTGAAGTTCCCGGCAGTCCCGCTTTGGCGGGACGGGGAGTGCGAATACTCGAGAACTCATGGACATCAAGGCTTATCTGACAAAAAAGAAGGAGGCTGTTGACCGGTCGCTTGAAAAGCTCATGCCGCCTGCAACGGCCTTTCCCTCGGTAATCCACGAAGCAATGCGGTACAGTCTGTTCGCCGGCGGGAAGCGGGTCCGGCCGGTGCTTGCCATCGCCGCGGCCGAGGCTCTCGGAGCGAAGGCGACGGGCGTAGTGCCGATCGCAGCTTCGCTTGAGCTCATCCATACCTACTCGCTGATCCATGACGATCTGCCGGCAATGGATAACGATGATTTCAGACGCGGTCGGCCTACGTGCCACAAGGTATACGGCGATGCGGTGGCGGTTTTGGCAGGGGACGGTCTATTGACAATGGCCTTCGAGGTGCTGTCAGACCCGAAACTGGAAAAAGCCATTTCCGCCCGGACACTTTTGTCGGTCATCAAGGAACTATCCACGGCTTCCGGCGTGCGCGGCATGGTTGGCGGCCAGGTGGTGGATATGCAGTCCGAAGGCAAGGAGATCGATTTCCCGACGCTGGAATATATCCATATGCACAAGACCGGGGCATTGATCCGCGCCTCTGTTCGAGCGGGCGCGCTCTACGCGCGGGCAACGAAGCAGCAGTACCTGGCGCTCACGCGCTACGCCGAGATGGCGGGCCTGGCCTTCCAGATCGCCGATGATATCCTCGATATTACCTCAACGCAGGAGGCGCTCGGAAAGGATATCGGAAGCGATCTCAAGAAAGGCAAGAAAACCTTTCCGAGTTTCTACGGCCTTGAAGAATCGAGACGTCGCGCCCGGGAGGTGGTGGATCACGCCCTCGGAGCGTTGAAGGGTTTTGACCGGAAAGCCGATGCGCTTCGGGAGCTGGCGAAGTATATTATCAACCGTGTTAATTAAGAGGAGAAGGTTACGAGGCCCGTATCGACTGTCGGCAACGTGCAGCATGGTAAACACGAAGGACGAGAGACGTAACCGAAACAGGCATCGTGACCGTAACTTCCGGACGAACGAGGTAAAACCATGATACTCGACAACATCAACAATCCAGATGACCTTCGGTCACTCCCCGAAGAGGAGCTTCCTTCTCTTGCATCGGAGATCCGCGAAAAGATCATCGACGTCGTCTCGAAGACAGGCGGGCATCTTGCGCCGAGCCTCGGCGTGGTGGACCTGACCATCGCTCTGCATTACGTGTTCGACACGCCGCGGGACCGCATTGTCTGGGACGTGGGGCATCAGGCCTACGCCCACAAGCTGCTCACGGGCAGGCGCGACCAGTTCCACACGCTCCGGCAGTTCGGCGGTATCAGCGGGTTCCCCAAGCGCGACGAGAGCCCCTATGACCACTTCGACGTGGGCCACGCCAGCACTTCCATCTCCGCGGCCCTCGGCATGGTGGCGGCGCGGGAGATCAATAATGAGGACTACCGTGTGGTCGCCGTGATCGGCGACGGCTCCATCTCCGCCGGGCTCGCGTTCGAAGGGTTGAACCAGGCGGGGCACCTGAAGAAGAAAATGATCGTTGTGCTGAACGACAATGAAATGTCCATTTCGCCGAACGTGGGTGCTCTGTCGTCATATCTCAGCCGGCTCATGACAGGCCAATTCTATACGAAGCTGCGTCAGGAGGCGAAGAACTTTCTGCAGAGCATCCCGAAGCTGGGCGAGTCCATGTTGAGCTTCGCCAAGAGGGCAGAGGAGTCGTTCAAGAGCCTCATGGCGCCGGGAATGTTCTTCGAGGAGCTGGGGTTTCAGTATATCGGACCGATCGACGGCCACCGCATCGACCACCTGCTGGAGACGTTCAACAACATTAAGGATTTCGATTGGCCGGTGCTGGTTCACGTTGTCACGAAAAAGGGCAAGGGGTGCGAGTTCGCGGAATGTGCTCCCTCCCAGTATCACGGCACGGCCCCCTTTGATCGGGCTACCGGATCGGTCCCGAAGAAGCCCGCCGCGTTGAGCTATACCGACGTTTTCGGCAGCACCATGCTGCGTCTTGCCGAGAGCGATCGGTCGCTCGTGGCCATTTCTGCCGCCATGTCCGATGGTACTGGGCTGGACCAGTTCTCCCAGCAGTACCCCGACCGCTTCTTCGACGTGGGGATTGCCGAGTCGCACGGCATCACCTTTGCCTGCGGCCTTGCAACGGAGGGTCTCCATCCCGTGGCTGCGATCTATTCCACCTTTATGCAGCGGGCTTATGACCAGGTGGTGCACGACATGTGTCTCCAGAACCTTCCGGTGACGCTCGCCATGGACCGCGCCGGCATCGTGGGCGAGGACGGGCCGACGCACCACGGGACCTTTGATATCGCCTATCTCCGCCATATCCCCAACATCATCATCATGGCCCCGCGGGACGAGAACGAGCTTCAGCACATGATCAAGACCTCCGTGGATTATCACGGTCCTTCGGCCGTGCGCTACCCGCGCGGTGCCGGCTTCGGCGTTCCCATGGACCAGCAGTTGAAGACCCTGCCCATCGGGAAAGGCGAGGTAATGCGGGAAGGGAAGGACGTCGTGATCCTGGCCATCGGCACCATGGTGCACTCTTCTGTCCTGGCTGCTGAGCGGCTGGCAGCGGACGGCATTTCCGCTGCCGTCGTGAACGCGCGGTTCGTAAAGCCTCTGGATGAGGAGCTGATCCTCCGCATGGCGCGCGCAACCGGGAAGCTCGTCACTGTCGAGGAGCATGTAATCGCCGGGGGGTTCGGAAGCGCCGTGCTGGAGTGCATGGAAGCGGCCGGTCTCTACGGTGTCAAGACCCTGCGCATCGGTCTGCCCGACAAGTTCATCGAGCAGGGCGCCCAGAAGATCCTGCGCCAGAAGTACGGGCTTGACACGGAGGGTATTTACGGGATGGTCAGGAATTTTCTGGCAGGAGCCCATGTTGAAACTGTCACGCCCTACGCGTCTTTTCGGGCGATGGATGTGTAAGCACTCTGCAGGATAAAACATGGCATATCATCAGGCACTGAGAGTTCTCTTGGTGCCTTTTTTATTCATCCCGAAAAGAATATTTGGACGTGGATGAAATCCGGAACAGCGGATAAAACCAAACAAAAAGTGTTTCTGCGTTCATCTGCGTCAAACTGCCGTTACCAGGTTCATAGGGTCGTGAACAGAATGAAGGACAAAATTGACAAGCTCCGCATCGACCGGCTGCTCGCGGATCGGCAGATCGTCGAGAGCCGCGAGCGGGCCCAGGCCCTGATCATCGCCGGCCAGGTCATCGTTGATGGGAAAAAGATCGAGAAAGCCGGTACGCTGGTGCCTGTGGCCGCCGAGATCCGCATTCTTGGCGAGCAGATGCCTTACGTGGGCAGGGGCGGCCTTAAGCTCGAAGCCGCTCTCCGGGAGTTCAAGGTCAGTGTTGCGGAGAAGTGTGCCCTCGACGTGGGTGCTTCCACAGGCGGGTTCACGGACTGTCTCCTTCAGCAGGGCGCAAAGAAGGTCTATGCCGTTGACGTGGGGTACGGCCAGATAGCCTGGAAGCTGAGGCAGGACCCCCGCGTTGTCATCCTCGAACGCACTAACATCCGGGACATCGATCCTGCGCTGATCCCCGAGCCTGTGGACTTAGTCGTCATTGATGTTTCGTTCATTTCCCTCGCGAAGGTGGTCCCGGCTGTTAAGCAGTTTCTCGCTCCCCATGCCGCGATCGTGGCGCTCATCAAACCGCAGTTCGAGGTGGGAAAAGAGCAGGTGGGCAAGGGCGGGATCGTGCGTGATGAAGCGGCAAGGATGGCTGCAGTAGAGCGGGTCCGGGAATTCGTGCAGGGACTGGGACTTGAGGTAAAGGGTGTGATCCCGTCGCCCATCACGGGCCATGATGGGAACATAGAATTTCTTATTTATGCCGTTTGGCATAAATAAGAAATAGTTCGGAGTCGAGAGTTCGTAGTTCGGAGTAAAGCAAGGATAGTTCGAGTGATCGAACTCCGAACCCCCAACTGTTGTACTCGCTACGCCAGTAGCCGCGAAGCAAACTCCTCCCCCAGCACCACGATCGATTCGATATCCAGGTACCGGTTGGCGTTCTCGTCCAGCAGCATGGTGCATTGCGCAGGGAAGTCTTCTTCCGGCACAGCATCCCAGAACAGGAGCAGGACAGGGAACTTCGGAAAGAAGCGAAAAAGATAGGCGGCGTTGTGGCTGCCCTCCCGTTCGATTGCTTCGCCTCCCTGTGCCGCGCAGGTTCTCCGTAATCGTTCTACATCTCCGGAATAACGGCCGGCGATCACTTCTTCCACATGGCCTTTCCAGGCCTTGTCCTTGGCATGGGACTGCGGTAGTGCGGAAAAGGATATCCACTCCCCGGCGTTGGGCGGCGGATCAGGCATGCAGAGGTGGTTGTAGATAAGGATCGAGATCCAGGGCCGGGTCTCTTGTCCCGAGGCGTCAAGCACCCGCTCTTTCGTGACAAGGTAGCGCTCATTCAGGAAGATCAGGTCCATGCTGTCAGGGCCGTGAAGGACCCCGCCCAGGCGCTCTGCAGTCTTCACGAGATCCACAGTCTTCATCTTCTCTTTCAAGACTTCCAGGGCCTGCTCGTAGACCGTTCCTGGTGATGACGTCCTGTCACCAACAGCTTCACGGAGCTTCTCCCGCGCCTGATCCTCCAGATGCGGGCAGTCTTCGATTGACGACAGGTTCGCAGCCAGTTTTGCAGCAAATCCGAAGCAGCTCGGCAGGCCGCATTCTCCACAGTTCGTCTTCGGCAGGTATTTGTAGATATCGATGGCTGTTTTCACGGCAGGATACAATACTGCGATTTGGATGGTATGTCAATGAGGCAGGGGTAAAGCTTTACGACGTAGACCTTGTCCTTACCCCATGCGAAAATTCAGGTGTGTGGAGTCTCTCCAGCCCTTTTAACATCGCGACATCCCGCCGCCGGATCAGGAAAAGAAAAGGGCGGACGCAAAAAAAGCGTCCGCCCGCTGGTACCGTTACTCCTGCTTGCTCTTCGGCCGCTGATTCGACACGAGCACTTTCTTCCGCAGCCGGATGGACTGGGGCGTGACCTCCACCAGTTCGTCTTCCTTAATGAACTCAAGGGCCTGTTCGAGAGAAAGCAGGCGGGGCGGCACCAGGTGGAGGGCATCATCAGCTCCTGATGCGCGCATATTGGTGAGCTTCTTTTCCTTGACCACGTTCACGTCCATGTCGCTCTCGCGGGCATTCTCGCCCACGATCATGCCCTCATAGACCTGCGTGTTTTCCTTAATGAGAAGCTCTCCCCGGGGCTGGAGATGAAAGAGGGCATAGGGCGTTGATTTTCCCGCCCGGTCCGCGACAAGGGCGCCGGACATGCGCTTGGTGATCGCTCCCTGCCAGGGCTCGTACCCGTCGAAGAGGTGGTTTAGCAGTCCTGTGCCGCGTGTGTCGGTCAGGAACTCAGACCGGAAGCCGATGAGGCCGCGCGCAGGCACACGGAACTCAAGGCGCACCCTGCCGTGACCGTTGTTCGACATCTTGGCCATGCGGCCCTTGCGGCTGCCGAGCTTCTGCGTCACCACGCCGATAAACTCCTCGGGGCAGTCAATGACCAGCATCTCCATGGGTTCATGGACCTTGCCGTCCACGATCTTGGTCACGGTCTCGGGCTGGGACACGGCAAGCTCATAGCCCTCGCGCCGCATCATCTCGATCAGGATTGCAAGCTGAAGCTCGCCTCTGCCCAGCACCTTGAACCCGTCCGTACTCTCCAGAGGCGCCATCTTGATGGCCACGTTGTAGAGCAGCTCCTTTTCGAGACGCTCCTTCAGGTGGCGGGATGTGACGTATTTGCCCTCCTTGCCTGCGAAGGGGGAGGTATTGACGGAGAAGACCATGGAGATCGTGGGCTCGTCCACGGCGATGCGCGGCAGGGGCATGGGGTTCTCGGGGCTGGTGATGGTGTCGCCGATGTTCACGCCCTCAACGCCTGCCAGGGCCACGATGTCGCCTGCGAAGGCTTCGGCTGTGTCCACCCGCTTGAGGCCCTGGAACTCAAAGAGCGATGTGACCTTGGTCTTGATCGTCTGGCCCGACTGGATGACCACGCCGATGGTGTCGCCCGTCCGTACGGTGCCGTTGAAGATGCGGCCGATGGCCAGCCGCCCTACATAGTCATTGTAATCGATGTTCGCCACGAGGATCTGGAGCGTTGCAGCGGGGTCGCCTTCGGGTTCGGGGATCGTTTTTACGATCAGGTCGAAAAGAGGCCCGAGGTCCTTGCCTTCCTCGTCCATCGAGAGCTTTGCCAGTCCGTCGCGGGCGTTGGTGTAGACGATGGGGAACTCGAGCTGTTCGTCCGTGGCGTCGAGGTCGATGAAAAGGTCATAGACCTCGTCCACCACCTCGCTGATCCTCGCGTCAGGCCGGTCGATCTTGTTGATCACGAGGATCGGCGGCAGGCCCAGTTCCAAGGCCTTTTTGAGCACGAACCGCGTCTGGGGCAGGGGGCCCTCCGAGGCGTCGACGAGCAGAAGCACGCCGTTCACCATCTTCAGCGTGCGTTCCACTTCGCCGCCAAAGTCCGCATGGCCCGGCGTGTCCACGATGTTGATCTTCGTGTCCTTGTACCGCACGGACGTGTTCTTGGCCATGATGGTGATGCCCCGCTCCCGCTCCAGGTCGATATTGTCCATGACCCGTTCCTGGACCCGTTCATTGTCCCGGAAGGTGCCGCTCTGGCGAAGCAGGGTGTCCACGAGCGTGGTCTTGCCGTGGTCAACGTGGGCGATGATGGCGATGTTTCTGATGTCTTTTTTGTTCACGGTACCGTATCCTTCACTGGTATTGCCGAGGTTGCACGCCCGTTTCCGGCGTGGGGAGAGCTGGGCTTTATACCATGGTGACACCTCGAAAGTCAACGGTAATATGGGTGTCTGTGTTCGGCGTGGTCGTCGATGCCTTCTTAGTTCAGGGTGTTTTCGCTTGTGCAGTCCGAAGTGCTTCTCTCTCGGACGTAGACGGGGCAGGAGTTTTGTTCAGGACGTGACGGGGGCGTGCAAAAAAAGAGATTCAATCACATGTTTTTCGTCACCTTTCTTGCGCGCCCAAAGAAAGGTGACCCAAAGAAGGGCGCCCCGGCGAAAATTCTATACGGCCTGCTCGGTCGTCCTCGGGGCATTTCGGAAACTCGCCCTCCGGACTCAGACAGTCCGAAATGCTTCTCCCTCGGACTCGGTCGCAGTCCTAAATTTTCGCATGGGGTACGGAAGAGGCCCAAGGCTCAAGTCTTTCCCCAAGTCCTCGTCTCACGCTGGAAGTGGAACAGGGAGTACGCTCACACCAGAATTCACGTTGACAGGGAGCCGGGAAAAACGCTATAAATCCTACACGATGCTTCGGGCAGGGGAAAGAATATGCGCGACCAGATAGAGAAATACACAGAAAAATTGCTCCGGGACGGGACCGCCATTCCCGAAAGCATTCGTTTCTACGTTCTTGACGACAACGTGATCGCCGGGAAGGACGATGAGTGGGTGCCTGTCTTCACCGAGGTTTTCACGGGCCTGAACGTGACAGCACTCCTGTTCGCCCGGCCGTCATTGCCCTTCGCGGATATGCTGATCGCGCGGTCTGCTCCGGGCCTGCAGCGGCTGACGCCCAAGGACAGCGAGACCAAGACCTTCCTCCACGATATTCCCTTTATCCGCAAGGACCGATGGCAGGGTAGGCCGAACCAGGACCTGGCAAAAGACCTGATTACGCTGCTGCGGGAGCGGAAGGCGGTCATGATCGAAGGCCTGGGCGTGGTTGCCGCGGGCGGCGTGACCGTGGAGCAGGCCTTTATCGGCTTTTCGTCCATCTATCACACGACTTTTGTGAAATATCTGCTCGACCTGCTGACCGAGGGGTTCCTGCTTCCCGATGAGCGCAGGAATTTCGAGCGCATTGCTGCGGGACTTCTTTCTGTCCCGGACATGGAAGGCCTCGACTTTGCCGCAGGGCCGCTGGGTTCGGGCGCGGACAGTGAGGCCATCTATCAGGAGATCGCACGGGTGGGCCGCTATACGGTTGAGAAGGGGCTTGTTGATTCCTTCTTCGGGAACATCAGCTATTTCGACGGCAAGACCATATACATCAGCCAGACCGCTTCCTCACTTGATGAACTGGAGGGCCGCATCGATCCTGTTCCTCTTGACGGCTCTTCCACAGCAGGGCTTTCCGCTTCGTCCGAGCTGCCGGCCCATCGCGCCATCTACCTTGCATCGGACTATCGCGCTGTGCTGCACGGCCATCCGCGGTTCAGCGTCATCCTTTCCATGCTCTGTTCAGAGAAGGACTGTACTATCGAGGACTGCAACCGGATGTGCGACCGGGTCCGGTCCACCTGCGGCGTGCCGATCGTGGCAGGCGAAACAGGGGCAGGCGGCATCGCAAAGTCGGTCCCTGCAGCCATGAAGGATTCAGGGGCCTGCATCATCTATGGCCATGGTGTCTTCTCGGGCGATGTGAAGGACTTCAAGGAGGCCTTCCGTAGGATGGTGGATGTGGAGCGCCGGTGCAGGGAGGAGTACTTCAGGATGGTCGGTGAGCGGTGAAGCCGCCAGGCTACGGCGGGCATGCCTTTTGAAGTATCAATAAGCATTAACTTCCTTGAGCTGCTCTTTGCCCCACGATGTCTGCCGAAATAGGTTTCAGAGGGTTTTATCACCTGTCGACTGATATTCCATTTTATTCTTCCTAATAGCCACTTCGCTTCGAACAGAAAAGAATAGAGCACAGCGGACACCTGCCACTTATTACTATTGTATCCTACCTTGCTCCGTTGGAGAAATCAGTTCTCTAGCGGAGCTTACTTTCTCTTCGGCTGACTGAACAGAGAATAATCCCGCCAAAAAAGGGAATTTTACCGCAAGAATAATTTGTATGAGGTGAATAGTACCTTTACCTTGAAAGAATTATATGGGATGCTTTGCGCAAGCTGAAGTGTCTATCGTTACTTCCCTTTTTTAATTTACCATGAAGGCACGCCATAGATTGTGAGGCGGCGCATATCCCGAAAAGGAGGTTCCCATGAAAAAGGTAATAGTGCTGGTCTCGTTTTTCGTTATATCCACCGTTTTTTATTTTTCAAGTCAGGCCATTGCACAGCAGGACAAGGTGGTATCGAGCGGGGTCGCGATGGTTCCGATCCGTTCTCAATGGCCCATCGTGCGTGAGGCATCGGGCCAATGGGTGGTCCTAGGTGAAGTAGCCCTTTACAATGTGGGTATCGAGACCGCAAAGATCGATGCGGTTACACTCAGCGTGTACAACGCAAAGGGCGACGTGCTGGCTGAAAGAATATATGCCAATGAGGAATTCAGGGATATGCTTCCGATTATAGCGATGAATCGCGATGGAAGCTACACGCAACGGCCGGCCGGCACGAGAATGCTGGATTCGGGAGGAGCGGGGTTAGGCTATTTAGCAACGCGTGTCGACAGTCCATTGACACCTGCAGGCGCGCGCGTGACGGTACGGGTCCATCACCGGGATCCGGTGATTGCTGATATTCCGATCTATGTATTTGATCCAGGGCAGCAGACGGTCTGGCCGCTGAGGTACAGCAGGGAAAACTGGGTCGCGCTCCGTACTACAGGAAGTACAGGAAGCGAATCTCAATGGCAGGTGTTCTTCAATCCGGCCCCAGGAGTGGCCTTTTTCCCCGAACGGTTTGCGATCGATACCATACAAGTCGATTCGCAGGGCAAGTCGTCCAATCCGGCTGACAGCTGGAACAAGGAAGATTATTACGCCTGGGGCGAAGACGTCCTCAGCGCCGGGGCAGGGATGGTAGTGGACGTTGTAAGTCATTTTCCTGACTTGGCCATAGGAGATTCCGACCAGAGTAATCCGGCAGGTAATTACGTCGTTATCCAGCACGCACAGAATCTTTTCAGTATCTACGGGCATATGATGAACAATTCTCCTGCCGTGAGCGTCGGCGATCTGGTTGCGGCCGGGCAAGTGATCGGCAGGGTCGGCAACTCCGGCAATACGTCCGAGCCGCACCTGCATTTTCAATATATGGACTCCTGGCAAGGGAGTAACTTCTTTGCCAGGTACAGCAGATGCCAGGGACTGCCGGCTCTATTCTGGAATGCGACGGTAAATCGTCTTTCCATAGTGGAATTGCACAGATTAGCGGGCAGATTGCCGGCCACGTGGGACCCGCAGGTAAACCGGAATGGAGGGACCTACATGTTGAACGGCAGTACGGTCTTCAACTTGGATATCGTGACTGCGCCATAAAGACACCCTGAATGCGCCAAAAAGCCCCTTACCGTGATCTCCTTCCATGGAAGAGAAAAGGATGAGGGGCTTTTGCTTTTGTCTGAGTATGTCCGTGCTTGCCCTGTAAGAGTTTGGTAGGCTCGTAGGGGACATTGTTTCTATGATTGCATTTTTTCTGCTTTAAGCAACGCATAATTAGAAACGATGTCCCCAAGATGTACCGGGGAACGACCCTCTTTGACAAAGAGGGGAGAGATTTTCTGAGTATTCGTTTCTATTTTGAGACTGGCTATAATATACCTTTCATCATGAAAGGCCCGATGTAAGTGTCATGATATTAGCCGGATGCGAAAAAGGCAATAATATTATTGAACAGCGGAATATCCTGTGATAAGATTCATTTCAGCCGTTCCGACAATAACTAATTATATGGTGACTGAATTATGGCAATAGCCTTTCTACCCGTCATACTTTACCCTTTGGGAGCATTAGCGGCTCTCTTTGCTCTATGGATAGCCACAACTTATTATATTGCAAAAAATAGTGGGTGGCAGCAGTTACAGGCCCTCTATCCTGCACCACCGAAATCGACTGGAACAGCATTTTCAAACGTTGGTGCTATATTTAATGGCGCCCATTACTCGGGCGAATCGCAGAAAAAGCTGGTCTTCGCTGAGCGACCCGTTAGGCATAATCAATGAAAACCACGGCAATTTTACTTATAGCCACATTCCTGTTGTCTAGTTGCGTAGCAGGGGAGCAAGAAAAGAAACTGCCATTAAAAGATGGTGAGTATATATTTGAGCATAAATATGCAGAAGCTGAACAATATAGAATTAAAAGCATCACATTAAATGTAATAATAAAAGGAAGGCACATAGTAGTGATAAATAACGACCGATACGATGTGTTTCCAAAAGGAGTATTAGAAGAAGGAACACTTATGTGGCACTCAAGATCCGGTCAATGGATTATTGGAAATAGTCCCTCCGATAAGAACGCCATTGATGTAGGCGGGTGTAGTGAAGGGCCTACTGTAATAGATCTAGAAAAGCGGATTTACTGGACTTGTTAACCAATAGAATGCCTAACAAGTAGCATGCCCGCAAAAAACGCCGGCGGGACGCGCGTATTGCGCGCGCCCCTCAATTCTGCCGTTGATCTTCAAAAAAGATAAAATGACATACTACGAAAAAGCGCGAAATCGGGCCAAAGAAAGATTAAAGAGTCCGTGGACAATTCCACATAGAATTTTCAGTTTCATTTTAGCCGGAGGCGTCTGGTATTTGATTGTCTGGAGTGTATGGCAGTTTCATTTGCTCTGGCACCCAGACCACACCTTTAGCTACTACCATGAGGGTATTTTGGGAATTTTAGTCACGGTTCCGCCTCTTTTTGCTGCTTTACCGGTAGGCATGCTTATCGGCAATTTTTTATTCTGGTTGTTTCCACCAGCGAGAAAATCGCTAGATAAAGTTGCTGACTTTAACGAATCTCAAAAACAACTATTAAAGGCCTCTAAATGGCTCGCCATCCCGACAATAACTGTAAGCCTTATCGCCGCAATATTTTAACAAAAAAGATGGCAGTCACTGCAACGGACTGGAAGAAGCGCGGCGCCTATGGCGTCCCGCGCAAAAAAAAGAAGAGAGGACCAAACCCATGAAAAAAATTGTATTGATCACTTTCTGTGCCGTTCTTTTTGCAGCTTGTCAGCCGGGGAAGCTCGTCCGCGTACCGCTGGGCGGCCCGGGCGATGTTCAGCCGCAGATCATCAAACTGATGGACCTGGGCAGCCTGTCGATCCCCGATCAGGGGGAACTGAATACGCTCGAGAGCGACGAGACCTTCATCGCCGGGGAGTGGGTAGCTGTTGCAGGAACAGGGCTGAATACGAACGGAACCAGGCTGTATCTTGACGGGACGGAAACGCAGGTCAGGGGCGGGCTCAAGGGAGGCGGCTTGATCTTTCGTCTGCCTCGGGATCTGAAGTTCAGGCATGCGTATACGGTCCGCGTTGAGACGCCCAGAGGCGCAGCCGAGAGCAAACTGCAGGTAGCTAATCTACTCGCAATGGCGGATGCGCGGGAGAACCGACTTGTTTTCTGGAAGACGTCGGCGGAGAAGAAACGCCTTTTCGAGGAACAGGAACTGACAATGCCCTGTGCCGAGGCCGGTCCCTTTGCCCATGCTCAGAGCGGCGGCATTCTCTATGCAACGGCACGCGGCGCCAAACAGGAAGGACCTTCTCCCTACCAGTTGAAGACGGTGCACCTTGGCGCCAAGGGAGGTCCCCGGCAGGTTTTCTCGACCGGCTATGAGGCAAAGAACGCCGCCGTTTCCCTCGTGCCGACCGCATCCCACCTCTTCATGTTGACCGACAGTGAACTTGTGATCTTCTCTCTTGCTGACCCGGTGCAGCCGAAGCTCATTGCGCACAAGTCGCTTCCGCTGCCGTCCAAGCATGCGACGTACCGGGACCTGATCCTGCTGGGCGATGGGAGCAAAGCCGTGGTGCTGGAGCAGGAAAACAACCAGGTCTACCTGATAGACCTCGCGGATCCGGCCGCGCCGACGGTCGCCGGGCCCTTTGCCGTTATCCCGGCCGCAGGATCGTCCTATTCCGTCGGTCTGGCGCCGGACCGGGGAAATGCAAAGGCATTCTGGCTCCTGACCGGCGTGAACACGCAGCAACTGCGCGAGCGTTTCCAGGCACTCTGGCACGACAACCCGGAGGACAAGACGCCCACCCGGACGGCGCTGTATCATATCGAGCTGAATGACAGCCGGCTGGCCGCGCGAGGCGAGCCGATCCTTCTTCCCGAGGGCGTTATGCCGCTCGGCCTGTCCACTGAGCGGGGCGGAGATGTGCTGATAACCGCCCTTGCCTATGAGAAGGAAGTGCTGGCCAAGACCTCGTTCTCGCTCAAGGGAGCGCGCAACCTCGTGAAGGGGCTCTGGGATTCCATCTTTGCCGGCCGCGTGTACCGGGTCACTCCGCAGGGAGCGGTCACGAACGATCTTAAGTCGGTGAACCTGTTCGTGTCGCTTGCGCAGATCGAGGGCAGTCCCCTTGTCTATTCGAGCTATCGCCTGGTCACGAAATATCTCAGGCCCTCCGTCAAGGTGGTCCTTGCCGTCGATGTTCTCAAAACCCAGACCTTCAAGGTGCGTGAGGTGGAGATGGAATGGAAGATGGTGTTGCCGCCTTATAAGTTCTTTCCGGAGGTTGCGTTGTATTAGTGGAGCGGCGGTGCAGGGAGGAGAACTTCAGGCTGGTGCGGGAGCGGTGAGGGCCGTGAAGACGCGGCGGTAAAGGCGCAAGAAGGCAGGGGATAAACCGCAAGCTCTGCCTCTACGCTTGCTTCTTTCTCTTCCTGTCCATCAGGGCCTCGATATATTCAATGTGTTTTATCTGCTGTGCGCGCGGGTTTTCCACGACTTTCAACATAGTGACAAGATCTTCGAGGAGAGGAACTCTGACAAAAAAAATCACCGGCAGGGTCTTTCTTTATGACGGCACGTTCATAGGCATCGCCGAAGCCTATGGTGGCGCTTTTCTTTTTATTCGAAAAAGCTTTCACGAAAAAGACATCCACTTTGAAGAATTCGCCGTCGGTA
The DNA here is from genome assembly GCA_001805055.1 of Nitrospirae bacterium GWC2_57_13. Taxonomy (GTDB): domain Bacteria; phylum Nitrospirota; class UBA9217; order UBA9217; family UBA9217; genus GWC2-57-13. The sequence continues at coordinate 57,704 of MHDZ01000090.1, forward strand.
AACGTATCAAGAGGTCTGCTCTCAGTCTTCGAGTGTTTCCCATGAAGACCTGATTGCCCGAGGATTTTGTAGACCTTTGCTCTGTCTTCACTGGACACCCAGAAGTCCCAGTCAGCTGATCCGAACGGCGCGCCGTGCATGGCCAGCGCCATGGATCCTCTAAGCAGATATCTGACATTATCCCTGTTGAGCCTTCTTATCAGCTCAATAGGAACCGGTTCGACGTCGCCTTGTGACTTCATGTCCGGGTTGCACCTCTGTAAGGGTCTTCAGATAAGCAAGGGCCTTCCTTTGCTTTTCAAGGGCGCGAATCTTCTGCGAGGGAGAGAGCGCGGAGAACTCCCTGATGTTCTTTTGTATCGACTGTTTTCGGGTCGGAAGTCCTTTTTTCATGAGAGCATTATATCAGGGTACAGTGGAAATCTCAAATTAAATGCTGAGCTAATCCTCCCCGCGTCCAGGCGCGATCACACTTTGACCACCGGTTCCAGCCTGCTGCTGTCAAGGAAGAGCAGATAACCCTCCACCTGCTTCAGCCTGAAGATCTCCTTCACCGCCTCGCAGTAGATTCTGACCTGGGGCAGATAGTGTTCCTTCCATGATGCGGCCGCATCCTGATCCTCGATCATGATCGCCTTGTAGTCGATCACAAAGCCCTTACCGTCCTTCACGATCACGCGGTCGATCACGCCGCTCACCAGATCGTTCCCTTTACGAAGCAGGAAAGGCAGTTCCGCGTAGGCATCGGGAGAGGGTTCGAAGATCCATCCCAGGCCGGCATTTCCAGTAATAGATTTCATGACCAAACCCACATCGGTTAAAAACCGCTCCCGCACGTCATGGTCGAGCGTCTGCATCTCAGGATACTCCCCGAGAACGGCTTCCAGGTCGTATGATCCTTTCTTCGCGTATTCCTCAAGACAACGGTGGAGGATGATGCCACGCAGCCGCGGGGAGACGGACCGACCCGCCTGCACGAGTGGCTGATCCATGTCCCATTCCTTCTCGTCGTTAATGTAATCTATCGCTTTTTTCCATTCCGGCGTGTCAACTACATCAAGGTGGCGCAGGTTAGCGAGAACGGCAGCGCTGTCAACTGCAACAGTTGGGCTGGACTGCTCAGGTGATCTTTTTCCAACTCCGTACTGCTCCGGCATATGTGTTTGAGCTGCCCAGTCCGGGTATGATCGCTTCACGACTGCCGGGCCACTATTCTCTGCCCTCTGCGAAGGGACCGCGAGCGCCCCGTACAGATAGCTCAGCCATGTATTGTCCTTGGCAGGCTTACTGCTGTCGTTGGGAGTGCCGATCATGAAGAGGTGGTCCCGGGCCCGCGTCATGGCAACATAGAGAAGCCGCTGATGCTCACGTTTCAGTTCCTCCTTTTCCCGCTCCCACAGCTCATCATAGACCGGGCTATCCGCGTCCTTCAAGGCCATCCGAACGCGGTCGTCGGATTCGACGATCGCGAGAGGCCCGGCAGTGAGGGACCGGGGCTGCTGGTTCAGGCCCGGCAGGAAGACCACGGCAAATTCCAGTCCCTTGGCCTTGTGCACCGTCATGATGCTGACTGCGCCCTGGAATCCGGGAAGGTTCATGTCCGCTGTGGCCTCGCGCTGCTCAGCCTCGCGGATGTTCCTGACCCACTCCACGAAATCCTGCAGCGTGGTGTAGCCCCGGCGGTCGAAGTCCCGCGCCGTATCGAGCAGCTTGTCGAGATTGAAGATGGCCTGGGGGTTCTGTTTGCCGAAGCGTATGTATGCGCCCGAGTCCTGAATGATCCGGTGAATCAGCCCGGCGAGAGGCTCGGTGCCCGCGTACTTCGACCAGTCGTTGAAGCGGGACCATGCCTGGGGCTGCCGCTCCCGGAGGACCGGGAGCGCATCCTTGTTGCCGGAAAAGACGTCGACGATGGCCTGGTCCGGGAGGCCAAAGAGCGGGGACCGGAGCGCTGCTGCGAGGGCAAGCCGGTCGTCGCGGTTCCAGAGGAAAAAGAGGGTGTTCAGGATCGCCTGGATCTCGTCTTCCTCATAGAACCCGATCCCGCCGACCACGCGGAAGGGAACGCCTTCCTGCTTCAGGGCGGCCTCGTACTCCTTCAGCCGTGTGCGGGACTGGATGAGGATCGCGCAGTCGCCGTACTGGACGGGTCGGGTTTTCCAATCATCATCCAATCCCCCCGTGCCCCCCTTTGTTAAAGGGGGGATTTCTTTTCCTCCCCCTTTGGAAAAGGGGGATGGAGGGGGATTTGCAGGAGAGGTCTTTTCATGCACGAGAGTCCCGTTATCGACCAGTGTTCTGATTTCGAGTGCCAGCACCCCGGCTTCGCTCAGGCCTATCTCTGTCCCTGTCTGTTCGCCAAGGAAGACCTCGATCAGCTGCACGCTTCCCTGGTGCCTGTTCCGATCTGTTGCGGAGCGCTTGTACGCTTCGCCCCAGAGAGCGCTGAAAACCTGATTCACTGCCCCGATCACCTCGGGCACGGACCGGTAATTCTTATCCAGCGTGCGTATCTCTCGCGTGCCGGGCAGCAGGCTCTCTTCCATTTTCGTGCGAACGTTCTCGATGAGGCGATAGTTCGCCTCGCGGAAACGGTAGATGGACTGTTTCGCATCGCCCACAACAAAGAGGGTTGAAGGCATGGGCTTGTCCGCGCCGAGGCCTGCGAATATCTCCTCGGTCAGCTTCCGGAGAACAGCCCACTGGATGTCGCTCGTGTCCTGGAACTCGTCGACCAGGAAATGGAGTATCTTGCGGTCGAGCCAGTAGAGGATCTCAGGAGAGTCCGCGCCTTTCAGCAAACGGTAGGCGAATATCTCCAGGTCATCGAAGTCCAGGAGCCCCTCCCGCAGCTTTGCGGACCGGTAGTTCTCTTCAGCGCGGAAGAAGAGACGCAGAAGGCTCAGGGCTTCCCGGCCTGCCTGGGCGCGATGATAAGCAGCAAAGAACCGCGACAGGACATCCTGGACCTGCGAAGAGAGCGTTTCGTAAACAGTATAGGGGAATGTTGTCTTGGCGAGGTATTTTCCTTTTGCTAGTGGAGGTCTTTTTCGGGGCTCGGCCTTCTGGGTGAAATAAACGGGCCTGATCAACTCGGCAGTTCGATAGGCTGCATGCACATCAGGCGCTATGGCGAGAGAGCCGTGTTCCGCACCGCGGCACTCTGCATACTGGTCAGGCTGCGACCTTAGCAGGAGCTCCATCTGCAGAAAGAGGGCCTTCCAGTCCGGGTCCCTGATAAGCGCGTTCATCTCCGCTTCCGCAGCCGGGGTCTCCATGCCGGAACTGACAATGATGAGCAGGTTAGCGGGGCCGCCAGCGTCGATCTCCAGTCGCTTGATCCTGCTCCTGAGGGAGAGCAGGAAGGCGATCGTATCGATCAGCTCATCGGCGCCGAAGCCGCGCAGCGGAGCCATGATCTCCTGGTCGCGGTCCGATGATTCGAGGGCGTTTTCAACGGCCTTTTGCACCTTGTAGGCCCGGTCGCGCTCGTCCAGCACGCCGAAGTCCGGCGGCAGGCCGGCTTCAAGGGGATAGCGCTTCAGCAGGTTCATGCAGAAGGAATGGATCGTCGAGATGCGCAGGTCCTGCCGTCCCCGGATGATCTTCTTGAGCAGGGCCTCGGACAGGCCCTGCATCACCCGTTCCTTGATCTCGGCCGCGGCCTTCTCCGTAAAGGTGATGGCCACTGCCTGGTCAAGGCGCAGCCCGGCCGCGTCAATGCGGTCCAGCAGCGCGAGATAGCGCTCCTTCAGCGCCCGCGTCTTGCCCGAGCCGGCCGAGGCGGAGAGGTGGATGGATCTGTTGGTCGCAGTGTTATCCATATTTTATAAAAAAAGTTCTTCTGACTTTTCCGTGGTCCGATCAACCGTCTCTTTCCTTATTTAATGAGTACCTAACCTGGATAACCAGAACCCAAAAGACATCTCTCGCAGAGCACGCAGAGGACGCAGAGTTAAATCGAAATCTTTAGGTTTGTTTTAAACACATAAGCTGGATTTGCTCGGCATTTCTCTGCGAACTCTGCGCCGCGAGCATATTCCCGTCCTTCTTTATGGTTCCCTCCTGCACATCGTTTTATTTTGACAATACCGGCACTTCTTCTCATCCTGAGGCCGGGACAGGAAATCACCTGACAGGATGCCTTCCACTGCCTGGCGCGCCTTGTCCATGCTTCTTCGTAATATCTCTTCGAACTCTCCGGAGCTTTTCGGGCTCGACCGTGGCTTCGTAGTGGGCTGGTCTTTCAGCACATCAGCATTAAACAGCACCACGTCCCTGGCCGCTCCCTTGTATTTGCCTGCCAGGTCATAATAGACAAGGCCGATGGCTCTTTTCAGGAGAGGCATATCTTCAGATGATTCTGCGGTCATCGCCATGACCGCGTAGACAGGCAGCTGAAATATCTCCTGCTCCAGTCCGGTTCTCGGAAGGGGATAAGCGCCTGTCTTGTAATCAACGATCATGAAATTGCCCTTGTCATCAACGTCAATGCGGTCGACCTTGGCATGGATTTCGACGACCGTTTCGTCCGGCAGGGGGAGTTGGAATGACTCGATGGATAGTTCCAGGTACGCCGGTGTGAAGCCATGCTTCCAGAACTCCTTTTCAGCATCGAGGAACCGTTCGGCCATGACCAGGAGGAAGAGTTCCTTTTCGCGCCGGTTGCGGAAGGTGTCTGCCTCGTTCTGGAAGGCCCGTACAGCAAGGGACCTTAGCAGCTCCCGCGCCTTGTCCTCCTTCTCCGCAGTGACCGGTCCTTTCCACTCTTCGTAGAACTGCCGCAGGACCGCATGGACCTTGCTGCCCCGGGCAAGGGGCGAGATGTCCTCGGTCACTTCCTCGAGGGGGGCGATGCCGAGTACGTGTTTGACATAGTAATCATAAGGACAGGCAAGATAATCATCGAGCTCCGTGACCCGGAAGACGCGTTTCGCTGGAGGGGTGACCTCTGTTGCTGCGGTCGATGGCGAGAAGGCCAGAGCAGTCCTGATGCCTTCCATCCCC
>MHDZ01000091.1:0-41063 GCA_001805055.1 Nitrospirae bacterium GWC2_57_13
TAGGTTTAAAACCAGGATAAAGGGTTTCCTTTGCGTCCTTTGCGGGCTTTGCGAGAGACGCCTTTGATTTTGGTTTTGTTTCATCGGTCTGAGGCGAAACCTCGTTAACTATCGAATCCCAAAATGCTTATCAACGCATCACCTGTTCCCTTATAAAAACAGATCCCCTTCACAGATCACCTGCGCCTCGCCGTCAAGCTCTATACCGGCGAACATCCCGTTCTTCAGCGTGAACGAGATAATGAGCGTTTCTCCACCCTTTGTCAAGACTTCAACAGGCGACGATGCGCTGCCGAGCGCCGCTGCGACCAGGGCCGCTGCGACCGCGCCGGTGCCGCAGGCAAGGGTCTCGCCCTCCACGCCGCGCTCGTAGGTCCGAAGCCGAAGCTTTCGCGGACCTTTGACGGAAACGAAGTTTACGTTCGTCCCTGCGGGCAGGAAAAGGTCATGGTAGCGCGTCTCCCTGCCGACGGCCTCCACATTCTCCGCGTCCAGGATTTCGGTGAAGTAAACCAGATGCGGCACACCGGTGTTGATGAAGTGGCCGGTCCTGATGCCGCTGCTGAGCGGCACGGACATGTTAAGCCTGAGGCCGGAAGCGTCAGTGAGCTGAACCCGGACGCGCTCACGCTTCACCTCGGCATGGATCAGTCCGGCCAGTGTCTCGAAGGCCATCTTCTTCGGCGCTATCTTCCTGTTCATCGCGAACCGCGCAGCGCAGCGGGAGCCGTTGCCGCACATCTCCGCCTCACTCCCATCGGCATTGAAAAACCGCCACTTGAAGTTCGCTGTTTTTCGGGACGACGGCGGCACGATCACGATCAAGCCGTCAGCGCCCACGGAGAACCTCCGGTGACAGACGGTCTTCGCCAGGGCGCTGAGGTCCCGCCCCTTAAGGATGCCGCGGCGGTTGTCGATCAGGATGAAGTCGTTGCCGCTTCCCTGCATTTTAGCGAATGGTATCTTTTTCATGATAGTTGCCGCAAAGAGCATGGCGCATGGAGCATAGGGTCTAAATCTCTCTGCTCTCTGCCCTCTGCCCTTGTCAGTCCAGCCACCGGGGCACCTTCTCACCCCGGATGAGCTCGTCATAATTCTCCCGTTCGCGGATGGTGAAGAACTCGCTGCCCTTCACCATCACCTCGGCAACGCGGGGGCGCGAGTTGTAGTTCGACGACATGGAGAACCCGTAGGCGCCGGCGCCCATGATGGCAAGAAGATCGCCCTGGTTCACCGCCGCCAGCCTGCGGTTCTTGGCGAAAAAATCACCGGACTCGCAGATCGGCCCCACCACGTCGAAGGCCTCATGGTCATCGGAGTCCGTCTCGATCACCGGCTTGATCTCGTGATAGGCCTCATAAAGGCTCGGGCGGATCAGATCGTTCATACCCGCATCCACGATCAGAAAGTTTTTGTCCTTCGTCTTCTTGTGATAGAGGGCGCGCGTCACAAGAATTCCCGCATTGCCCGTGATCGCCCTGCCCGGCTCAAGGATGAGCGTGCAGCCCGCTTGTTCGAGCAGGGGCCGGATCGCATCGGCCAGCTCCTGCGGATTGGGGGGCGTTTCGTCCTTATAGGTGATGCCGAGGCCGCCGCCGATGTTCAGATACTTGATCTCGATGCCCGCGGCCCGGAGGTTCCGCACGAATCCGAGCAGCTTACCGAGGGCGTCCACGAAGGGCCGGACCTCGGTGATCTGCGATCCGATATGCTGGTGCACGCCGACCACCTCCACGTTCGGGAGGTCCTTCGCCGTCTGATAATACTCGAGAGCCTGCTCGAAGGGAATGCCGAACTTGTTCTCCTTCATGCCCGTTGAGATATAGGCGTGGGTCCGGGGATCGATGTCGGGGTTAACGCGCAGCGCGATCGGCGCCTTGCAGCGCATCTCGCCGGCGGCGCGGTCGATGGCCAGGAGCTCTTCGCCGGACTCTACGTTGAACATAAGGATGCTCATCTTGAGGGCATACTCGATCTCGTCCCGCCGCTTACCCACACCGGCATACACGATCTTGCCGGGGTCGATGCCGGCGCGCAGGGCGCGAAAAAGGTCGCCGCCCGATACAATGTCCGCTCCCGCTCCTTCCCGGCCCAGAAGCCGAAGCACCGTGCCGTTGGGATTCGCCTTAAGGGCGTAGCAGATCAGGTGCGGCGCGCCGTTGAAGGCGTTCTTGAACGCCCGGATATGGTTCAGGAGGGTATTGCTGCTATAGAGATAGAAAGGCGTGCCTACACGCTGGGCGATGGCCCGCACGGCCACATCCTCGCAATACAGTTCGTTGTTCTTGTAGACAAAATCATGCATGGCCGGTCCCCGCCTCTCTCACCGCAGCTTCTCGGGCTGCGCCTTCTGCTCCTTCGACGGCTTCCCCTCGTTGCCGGCCCGGTCCACGGCCGTCACGATGTAATAATAGGTCATGTCCGCCTGGACCGTCCCGTCCGAATAGGTGGTGCGGATGATGGGCTTGTCCGTCAGCCGCGCATACTCCTTGCCGACCGTAAGGGAGCGGTATACATGGTAGCCGGCAACGTCCCGCTCCCGGTTCTCGTCCCAGGTCAGGAACACCCTGCCCACGCCCGGCACGACCGTGAGACCCGCGGGCGGTGACGGCGGCGTCATGTCCTTTGGCTGGGCAGACGCCTCGTTGGAGTTCAGGCTCTCTCGCCAGGGCTGCGCCGGGCTGTCCACAGCACGCACCACATAATAATAGATCCGATCATTCACCACTGCCGTGTCGCGATAGGAAGTGGCACGCAACGGCTCGCTGTTGACCGGCGTCTCTCCGTACATTCCCTTGTCCTCGCGGCGGTAGACCGTGTAGCCGGTGAACCCGTCGTTCTTGCTGCCGTCGGTCTTAACCGTGACCGGATGCCAGGTGAGCTCCACAGCGCCGTCGCCAGCGGCAGCGCGCAGCTTTTCGGGCGGCATGAGCGTCGGCACCGGCACTGCAAGCACAGCCTCGGAGTAGACGCCTACTCCGCCCCGCCTGCCCAGCGCCCGGATCCGGTAGGCGTATACCTGGCCGTAGCGCAGGTTCCTGTCGCTCCAGAAGACCGTGCCGTTCTTCAGCTCCGCAGGCCCGGGCGCATCGAGAGATATCGCCGCGTGTTCACGGAAACGCGGCCGTTTCTTGTCGCTCTGCACCTCGGCCCGGTAGATGACGAAACCCCCGATCTCCGAGGGATCCATTTTCTTCCCTTCAACGTTCCGGCCCGGCAGAGGCCAGGACAGGAACGCCACATCGGCACGCAACGCTACCTTGATCCCTGCAACCGCCTCGGGCCGCGGGCTGTCAGGGACGATCGGGTCCGTTTTCCTGCCGCAGGAAAACGCGGGCAGCAGCAGCGCCAGCGCGAGAACCGCCGCGGCAGGCCGGAGCGTTCCGTTCTTGTTTAAAGGAACTAGCATGCTGTGCCCATGACGCCTGCCTTCCCGGTCTCAGCGGGCGCTCAGCTCCTTCGCTATCTGCTTCTTCAGCGCCTGCAGCCGCTTCTTCAGATTTGTCGGGGCCGTGCCGCCGTAGGAGGTGCGCCGTCCCACGGATGCTTCGAGCGACAGCGCGTCATAAACGTCATGCCCGATGAGCGGCGTGAGCTTCCGGTACTCGTCGAGGGTAACGTCATGCAGCCCCCGGCCTGCGCCGGAAGCGAGCAGCACGGCACGGCCCACCACCTCGTGGGCCTCCCGGAACGGCATGCCCTTCCGGACCAGATAGTCCGCCAGATCCGTTGCCGTGATGAAACCGTCGTCTGCGGCCCTGCGCATGGCGCCCACATGCACGGTGATACGCTGCAGCATGCCGGCAAAGACGGTCAGCGCGCGGTTCACCGTATCAGCGGCATCGAATACCGGCTCCTTGTCCTCCTGCATGTCTCGGTTATAGGCGAGGGGCAGCCCTTTCATCACCGTTAACAGGGACAGGAGGCTGCCGTAAACTCTGCCGGTCTTGCCGCGCGTCAGCTCCGCCACGTCGGGATTCTTCTTCTGCGGCATGATCGACGATCCCGTGGCGTAGGCGTCGGAAAGGGATATGAACCCGAACTCCGCTGACGACCAGAGCACGAGCTCCTCGGAGAAACGGGACAGATGCATCATGATCTGGGCGCAGGCCGCAGCGAACTCGATGGCAAAATCCCGGTCCGATACGGCGTCAATGCTGTTCTCGGCAACAGCGTCGAACCCGAGCTTCCGGGCGACGAAGGTCCGGTCAATGGGATGCACGGTGCCGGCCAGGGCTCCGGCGCCCAGGGGGAGCACATTCACCCTGCCGAAACAGTCCTCAAGCCGTGCACGGTCGCGATCGAACATCTCGTAGTAGGCAAGCAGATGATGGCCGAAGAGCACCGGCTGGGCGCGCTGCAGGTGCGTATATCCCGGCATCACCGTGCCGGTGTGCTTTTCGGCAAGTCCGACAAGGACCGCCTGGAGCTGCCGCAGAAGCCAGTGGATCTCGGCGATCTCGTCGCGCAGGTACAGGCGGAGGTCCAGCGCCACCTGGTCGTTCCTGCTCCGCGCCGTGTGCAGCTTGCCTCCCAGCGGTCCGATGTTCTCGATCAGCCGGCTCTCGATGTTCATGTGGATGTCTTCAAGCTCGATACGGAATGCGAAATCGCCCGAAGCGATCTCCTTCCGGATGCTCTCGAGCCCGCGGATGATCAGGACCGTCTCTTTCTTCGTGAGTATGCCCGTCTTGCCGAGCATCTCGGCATGGGCAACGCTGCCCGCAATGTCGTAAGGGTAGAGCCGCCAGTCATAGGGGATCGAAGCGGTATACTCGTCCACCAGCTGGTTCGTGGCTTCCGTGAACCGCCCGCCCCATGGCTTTGCGCTTTTCGGCGCGTTCTTTGACGGCTTTGACTTTTTTGTTGTTTTCATCTTCTTTGCCCTGCGAACCGTTATTGACGCGGAGACTTGGCGACAGGGTGACGCGGCGACATGATATCGCTCCCCGTCTCCCTCTCTCCCCGTCACCGTGTCATTTTCCCCCCGCCTTCGCCCCGATCCGCAGCCGCAGTGCATTCAGGCGGATGAAGCCCTCTGCGTCCTTCTGGTTGTAGACCCGGTCGGCCTCGAAGGTGGCCAGTTCCGGATTATACAGTGAAACGGGCGATCTCCGGCCCGCCACGTCGCAATTTCCTTTATACAGCTTGATGCGGGCCGTGCCCGTCACGTTCTTCTGCGAAGCATCGATCGCCGCCTGGAGCATCTCGCGCTCCGGTGCGAACCAGTAGCCATAGTACACCAGCTCGGCGTACCGCGGGATGAAGCCGTCGCGCAGATGCATCACCTCGCGGTCCAGGGTCAGGGACTCGACAGCGCGGTGCGCGGCATGCAGCAGCGTCCCGCCCGGCGTTTCGTAGACGCCCCGGGACTTCATGCCCACGTAGCGGTTCTCCACGAGGTCCACGCGGCCCACGCCGTGGCTGCCGGCGATCCGGTTCGCCTCGGCAAGCAGCGCAGCCGGCGAGAGCATCTTGCCGTTGATGGCAACAGGGTCGCCGGCCTTGTACTCCACTTCAACGTACTCTGACTTGTCCGGCGCCTCTTCGACCGGGACTGCCATGGTGTACATGTCCGCCGTCGATTCTTTCCAGGGATCCTCGAGCACGCCGCCTTCATAGCTGATATGCAGGAGGTTGCGGTCCGTGGAATAGGGCTTGGCCTTTGTGGCTGTCACGGGGATGCCGTGCTTGCCGGCGTAGGCGATCAGCTCTTCGCGGCCCTTCAGGTCCCATTCGCGCCAGGGCGCGATGATCCTGATGTCGGGCTGAAGCGCGAAATAGGTGAGCTCGAAGCGAACCTGGTCGTTGCCCTTGCCCGTGGCGCCGTGGCAGACCGCGTCGGCGCCTTCCTGCCGCGCGATATCGATCTGGCGCTTGGCGATCAGCGGCCGGGCAATGGAGGTGCCCAGGAGATACCGGCCCTCATACACCGCGTTTGCCCGCAGCATGGGGAACACGAAATCGCGGACGAACTCCTCGCGCAGATCATCGATGTAGATCTTGCTCGCTCCGGTCTTAATGGCCTTGTCGCGCAGCGGCTCAAGCTCCTCGCCCTGGCCGATGTCGGCCGTGAAAGCGATGATCTCGGCGCCGTACTGCTCCTTCAGCCACGTGATGATCACCGACGTGTCGAGCCCGCCGGAGTATGCCACCACGATCTTTTTTATGCCTTGTTTCAAATCACTACCCTCGAAAATACTGAAAAAAATGCTCTGCGGTAGAGGACCGCAGAGGATGTCGTTCCGGGCAAACCCGCCTTACCCCGATGGGTTTATTCCGCACTCCGCATTCCGCACTCGATCACTTCCCCTCGATGATCTTCACCTTCATCTCGATCCGCTCGTTCGGGTTGTCGTTCTTGTCTCGGGGCTGGGACACGATCTTGTCCACAACATCCATGCCGCTCTCCACCTCGCCGAAGGCCGTGTACTGCCGGTCAAGGAACGCCGCGTCAGCTGCGCAGATGAAGAACTGCGATCCCGCGCTGTCGGGGTGGCCGGACCGAGCCATGGACAGAACGCCGCGCTTGTGCGGCCGCTCGTTGAACTCGGCCTTGATGGTGTACCCCGGCCCGCCCATGCCGTGCTTGCCCTTGTCGGCTCTCTTTGAATTCGGGTCGCCGCCCTGGATCATGAACCCGGGGATCACGCGATGAAAGACGGTCCCGTCGTAAGACCCCTGCTTCGCGAGATCAATGAAGTTCTTGACGTGGCCCGGCGCGACATCGGAATAGAACTTGAGCGTGATATCGCCGAACTTGGTCTCGATAACGGCTCTGGTTTCGGACATTTTTTTTGTCTCCTTGTTCGTTGAATTCTTGGACAGCTGCTGAGTGCATCCCCCACCGCCTGCAACGACCATTGTTGCGGCGGCAAGAAACATTACGAATTTTCGCATGACCCCTCCTCTGCAATCTGCAAAAAAATCGGGAACTGCTCGGAATAAACGCGGGCACATTCGGGGAAAAGATATATTGTTGTACCAGAAAGCCTGTTGGTTGTCAAACAAAAGGTGATGTTTTTTCAGCAAAAAACGGCGGTGTCAAGCGTTTCCACCGATTGCCGGGCGCCTTGGCGGAACAATGCCTGGAAGCTACAATCCGATTGACTCATGCGGGAGCGTACTGGTATACTTAAGGCGTTTCTTCGAGGTGCACTCATGGAGAACCATCATCAGAACCGGCGGGGCTTCACCCGCATCCCGTTCCATACGGAAGTAGAGGTCAAGACCGGCAACAGCATCGCCCGCTCAAAGAACGGGTTCGATGTGAGCATGAGCGGTCTGAGCCTTGCTGTGGACTCCCTCGACGCGGCGGCCTTCGCTCCCGGCGCTCCCTGCGAGATCAGGATCCTTCTTTCCGCGTCCGCCGAGCAGGTCACGATCGAAGCGCGCGGCGTTGTCATCCGGTCGGCGCCGGGAAACCTTGCCGTGGAGTTCAACGAACTGGACCTCGACAGCTTTCAACACCTTCGCCTGCTCATTCTGAACAATACGGCCGAACCCGAAAAGGCCGAGCGCGAATTCGCCTCCCACTGGGGCATCAAGCCCCGACGAGCATAAGTTCCGCGTTGTATCTGATTTTTTGCCGGATTTCTGCCGGCAGGGAACGTACGGATCACGCAGCCCCATCACGGAAAAGGAGAACACCATGGTACAAAAAGCGAGCTCAAAGTTGACCGACATGCTGAACAAAGCGATCGCCCGGGAGATCCAGGTGAGCGTGCAGTACATGTGGCAGCATGTCATGGCAAAGGGGATGAACTCCGCCGAGGTCGCCGAGGTTTTCGAGGAGGTGGCTATCTCGGAAATGAAGCACGCCGAAAAGATCGCCGAGCGCATCTTCTACTTCGATATCACCCCCACCACCAAGCCCGACCCCATCAAGGTGGGCGGCACGCTCGCCGAGATGCTCGAAGCCGACGCGAAGGCGGAGGAAGAGGCCATCGACCTCTACAAGCAGATCATCAAGCAGGCTGATTCGGAGGGGGACAGCACCACGCGCCTCCTGTTCGAGCAGATCCTCGCCGATGAAGAAGAGCACCACGATCGGTTCACGACGCTGCTGGGGAAATAGCAGCTGGCTGTTGCTGGAAACAATGAACGCCGGAGCTTTCGCTCCGGCGTTCTTTTTGCGTAGAATGTCCTCTGATCCTGGAAACGGCAGATGGCCGCGGATTCACCCCGTTAGAAATAAGAATTTTCTAACGGGGTAAACGCAGCTTTTCGCAGATTAAACCAGGCATTCGGACAGAAAGGGCCTTCACCCCAAAGGTGATTCTTTTTCAACATTAAAAAAATTTCTTGTCTGTTTTTATCCGACCTTATCGGATTTTATCCGCGTCCAAATGCTCTTTTCAGGTTCAATAGAAGAATGAGCGGCACGTCCGCGAAGCGCTGGTCCTTTTTGATCCGCGCACGAAGGCCGGAACCGGTCATGCCCGCCTCGGACACAACTCCGGCAGGCGGCGCCACGGTCATGAATTCGACCTCAGCCGCCGCCGTACGGGAGTTGCACGTACTGCAGCCTAACCCGCATAAAGTGGAAGGGCATGTGGTAAATGGCGGGGCGGACGGGGCTCGAACCCGCGACCTTCCCGACCTGTCGGGACGTTCTACCGCTTGTTCTTTGCCAGCTCTAAAAGAATATCTCTGCTGTGAAACGACTTCAATTCCCGCTCTCTTCTGACTGCCGATGCACGGGTCTCAACCTCTTCACGATACAACAGCCTCCACGGCCTTCGTGCTTTTGTGTATGTCGACCTGCCCTGATTATGCCGCAGAAACCGGTCTTCAAAATTTGAGGTGTGGCCTATGTAGAGTGATTGGTCAGAATCGCTTTGCAGAATATACACGTGGAAGGGCATGTGGTAAATGGCGGGGCGGACGGGGCTCGAACCCGCGACCTCCGGCGTGACAGGCCGGCGTTCTAACCAGCTGAACTACCACCCCAAAAACTGATACTATACTTCCTACTACCGCGATCTTCCCGACCTGTCGGGACGTTCTAACCAGCTGAACTACTACCACAAGAACTGACGTGCAACAGACAACCGACAACTTACAACGGCCCCTCTTGAGAGCACCTGACTCTTTGAAGATCGCATGTGTGAGTTGTGCGTTATAACGCTGGTGGGCGGAACAGGGATCGAACCTGTGACATCAGCCTTGTAAGGGCTGCGCTCTCCCAGCTGAGCTATCCGCCCAGAGCGAAGAGTTGTAATATCTATTATTCCTCATGAAATGTCAAGGGAAAAGTAGTCCATCATACTTCTGACGGGCACCGCGCTGCATGGTGTATAATAGCGATATCTATCGCAGTGTATTCTTCAGCATTGACGCCCCGGCCTCGGCCGCAGCAATCGCCTGAAAGGCGCCCCCATGAAAGCACGCAGGAAAATGAACGAAATAATGCGCTCCCTGGCGGACCAGTTCCCCGGGAAGTTCGCCTCCGAGCAGGCCATCTTCAGCAACATCCATCCCGGCAACAGGATCTTCATCGGCACGGGGTGCGGCGAGCCCCAGTACCTGGTCCGCGCCCTCGTCAACTACGTGCAGTCGCACCCTAAGGCCTTTTTCGACACTGAACTGCTCCAGGTCTGGACCCTGGGGGTGGCGCCCTACGCAAACCTGAAGTTCAAGGACAACTTCCGCTACAACTCCTTCTTCATCGGCGACAACTCCCGTGACGCCGTTAACACTGGCACGGCGGATTACACGCCTGTGTTCCTGTCCCAGGTGCCGGGTATATTCCAGCGCCGGCTCGTTCCCGTGGACGTGGCCCTGATCCAAACATCGCCCCCTGACGACCACGGCTTCATGAGCCTGGGCATCAGCGTTGACATCGTGAAGGCCGCAGTGGAGAGCGCCTCACTCGTGATCGCCCAGGTAAACACCTTCATGCCCCGCGTGCTGGGCGACACCTTCATTAATATGCGGGACGTGCAGTTCGTCGTGCCCCACGACGAACCCCTGATGGAATACACGGGAAGCGTGTCCGACGATATCGCCCAACGCATCGGCACCTCGGTGGCACGCATCGTACGCGACGGCGATACGATCCAGGTTGGCTATGGCAGCATCCCCAATGCCATCCTTGCCCACCTGAAGGACAAGAAGCACCTGGGTGTCCACACGGAATTGATGACCGACGGCATCGTGGACCTCATGAAACGCGGCGTGGTGGACAACACGAGGAAGGACCTGAACCCCGGCAAGACCGTGGCTGCTTTCTGCATGGGCAGCCGCGAGACCTACGAGTTCCTGCATGACAATCCAGCCATCGAATTCCGGCCCGTGAACTACACGAACAACCCCACGGTGCTGGCCCGCCAGCGGAACATGACAGCCATCAACAGCGCCCTGGAGATCGACCTCACCGGCCAGGCCACGGCAGAGTCCATCGGCAAGACCTTCTACAGCGGCGTCGGCGGCCAGGCCGACTTCATGCGCGGCGCCATACTCTCGCCGGGCGGCAAGACGATCCTGACCCTCCAGTCCACGGCCGAGGACGGCAGTGTCTCGCGAATCGTGCCCTTCCTGAAGGAGGGTGCCGGCGTGACGCTCACGCGGGGCGACGTCCACTACGTGGTGACCGAGTTCGGGATCGCCTATCTCCACGGAAAGAACGTGCGCGAGCGCGCCATGGACCTGATCGCCATTGCCCATCCAAAATTCCGCACATGGCTGATCGAAGAGGCGAAAAAGCTGAACTTCATCTACAGCGACCAGGCCTTCATCACCGGCGAGGGCGGCGAGTATCCCGATTTCCTCGAAACGCGCCGCACGACCAAGGCGGGCCTTGACCTCTTTCTCCGGCCTGTCAAGATCAGCGACGAACATCTGCTGAAGGATTTCTTCTACCACCTCTCGACGGACTGCATGTACAGCCGCTTCGTGTCCTCGCGCCAGGACATGCCCCACGAGCGGCTCCAGAGCTTCGTGGTCATCGACTACCGCCGTGAGATGGTGATCCTCGCCGCGGTGGAAAAGGGCGGCGGCGAGGAGGTGGTGGGCATGGGCCAGTACATCATCGACGAGAACACTCATACCGCCGAAGTGGCCTTCGTGGTGCGTGACGACCATCAAGGCAGGGGCATCGGCGCCGAACTCGTCACGTACCTCACCTATCTGGCGAAGCGCGGCGGCCTCCACGGGTTCACGGCCATGGTCCTGCAGGAAAACAAGACCATGCTCCATCTCTTCGAATCCATGGGCTTCGTCATCGACAAACGGCTTGAGTCCGGCATGTACGAGCTGATCATGTCCTTCTGGGAAACGTAAGTCGACACGCGCATACCAGGCATGCCACCCCCGCTCCGTTACCAGTTACTATTGGATGCGGGTCCCGCACCTTTGCCAATAGTAGTGGACGCGGGACTCTCGCCCGCCCCGGATCAAATACTACTATGATGCGGGCCGGGAAAACGGAGACGGAGGAAAACGCGAGGTCTCGAAGAACAGGGACCGCCCCTCTTTGCCTTTGGAGTTTGATCAACTCGAGCATGTCAGCTGTGAAATTCTTTCACCGCAAGATCAGCATCTCGGCTTGACCCTTTTCCTATTCTGGACTACACTAGACCCATGCTCTCCTCGCTCTTTCATCCCCGCTCCATCGCCGTTGTCGGAGCGTCGCGAGACCCCCGCAAGGTCGGCCATGCGATCCTGAACAACCTGATCCGCTTCGGCTACGCCGGCCGGATCCTTCCTGTGAACCCCTCAGGGACCGAGATCCTCGGCCTGCCCTCTATTCCGCGCTTGTCGGACGCTGATTCGGACGTGGACCTTGCCGTGATCGCCGTGCCTGCCCGCGCCGTGCCTTCTGCGATAGCCGACTGCGCCGCGGCAGGCGTCACGTCGGCCGTGGTGGTGAGCGCGGGATTCAAGGAAACAGGCGCCGAGGGCACGCTGCTCGAAGAGGAGCTCAAGGAGACGGCACAGAAGCACGGCATCCGCATTCTGGGGCCCAACTGCCTCGGCGTAATCAACACGGCCAATGACCTGAACGCCACCTTCGCGGCAGGCATGCTGCCGAAGGGGCGAATCGCCTTCTTCTCCCAGTCCGGCGCCCTGGGCATCGCCATCCTCGACTGGGCCATCGGCAACAACATCGGCTTCTCCAAGTTCATCAGCCTGGGCAACAAGGCGGACCTGAGCGAGATCGACTTCATCGAATATTTCGCAGATGATCCCGACACGGATATCATTCTGGGGTACATCGAGGACGTCGTGGACGGCCGGCGCTTTCTCGAGGCCGCGGGCCGGACCACCAAGAAGAAGCCCATCGTGCTGCTCAAGTCCGGCGGCACTGCTGCAGGGGCCCGCGCCGCGTCGTCCCACACGGGCGCCCTGGCCGGCTCGGACACGGCCTTTGACGCGGCCTTCCGGCAGGCGGGTGTGATCCGCGCCCGGGGCATCGAGGATCTCTTCGACACGGCCCTCACCTTCTCGGGCGGGAAGCTCCCGGCCGGCGATCGACTGCTGATCATCACGAACGCCGGCGGCCCCGGCATCCTTGCAGCGGACGCTGCCGAACGGGCCGGGGTGCGGCTGCCGCAGATGGCGGCTGAGACGATCAAGGCCCTGACCACGAAGCTCCCGCCGAACGCATCGCTCTACAACCCCGTTGACCTCATCGGCGACGCTACGTCGGAACGCTACGCAGCGGCCCTTGAGGCCGCTGTTGCCGATCCGAACGTGGACGGCGTGCTCGTGATCCTGACGCCCCAGGCCATGACGGACGTGGACGCCACAGCGGAACTGGTGATCAGGACGGCAAAAAACAGCGACAAACCGGTCCTTGCCTCCTTCATGGGCGCGCAGCGGGTGCGTGGCGCCGTGGAGCGTTTGAAGCAGGAAGCCGTGCCCAACTTCCCCTATCCCGAGACGGCTATCTCGGCCTTCAGGAAGCTCGCCGACCAGAGCGCCTGGCGCAGCATGAAGGACGAGGAGCTGACTGTGGGATGGCACAACTTCGACGCTGCTCAGGAGAAGGTCACTTCCATCCTGCACAGCGGCGCAACGCAGGTGGGAGAAGATGATGCCATTGCCATCCTGAGCTACTACGGCTTCAGCTTTCCCCGCCGCGGCCTTGCGCTGACTTCGCAGGAAGCCGCTGTGGTCTCGGCGTCCATCGGTTTCCCGGTGGTCATGAAGATCTCATCGCCCGACATCCTGCACAAGACCGATGTGGGCGGTGTGAAGCTGAACGTCGGCACCCCGAAAGAGGCGGAGGACGCCTTCCTCGAGATCACGACCAATGCCCGGCGTTTCATGCCCCAGGCTTTCCTCAAAGGCGTGCTGATCTCCGAGATGGTGCGCGGCGGCAAAGAAGTGATTCTGGGCGTGACCCATGACCGCACCTTCGGTCACATGATCATGTTCGGCCTGGGCGGCATCTATGTCGAAGTGCTGAAGGACGTTTCATTCCGCATCGCACCCCTTACCCGGCGCGATGCTCTTGCCATGGTGCAGGAGATCCGGACCGTGGGCCTTCTGCGCGGCGCCCGGGGCGAGCGGCCCGCGGACCTGGAAGCCATTGCTGAGAATATCGTGCGGCTTTCGGTGCTCGTGACCGACTTCCCCGAAATCCAGGAACTGGACATCAACCCCCTTGTGGTCATGGAGAAGGGCGCCGTGGCGCTCGACGCGAGGATCATATTCAAACAACTTTAATTGCGATTGCGGATCGCGCAATTAATGCTTACGCTTGCCGGAAGACAATTCCGCATTCCGAATTCGGCAGTCCGAAATTGAACTAAGGAGGTCGTCATGATCCCCATCTACATAACATCCACTACCGGCCACTCAGGCAAGACCTTCCTCGCCCTGGGACTGGTCCGGAAGCTCATGGCCCGGGGGCACCGGGTGGGCTATATCAAGCCCATCGGCAAGGTGCCGATCAAGGCCGGCACGGAGGTCTATGATGCCGACGCCCTGTTCGTGAAAGAGACCCTGGGACTGGAGGAGCCGCCGGAGGTGATCTCGCCCTTTGTGCTGACCTTCGAGGCCCAGTCCCTGCTGCTCACCGGGAAGCTGCCGGACGTGAAGAAGAAGATCATGGCAGCCTTCCGCAGTCTCAAAAAGAAGGACTTCGTGGTCATCAACGGCTCGGGCAGCCTCTTTGAGGGAGCACTCATGAACATCAGCCCCCTGAGCCTCATGGAGGAGATGGACGCCCGCGCCCTCATGGTTGAGCCCTGGCGCGGCGAGTTCTCGGCAGATTCTCTCTACGGCGTGCACCAACTGCTCGGCACGCGGTTCATCGGCGGAGTGATCAATAAAGTGCCTTCGAGCACGGACAGCCACGTACGCGAGACGCTCCGGCCCTTCCTGGAGAAGAAGGGGGTCCGGATCTTCGGGGTCTTTCCACGGGAGCGGATGCTCGAGGCTGCCACCGTGCGGCAGTTGAACGAGATCCTGCATGGCCGGGTGCTGTGCTGCGAAGAGGGGCTGGACGAATACGTAGAGAACTTTTCCATCGGCGCCATGGACGTGGACAGCGCGCTGAGCTACTTCCGTCGAACGCCGAACAAGGCGGTCATCACCGGAGCCCACCGCTCGGACATCCAGCTCGCGGCCCTGGAGACCTCGACAAAATGCATCATCCTGACCGGCGGGCTGCCGACGAACGATGTAGTGATCGGCAGGGCCAGAGCCAAGGGCATCCCCATCCTCACGGTCACTGACGACACCTTCACGGCCGTCGAACGCATAGAGGCGAACGTGGGCAAAACGAGCATCCGACAGCAGGAAAAGGTGAAGCGCATCGAGGAACTGATGGACCGGGAGTTCGATGTAACGCGGTTACTGAAAGCCTGCGGCAGCTGACGCGAGCTTCGATAGCCGCAGCCTGCCGTTGCACCGGGATCATTCTTGACACCTTGCCGGGTCCATGCTACTGTGCGCCCATGCTCGTCTATCTGAACGGTGAGTTCGTTCCGAAGCAGAATGCCATGGTCTCCGTCTTCGACCACGGATTTCTGTACGGCGACGGCATCTATGAAACGCTGCGCGCCTATGGGGGCTCGCTTTTCCTGGCGGAGAAGCATCTTTTTCGGCTGCAGCATTCCGCCGATGCAATATCCCTCAAACTCCCTCTTCCCCTCGACAGGATCGGCGGCGCCCTCACCGAGACGGTCCGCGTTAACGGCCTGCGCGACGCCTATGTACGCATCCAGATATCCCGCGGCCCCGGCGAAATAGGCCTCGACCCGGCCCTCTGCCCCGCGCCGACCATGGTCATCACAGCAAAGCAGTTCACGGACTACCCGCAGAACTATTATGAGCAGGGCGTGTCCGTGGCCGTCGTGGAGACGCGGCGCAACCATCCTCTGGCGCTTCCTCCCTCCATCAAGGGCACGAATTTTCTGAACAACATCCTGGCCAAGATCGAAGCGATCGAGGCCGGCGCCTACGAGGGCATCATGTTGAACTGGGAGGGCTTCGTTGCCGAGGGAACGATCAGCAATATCTTCAGCGTACGGGACAGCGAACTGTACACGCCGGGTCTCGAAGTGGGCATCCTGGAAGGAGTAACGCGCGGACTGATCCTGGAGCTGGCCGCCCGCGCAGGCATCGCGGTCCGTGAGCGCGCCTTCCCCCCCGAAGAACTGTCAATGGCCGATGAATGCTTTATCACCAACACGACCATGGAGGTCATGCCGGTCACGCGCATCGACGGGCGGCCCGTAGGGACGGGCAGGCCGGGACCAATGACCGCCCGCCTTCTGGCCGCTTACCGGAACGAGGTTGCACGATGTTTGAAAACATAAAGAGCCTCGCCGGGCTCATTGACTCGACCCTCGTCAGACCCGATGCAACGCTCCAGGACCTTGCCGTTGCCTGCGATGATGCGCGGACCTGCGGCTTCGCGGCGCTCATCGTGAGCAGCGGCCTTGTAAAAAAAGCTCAGGAACTGCTTGCAGGCTCTCCGGTTAAGGTCGGAGCCGTCATCGGGTTTCCGCACGGCGCTTGCACCACGACCGTCAAGATCGTCGAAGCAATGGAAGCGTTAAAGAACGGGGCGCAGGAGCTGGATATTATGATCAACGTCGGCCTGCTGCGTTCAGGCGCCGCGGACCGCGTCGAAATCGATGTCAAGAACGTCATCACCATGACGTCCCAGGCCCTCCACAAGGTCATTCTCGAGACCGGATGTCTCACGGCGACCGAGATCGCCGAAGGCAGCCGCATCGCACTGCGCGCCGGAGCGGCCTTCCTCAAGACGTCAACAGGCTTCGGTTTCCGCGGCGCGACCGTGGATGACGTCAAAACGATCCGTGCCGCTGTTGGCTCCGCATGCCGCATCAAGGCTTCCGGCGGGATCCGCGATCTCGCTTCCGCGCAGGCCCTCGTGGAGGCCGGTGCTGACCGGATCGGGACGAGCGCCGGCAGGGCCATCGTGGAAGAATTTCGCCGCACAGAAACAGGTCGTTGAAGACGAACCGCGCAATCTCATTTCTTTTCAAACCTTGACATAATTGCGCGAACGTTTGTGACAGCATGACCTCGGGCCATGCCTTCACTTTGCAATTTGAAATGTGCAATTTTCAATTGCGGCCAGAGGCCGCTTATGGTATGTTCATCGCCTGACCTGCGGAGCGGGATGTCGCGCTCCTTTTGCCCCCCGGGAGATACTGCATGAAAAGAATCGTTCAAAAACTGCTCAGGCCGGGATCGGTCTGGTGGGCCCTTGCTGCTTGCCTTGCGGTCGTCATCGTTGTCGGCTGGATCGCTACGAGGATCGAGCACGGCATCATGCGATCGCGCACCGTCACGAAAGAACAGGTCGCCCAGGGCTGGAGCTCTGCGGGTCTGGAGATGGCGACTCACACCATCTCGCGGGGAGAGAACTTCTGGAAGGTCGCCCGGCAGTACGGGGTAGACATCGATACGGTCGTGGGAGCAAATCAGGGCCTGACCAAGCTTCAGGCCGTCACGGGCCAGAAGATCCGGGTGCCGAACCGCCGGGGCGCTATCCACGTGACCCAAAGCGGCGACCGGCTGCCTGTTGTGGCCGCCGCCTACGGCGTGCCTGACGAGGCCGTCGCCTCGGTGAACAACCTGGGCGAAAAACACATCCTGCCCGATGGACTGGAGCTGTTCATCCCCGGCGCAAAACCGCTTCAGCTCGCCGCCGACATGGACACACGATACCGGCTTCGCGGCATCTTCGGCTCGCCTCTCACCGGCCGGATCACCTCGACGATGGGAATGCGGAAGCACCCGGTCGGCGGATTCCGGGGCAAGCACACGGGCCTCGATCTTGCCGCGCCCTCGGGCACGCGCATCGCCGCCGCTGCCGCGGGCACGGTGACCGAAGCGGGCGAGGGGGAGTACATCGGCAAATACGCCATCATCACCCACAAGGACGGCTATACCACGCTCTACGGCCACTGCTCTGAGGTCCTCGCGCGGTCAGGCCAGCAGGTCAAAAAAGGCCAGATCATTGCCAAGGTGGGTGCAACAGGACGCACGACAGGCCCGCATCTTCACTTTGAAATACGCAAGAACGGGGCGCCCCAGGACCCCCTGGCCTATCTCTGGTAGAACCATCGGACGGCGAATTCGTCATTAGGCTGCTATGACCCGCGCATTGACGCTTATCACTGTGCTCTGCCTCATGTTGCCTGCAGGCGAGGCCGCTGCCCGTGACTGGGGTCCCTGGTCAACGAGTACGGAGGCGCCCGCGCTGCTGTCGCCGGCTGACCAGGAGTCTGCACCGGCGTCTCGGGAGCCGGCCCTGCATTTCGTTGCTGCGACGCCCTTCATCTGGCTGCTCCGGCTCTATCAGAACCATATCACGCATGTGGACGGCGACAGGTGCCCCATGTACCCGACCTGCTCGCAGTACAGCGTTCTTGCGATCCGCAAGCACGGTCCGATCCTGGGGATCATTATGAGCGCCGACCGCCTGATCCACGAGCCCGATGAGCGCGATTACGTCCCTCTCTTGAAGGTCGGCAACCGCTATCGCTACATCGACCCGCTGGACAACAATGACTTCTGGTGGTACCGCCCATGATGCTCCCGAACCGCGCCGCACTTCTCCTTATCACGATGCTGCTCATCGCGCCGTCCGCGCAGGGCGGGGAGCCCTCTGCCGAGTCGATCAAATCCTTTGCCGATCATCTCTACGGAGCCGGAGATTATTACCGCGCCATCACCGAGTATGAACGGCTCCTTTTTTTCTATCCCACCCATACTCTGAGCACTGCGGCACAATACCAGATCGCCATGGCATACCTTGAGGGCGGTAAATATACACAGGCTATCAAACAGCTGCGCGACCTGTCGAACACTTATGCCGGCAGCGAGATCGGCAGGAAGGCCCAGCTTTCACTGGCCGAAGCGTATATCCGGAAAAAGGATCATCACCTTGCCCTCAACATGCTTGAGGAGTTCCTGGCCTCCTATCCCAGGGACCCCCGGGCAGATGCCGTTCGCATCCGTACCGGATGGGTCTACCTGCAGCTGGGGGAATGGCAGCAGGCAGGCGCGGAGTTCCGAAGCGTACCTGCGGGCTCCGCGGAGCGGCGCCAGGCCGAAGCACTGGCCGGCGAGTCCGCCGGATATCCCGGCCTGCAGAAAAAATCTCCCGCCCTCGCGGGTACGCTCTCTGCCGTGCTTCCAGGCGCCGGGCAGCTCTATGTCGGCAGACCCGCTGACGCGACCACCTCCTTCCTGCTGAACAGCCTGTTCATCTGGGCCACCGTGGAAGCTTTTAAGAGCGACAACGACGTGACCGGCGGGATCCTGCTCTTTTTCGAATCAGGCTGGTATTTCGGAAACATCTACAATGCCATGGGCAGCGCCCACAAATATAATCGCCGGGCGGAACAGCGCTATCTCGACGATCTCCAGAGCCGCTACGGCATATCCTATCTTCGCGATGACCGCGGCCGTGATATCCTCGCCTTTACGCTTCGGTTCTGACGACCAGCCCGGCTCCAGCGTGTAAAATAAAAAGCCGGCATCTGATCAACAGATGCCGGCTTCCCGGTGAACACCACGTTATCCGCACATTCCTGCGGAGATCCGCTACAGCGACGCCTGATACTGATAGTGCGCTTCCTGAGGTAGTTCCCTGGTCGCGGCCGGCGAACCGATCACGGTCCAGCATTCGGGATGCTCCAGGAGCTTCTTGACCATGCGGGCGTTCAGGCTGTGGCCCGCCTTATGGGCGACCACATGCCCGATGATCGGCATGCCGGCCAGAGAGAGATCGCCGATGAGATCAAGGATCTTGTGGCGCACGAACTCATCGCGGTGGCGCAGGCCTTCCTTGTTCAGCACCTTTTGTTCGTCCAGAACGACGGCGTTCTCCAGGGAGCCGCCCCTGGCAAGGCCATTGGCCTGCAGCATCTGCACATCGCTCAAAAAGCCGAAGGTGCGTGCGTCGGCAAGCTCACGGAGAAAGCTCTCCTCCGAGACCGGAATATTCATCGCCTGCTCCCTCAGCAAGGGATGATCAAAATCGATGAAATAGGAGATGCTGGGGCTGTCGGCGGGCCACAGGGCGACCTGCTTGCTCCCCTCGCGAACAAAGATCGGCTTGGTGATCTTGATCGTGGAACGCTGCAGGGACTGCATCTGGATGCCCGCTTCGACGATCAGACGCACAAAGGGGGCCGCGCTTCCGTCGAGGATGGGCAGCTCTTCACCGTCGATCTCAATGGTAACATTGTCAATGCCGAGCCCGGCAAGCGCCGCGAGCAGGTGCTCCACGGTCTTGATTGATGCGTTGTTCCGGCTCAGGGTGGTCGCGTAGCTCGTGGCCGAGGTGTTTTCCGCTGCTGCCGCTATCTCGACGCCGCCCAGATCAGTGCGGATGAACACAATACCCTGCCCGGCAGCGGCCGGCTGCAACAGCATCCGCACAGGACGTCCGGAATGGAGCCCGATCCCTTCGACGGCCATTGTGTTCTTGATCGTTCTCTGAAATCTCATCATGAGTGCGATTACCTCTAGCGACATCACTTTGCGAACGAAGAGATACTAAGCAATCTGCATGCCAGCAATGGACCATAAATAACCTGTTGAATTTACTTTATTTTATATCGTTTGCAGCAAAGTATTTGTGGCAGAATTGACCCGTCGCGCTTTCCGCTGTTGCAAGATAACAACACTGGCAAGCCTTAAAACGCACCAGGGCTCCGGGCGCGTCCGCACGGCGTTTCACTTTATTTTACATTGACATGGCTTCGGCCTGTGTGCTAGAGTTCGATTACTATCTGTTGGCAGAAGACTTCTACGAGCGACAAAATTTTCGACAAAAGCACGGAGAGAACATGCGCCAGAAACTGGAAGATGTCTATGAAAACGGCATGGAAGCATTCAGCAAGGGGAACTATGATCTGGCCGAGATCGCCTTCCTCGAGGTCCTGAAAGCGCACCCCAATTTCGCCGACATCCAGAACAAGATGGGCGTGATCTATCATCAGACCAACCGGCCTCAGCTTGCGCTTAAGGCCTTCGAACGGGCGCTGGAACTGAATCCGTCCTATACGGAGGCGGCGCTGAATCTCGCCATCACCTACAGCGACGCGGGGCGCTATGAAAGGGCCCGGGAGGTCTTCGAGAGCGCCGCCAAGGTCACCGCTGCCGCGCCGCGCGCCATCGACCCCTTTGTGCGGGGCAAACTGGCAAATGAACACCTGCGCATCGGAAACCTCTACTATGAACTAGGCATCCTTGACGATGCCATCGACGAATACCGCAAGGCCCTTGCCCTGTCGCCGAACTTCGCCGACATCATCACCGAGCTCGGGATCGCGCTCCGGGACAATGGAAAGCACGATGAGGCGATCAAGCAATTCAACAAGGCAAAGGAGATCAATCCTAGCTTCATTCCGGCTCGCCTGCATCTCGGCGTGACCTATTACTCGGGAGGCTTCTACGGCCTTGCCGAGGAGGAATGGAAGGAAGCGCTCAAGCTCGATCCCGACAACTCCGCCATCAAGACCTACCTCAGCTTCGTCAGGCCGCATAGTTCATGATCGAGGAGCCTGGCCCGGTGGACCTCCTCACCATAACGAACCTGTCAACGCACTTCTTCACCCGCAGGGGCGTTGTCCGCGCCGTCGATGACGTCAGCCTGCGCCTCGGCGCCGGCCGCGTTCTGGGCCTGGTCGGCGAGTCGGGCTGCGGAAAGACCGTCACGGCCCTTTCCATCCTGCGGCTGGTGCCGTTGCCGGGCCGGATCGTTTCCGGGTCCATCGGGTTCGAAGGCCGCGACCTGCTTTCCCTCTCCGACGACCAGATGCGGGCCGTGCGCGGCGCGCGTATCGCCATGATCTTTCAGGAACCCATGACGGCGCTCAACCCCGTCTTCACCGTGGGCAATCAGATCGCCGAGGTGCTTATAGCGCACCAGCGCCTCGACGCGGGCCCGGCCCGCGACGCGGCCGTGCAGCTCCTGCGCGATGTGGGCATTCCTGCCCCGGAAAAGCGCATCCATGAATATCCCCACCAGCTCTCGGGCGGCATGCGCCAGCGCGTCATGATCGCCATGGCCATTGCCTGCCGGCCGTCGCTCATCCTGGCAGACGAGCCGACAACGGCCCTCGACGTCACGATCCAGGCGCATATTCTTGAGCTCCTTGCCCGAATCCAGTCTGAAATGGGAATGGCCATGGTGCTCGTAACGCACGATCTCGGACTGATCGCCGAGCGCGCCGATGACGTGGCCGTGATGTACGCCGGAAGGATCGTGGAGCAGGCCGAGACCGTCGAGCTTTTTGCTCATACCCTGCACCCTTACACGCGGGGGCTGATGGCGTCGATCCCGCAGCCCGGCGCAACGCGGAAAACGCGGCTTCGCACGATCCCCGGATCGGTACCGAAGCTCGAGGACCTCCCGGCGGGATGCGCCTTCGCCCCGAGATGCGAACTCAGGACGCAGCGCTGCGACACACGGCCGGACCTGCTTGAGGTAAGGCCCGGACATCTGGTGCGGTGCTGGGAAGCACGGTAGGAACATGGGGGGACACAGCGGAGGATGCGGAGAAACTTCCTTTTGACTTTATCGGACGTTCCTGATTTGATGGACTCGTAAAAAACGGCTTCACAACTGCGTGAGGTCGGGCACGGAGGAAACCCGTTCATTCTTTTTTTTCGACCTGTCTCAGTGACGACCTGGTAGATTTTTACTTTTTATGAGTGTATCTGATTTGGTCCGCGTCCAGTATTTTTTTGTTTCATTCATGCAAAAAACCATGACGAATCCTTTTCTCCAGATAGAAGACCTGCATAAAACCTTTTCCGTGAAGGCCGGACCGGCCAGGACCGTGGCGGCCCGCGCCGTTGACGGCGTGAGTCTGACCGTCGCCCCCGGCGAGGTGGTGGGGCTGGTGGGCGAGAGCGGGTGCGGTAAATCCACGCTTGGCAGGCTCGTCCTGGGCCTGCTGCCGCCCACGTCGGGTCGCGTGATCGTCGAGGGTCGCGACATCGCGTCGCTGAACAAATCCGCACTGCGCGCGCTCCGCAGGAAGATGCAGGTGATCTTTCAGGATCCCTTTGCATCGCTCAACCCGCGCATGCGCGTGCGGGACATCATAACCGAGCCGCTGGTCATTCACGACCTGGCGAAACGGTCAGACCTCGATGCACGCGCCGTTGAGCTGCTCGGCAAGGTGGGACTGCCGGCAGACGCCGCAATGCGGTATCCCCACGAGTTCTCCGGCGGACAGCGCCAGCGGATCGGCATCGCCCGCGCCCTTGCCTGCCGGCCCTCTTTCATCGTTGCCGACGAACCCGTTTCGGCCCTTGACGTCTCGGTCCAGGCCCAGATCATCAACCTCCTGGAGGAAATTCAGAAGGAAATGGAGCTCTCCTTCCTCTTCATTGCCCACGACCTGAATCTGGTGCGCTATTTTTCCGACCGCGTTGCCGTAATGTATCTGGGAAAGATCGTCGAGATCGCGCCGGCCGAAGAGATCTATAGATCGCCATCCCACCCCTATACGGAGGCACTGCTGGCCGACATACCGGTGCTCGACCCGACGATCAAAAAGAAACGCATCCTGCTGAAAGGGGACATTCCGAGCCCCACGAGCATCCCGCCGGGATGCCGGTTCCATACGCGCTGCCTCTATCGGTTCGAGCCCTGCGACAAGATCGTACCGCGAACAACGGACCTGGGGAACGGACATTTCGTGGACTGTCACTTGCGGGGGTAAGGCGGGAAGAATATCACCGCTTATGCCTCGTAGAGGGTCCCTGCCGGTTCGAGCTGCAGAGCGCCGATCTTCCTGAGCTGCGGCAGGATCCGCGCCTGCATCACGTCGCCGTCCATTTCCTTTCGGAGCAGATCGCAGAATACATCTGATATCCTTCCATCGAACTGGGTGCCGCGGCACCGCCGGATCTCGCGGAAGGCCTCCTCGAGTGTCAGCCGGTCACGGTAGGGCCTGTCGGTCACCATGGCATCAAAGGCGTCGGCAAGGTTCAGGATCTTTGCCCCCTCGCTCAGCTCGCCCTCGCTCAGCGAGTCGGGATACCCGCCGCCATCGATCCGCTCGTGATGGTGCCGTATGAACTGGACCACGTTCTTCCAGGGAAACCGTATCTTCGACAGAATACTGTAGGACACCTGGGGGTGCGTCCTGATCACATCGCGCTCCCTCGTCGTCAGCTCGTCCCGTTTGTTGATAATGCCGCTGTCGATCACGATCTTGCCGATGTCATGCAGCAGTCCCGCGATATAGATCGCCTCGATGTCCTTCTCCTGCCAGCCGAGATCGCCTGCAACCGCGGCGGCATAGGTTGCGACCCGGAGGGAATGGTTCTTCGTGTAATCGTCCTTGAAATCGATGGCAGCGGCAAAGGCCTGGATGGTATCAAGGTAGATCTGGCGCATGTTCTCGTAGAGCCGTTTATTCTCCGCCACCTTTTCCGAGAGCTTCAGGAACAGCCGCGCGTTCTGCAGGGTGATCGCGAGTTGATGGGCTGCCGCTTTCAGGGCATCTTTCTCGCTCCGGAGATAGGCATTCCTGCTCAACCGCTTCCCGAGCGACAGAGCGCCAACGCATTCGTTCTTCGCGAAGAGCGGCACAAAGGTCTTTGTTCCCAGCCGACGGAAGGCCTCGCGGTTGCGCTCATAGAGCGGGCTGCCGGCCAGGTCATCGCATGCAACGAGTTCATTCATCGGAAAGGACTTCAGGTGAACGGCATCGACACAGAGACGAATGTCCGGCGCCGCGTCGACACCTTTTCCCGCCAGGACTTCCATGCACCGCCGCCTCGGGGTATAGGCCAGCAGCGCCGCCCGGGGCACGGAAAACATGCCGGTCACCACATAAAGCGCAGACCGCATCTTCTCCTCAACGTCCTTGGCCGACGAAACTTCCTGTCCCAGGTCGGCAAGGGACGAGATGCTGAACAGCAGCCGCGTGAGGTCCGTTTTTCTTTCCATATCACTCCCCTTCATGCAAGAAGATCAGAGCGTCCCCTTCTTCCCGGAACACCCGCACATGCTTCGTGATGCCCAGCATCTCAAAGACGTCCCTGTGCATTTTCTTCATATTGGTGAAACAGAGCACGGCCTCGCGCTCCAGGTTCTTGTTGACTATCCCGGTGATGACCGACGCGCCGATGCTGTTGATAAAATACATATCGGCGAAATTAATGATGAATTTCCGCGTTCCCTTGTCAAAGTACTGCTCACTCGCCTGCTCTATGCGGACGGCGCCGAGATCGTTTATGTATCCCTTGGGGACAAGGACCACCACGTCATCGACCGCCTTCATGGACAGGGTAAAATTACTTGCCATTCACTGCACCCTCCTTTTGGACCGCCTCGGCCGTTCCGAAGCGCTTCACCAGGACCACCCTCGTCCCGCGCGGAGTCCGCTCGAAGCGCACTTCATCGGTAAATTTCTGCATCAGCTTCAGGCCCCACCCTCTGCTCGCGTCCTCGCGCATCCGCTCCTTGTAAAAGGGCGCGCCGGTTTCGTGCGATACGAACTCCCGGCCCGAGCTTTCGACGGCGATCTCGAACCTGCCGTCGCTGTGGTCAAAGCGGATCAGGACCTGGCGGTCCTCGGAATCGCCATGCTCGAGCGCGTTGATGCAGGCCTCTATCAGCGCGATCTGGAGCTGGCCGATGATCTCTTCATTGACGCCCAGGTTCCTGCCGATCTGGGCGAGGCACTGGGCGGCCACAAGCTCCGCGTCCCGGGACTTTGACAGCGACAGTTCAACGGCGGCGCCCCGCGCAACGGCTGTTCGCCGAGCGCCGAACAGATCCGCGGCGACTTCGCGGGGATGCTTGCCTAGCAGCGATGTGCTGTGGAGCGCCCTGATGAAATCCACCCGTACGCCGTCGTCAGGCGGACGGTACACACCGTACTCACCCTGCACCAGACCCGCGGCGTGAAGCGCCTGCAGCAGCATCGCCGTCTGTTCTTCGCTGATCGAATGGGCGCTTGCGATCTTGGCTGGCGTGAGGGCCTCACCGGCACGACAGACCTCATACGCAACGGCAAGGGCCGTACTGCGCGCGTTCAGTGCGGGCACATGGCGCTTGAACAGGGACGACCAGTAAAGGGAGAGAGCGCCGTCCAGGAGTTCGCGGGCATAGGCTTCCCAAAAGTTGCGTTCGCCTGTCTGCCCCTGCACGGCCGCTGCCACGCACCGGAGATACAGCGGGATCCCGTTGAGGCGCTCGTGGAGCTGGTCAGGTGCGTCGCCGGCGCCGCTGCCGCCGGACAGGGAAGCAACAAGGGCCGAGGCATTCGCTCGGCTGAGCGGAGCAACCTCCAGGCGGGCGATGCCGGCCGTGACCGGGATCTCCACGATCTCGGCGTCGTGGCCTGCTATGAGGCAGGGGGTCTTTCTCGAAGTAAGCAACGGCTCTAAAAGCGACGAGAGGGAGGGGTCGGCGTTTCCGTTGCGGTGCAGAAGGCGTACGTTCTGGAATTCATCAATGAACACTGCCGCCGGCTTGCCCGTGGCCAGAGCGGCGTGGTGGGGTGCGGCAAGGGCGATGCACAGCGCATCAAGGGGATCACTGCTCCGGCCGCGGAAGCGTTCTATCGTTTCCCTGGCCCAGGAGTCGTTCCGCTCTTCAGAACGCTGCGCGAGCTCGTTCAGCGACGGCGCCGAGAGGGTGATCAGACCGCGGTCTTTGCTTTCAAAGGCGAGGCGCTGGTGCAGGAACTGGACGAGGAAATCCCGGGCAAAGTCGGCTGCGGACAGGAAGGCGGGATTGACGGAAAAATAAAAGGGCGCCACGGAATCCTGCTTCCAGAAAAGCCGGTTGAAAAGCTGCTTCAGCAGTTCCGTCTTGCCCACGCCCCGCGGGCCTGACAGCAGTGCGCTGCGGACGAAGGTCTCGTCGGATGTAAGCGCCCGGCGGTACAGCCTCAGCAGATCGTCGCCGCGGCCGATGAATTCCTCTTCTGGTAGTATCCTGAACGGCATAGTAGTCACGTATGCGTTAAATTCTGCCCACCATGGATAGAAAAATTTCCCGGAACGTCACAATAGCCTTATAAGATAGCGGTCAATATATCGGTTTACAAGCTGTCGTTTTTAAAAAATGGCGGCTATTCAGCTTCTTTTCAGCATGGGATAAGCCAAGGCTGAGAAAAAGCCTTCAGTCCACAGATTTCACAGATGGACGCAGATTTTAAAACCAGAATCCGGGTTTGCTATTCTCTGCGAAATCAGCGCAATCTGCGGATAAAAAAGGCTGAGTAGTTACAAAAAATTTGCACTTTCCAGTTTACAATTTAATATTTCCAATTCCGCTTTATGCGGGTCAGGAATACACCTCGATGCGGTTGCGTCCTCCGTGCTTCGCGCGGTAGAGCGCCTTATCTGCGGTCTCCAGGAGCGTCTGGGCCGTCATGCCGTGCTCCGGATAACAGGCGATGCCGATACTCACGGTCATCAGGATCCCGGTCGCCGCGTCCTGTCCGCCCGGCAGCTCGGCGGCAGACGCATCCTTGCGCAGACGTTCCGCGATGATCAGGGCCAGTGCCTTGTCGGTCTCCGGAAGGATCACCACCAGTTCGTCGCCGCCGAAGCGCGCCGCAATGTCCATGGCGCGGATCGAAGTCATCACAGAGTCCGCGATGATGATCAGCGCCTTGTCACCCGTCGCATGCCCGTAGGTGTCGTTGTAGCTCTTGAAACCGTCGATGTCGAGCATCAGGATGCTGAGGGCCCGGCCGTGCCTGCCGGCGCGCGAGATCTCATCCTCCAGCCGGTCGAGGAGATACCGGCGGTTCAGCAGACCCGTGAGCGGATCGGTGATCGAAAGCCGCTTCAGGGTCTCGGACTGGGCGAAGAGCTGATTGCGCTCCATGACGACGGCGGCATGGGTGGCGAAGGACTGCAGGAGCTCCAGGTCCTCGTCGTTGAAGGGCTCCCCGCCTTCCTTGTCCGACAGGTTCAGCACTCCGATCACACGCCCGTCGACCTTGAGCGGAACGCTGACAAAAGACGGCGTCTTATACCGCATCAGGTTCTTCTTCATGATCCGCGGATCGTTCTCAACGTTCCTGACCAGATAGGGTTCGCCCAGTGCGGCCACCGTGCCGGCAATACCTTCGCCCTTCCGGATCTTGAGCTTCTCCGTGATGTCGCCGGCCAGCCCCTTCCACGCCTCCAGCAGCAGCGCCTCGGCCTCCTGGTCCATAAGCAACAGGGAGCCCTGCTCGGCCCTGAGCAGATCAGCCGATCGTTCCAGTATCGTCTGCGCCAGCACGTCAAAGTTGACGATCGACGTAATGCCCTTCGAGACCTCCGAGATAGCCGCGAAGCGGTCAAACTTCCGGTACAGGTCATGATGCAGCCGGTGGTTCTCGATGGAGATCGCTGTTTGTCGGCAGAAGGACGAAATGATATTCATGTCGCCCGGCGACAGCACACTGTCAAAGATCGCGACGATGCCCACAAGCTTCCTGCTGACAACGATGGGGAAGAAGTAGAAGACCGTGGCTTTTCCGGAGAAGTCCTGCCTCCCGGCCGCACAAGCATCGAGATAGGAGACCGAAGGCCTCCCGTTCCCCAGCTCCCGCACGACAGGATCGTGCTCCTTCAGCGTGAGATGGGGCGCGGGGCCGCCGTCCCGCTTCATGCCGTAGAGGCTTGCGTACCGGCCTGACTGCCGGTCCGGTGAAAGGATGGTGATGGACTGGATATCCAGAAGGGCGAGGAGCTGGGTGAGCATGTGCTCGTAGTGGCTCTCGGGTTCTTCCCGGCCGGAAGAGCTCCATCTGCCCATGACGTCCTTCAGCGTCTCGATCTTCTGCTGAAGGGTGAACGATTCCTCGCCCTTATACAGCAGATGGTTCACCGAACTTTCAACGAGCGCACAGACCTTCCGGACATGGTCTGCATCGGTGAACTGCAGGGGAGTGGTCACCGACAGCTGCTCCACGCCGCAGGACTCGATGAGGCCCATGAAGTCCCGAAAATCCTGATAACCGGCGAAGGAACCCTGGCCCAGGATGACAGCGCGCTCCCGCAAATACTCCACGGAGAAGGCAAAGCTCATGATCTTCGCGTAGCATTTGTACACCAGCGGCTGCGTCAGCTTCAGGACGCCCATCATGGCGCTGGTACAGTAGGTGTCGCACTGGCGGCTGAGTTCGGCGCAGGACATCACGCGCGCGCAGAAGGGCGTGTGGCTCCCCACGGACAGGATCTGCTCCCCCTGCTCCGTATAGGCGCTGAGGTGAAAGCCGAGGGTGTCGGAAAGAATGGAAAAATGCTCCCGCCAGCTCTCCGAAACGAAGAGTGTCTGGAGCTGCTTTGACGCACTGCTGTTCAGCATGGCGCACCGGGCCTGCACTGCGGGAATGGTCATGCTCATCCCTTCGAACGAACGCAAGCTGTCCCTGGAAACAGCATCGTGTGCCTTGTCGGATTATACCGGAAGAATAAGAAGGCGCTGGCAACAGCAGGCGGTTGGATGAGACAGCTCGGCGCGGGAAGCCGCGGCCTCTTCAGCCGCAGGCCCGCCGCATACGAACTCGTACACCACAACCGCCCTGCTTATTTCCACAGCTCAGAATGGTCTGACGCTGGGATTGCCCGTGAGGGGAAAGAAAACTGCATCGAATGGCTGGATCGTGCGAAAAATAGCATAAATGGCGCGGGAGGTCAAGGTAAATTCCGGCTGAGCTCGGGGATGCCGCCAGGGGCTGGGATCAGGGGACGGAAACCATTCAGGGACAGAGGCTGCGCGAGCCGTCCTGAAGCTCCCGGGGAGCTTCCTGGTTCCGGCGGCAGTCGGGCGCTCCGGCAGCAGCGGTCTCGACGGTGCCGAGCTTCCAGGTATAGACGCGGCCGCAGGCTTCGCAGGACGCGCCGGCGAGCGACTCTTCGCACAGGGGGCAATAAATAATGTACAGCGGAGAGAGGCGGGCCTCGTGCTCGTCAAGATCGATCTGCTGGCCGCAGCACTTGAACTCCTTTGACAGATCGGCGCCGCAGAGGCAGCGCCGATCGAGCGGCCAGGGCAGCATCTGCTCCAGCTTGTAAATGGCCTTGCTCAGGAGGTCGACCAGGTCGTCTTCCGTGGCATCGCCAAAGAACGTTTCCGTCAGTTTCTCGCGTATGTCGATCATCAGCGGGTCCTCTTTCAGGAACCGGAGTATCAGCGTAAGCCGCTCCTCGCCCTTACCGATCCGCGAGAGGGCGCGCAGGTTCTTGTTGGCCCGGTAATGTTCCTGGAGATACAGAAGCGTCCAGATCTGCGTCATGTCGTAGAAATATTCGAGCACGGGATAGTACCCGTACTTTTCCCTGATCGTCGCCTCCACGGTCCCGCGCTCATCGGGGATCCGGGGAAAAACGGCGACCAGCAGTCCCTCCTCAAAATCCTCATAGAAGAAGGGTGTGCCCGAAAAATGGCGGCAGCCGCAGTTGGTGCACTGAATGTTGTTGAATTCCCAGCGGAGCAGTGTTTTCCGCACCTGGGGCGCACGAGAAACATCGACCCAGGTGATCACCCGGGCCTGGAAGTCCTGGTCGCAGTTGCCGCAGCGGAAGGACTCGATGCTGAACGATTCCGCCTGGCTGGTCGGAAGGGTAACCATATGGTTCTTATTATACACCACTTTTTTGAAAACTCTCTTTAAAAATTCTCTTTCTTTGTGGTACAATACCGCCCCAAGCAGTATCTCTGCAACGCTTTGCATCTGTGCTTTACATTTTCCCGTATGTGAAAGGGGTTGCCTTATGGCGGCAAAAGAAGAAAGCGTGTTGACCACGGCGCTCCACTCGGAGGTGGAGAACCGGTTCCTCACCTACGCCCTCTCCACCATCGTCTCCCGTTCCCTGCCCGACGTGCGCGACGGGTTGAAACCGGTCCACCGCCGCATCCTCTACGCCATGTGGGAGATGGGCCTGGGCCCCACGACCAGGTTCCGGAAGAGCGCGGCTGTCGTGGGCGAGGTGCTCGGAAAATTTCACCCGCACGGCGACCAGGCGGCCTACGATGCGATGGTCAGGATGGCCCAGGAATTCTCTCTGCGCTATCCCCTCGTTGATGGCTCGGGAAACTTCGGGAGCCTCGACGGCGATCCGGCCGCTGCCATGCGGTATACGGAAGCGCGGCTTTCGAAGATCGCCGAAGAGCTCCTCGTCGAGATCGACAAGGAGACCGTGGCATTCCGTCCGAATTACGACAACTCGCTGCAGGAGCCGGTGGTGCTGCCGGCCCGCTTCCCGCAGCTCCTGATGAACGGCACCTCGGGCATCGCCGTGGGCATGAGCTGTTCCTTCCCGCCGCACAACCTGAGCGAAGTGATCGACGGTCTCACGGCCATCATCGACAATTCGAACATCGACCTGAAGGACATCCTGAAGCTCATCAAGGGGCCCGACTTCCCGACGTCCGGCCAGATCCTGAACACCAAGAAGGAGCTGAAGGACATCTACCAGACCGGCAGCGGGGCGGTCCGCGTCCGCGGCGAATACAATGTCGAAGAGCTTCCGCGGGGCAAGCAGGCCATCGTCTTCACCTCCATCCCCTACCAGGTGAACAAGGCGAAGGTGCTGGAGCGGATCATCGGCCTCCTGGACGACCGGAAGCTGCCCCAGGTCACAGCCGTGCGCGACGAGTCCACCGATGTGATCCGGCTGGTCCTGGAGATCAAGGCCGAGACGAGCCCGGAGCTCGTGACCGCCTACCTCTTCAAGCACACGGACCTCGAAAACAGCTTCCCGGTCAACTTCACGGCGCTCAAGCCTAACATGGAGCCTGAACGGCTGTCGCTCAAGGAAGTGATGCGCTACTTCCTGGACTTCCGCTTTGAGATCACCACCAAGCGGCTCAACTACGACCTGAAGCTCCTGAAGGCGCGGCTGCACATCCTGAAGGCCTTCGAGATGCTCTATGACGACCTCGATGCGGCCATCAAGCTCATCCGCAAATCGAAATCGAAAGAAGAAGCTGGCGAGAAGATCAAGAAGCACTTCAAGTTCGATGACGACCAGGTGAAGGCCATCCTTGAGCTGCAGCTCTACAAGCTTGCGGGCCTCGAGATCGAGCGCATCCGCAAGGAGAAAGCCGAAAAGACGAAGCAGAAGAAGGAGATCGACGCGATCCTGGCGAGCCAGAAGAAGATCTGGGGCCTGATCAAGTCAGAACTGCTCTCGATCCGCGAGGAATACGGCGACAAACGGAAGTCGGTGATCAAGGCGGCCGACGATGTGGAATTCTCCCAGGAAGATTTTGTCGTCCACGAGGACACGACGATCATTCTTTCGAAAATGGGCTGGGTCCGGCGCGTCAAGACCGTGGGCGAATCGACCCGCTTCAAGGACGGCGATGAGCTGCTTGCCATGGTGCCGGCGAACACGCGGGATAATATCGGCATATTCTCGTCGACAGGCAAGGCCTACGTCGTCAAGGCCTTTGACCTGCCCGCAGGCTCCGGCTTCGGCGAGCCTGTCCAGCACCTCTTCAAGTTCGGCGATGGTGAGCGGCCCGTCAGCGCCCTGAACATGACCCGCGTGGTGGATGGCACTCCGGAAATCGAGGCGGAACCAGCGCCGAAAAAAGGCAAGCAGCAGAGCCTCTCCCTTGCCGGCGGCTCGGTAACGGCGCTCTCGGTCTCTGCGGGCGGCGTGGGCTTCCTGTTCGACCTCTCGGCCTTCAATACCGTTACAACGCGGGCCGGCAAAAAGTTTGCCGGCGTCAAGGCCGGCGACAGCATCATGGGCGTCTCGGTCGTGAGCGAACCGAACGTGCTCTTCCTGACGTCGGAGGGAAAGGCAGTGGTGCTGGCAACGAAGCACATTCCGGCCCTCTCCGGAGCAGGCAAAGGCGTGAAGCTCGTGAACGTAAAGAAGGGCGAGGTGATCCTCTTCCGCGGCGTCAGAAAAGGCGAGCAGGTGAAGGTGATCGATGAGAAGGGGCGCGAGAAGACCCTTGACCTGAAGAAGTACGGCGTCATGAACCGCGGAGCTGTGGGCCTCAAGGCCGTGAAGGTTCTGAGCTTCGCCTAGAACCGGCAGCCATCACCCTGCAGAACGAAAAAGGCGCTCCCTAAACCGGGAGCGCCTTTTTCCTTAAAACTGCGGTTGTAACCATCGATGAACACGGTTCGAACCAAAAAACAATCCCCTGCCTGGTCCTTTTCTCTGAGGGGAAATCTGCCCGTCCCTAGCTGACCATGTACCGCATGAACCGCGAGTCGATGTAAGCGGACAGTGGAAGAATATTCTCCTTCACCAGTTCCGCGGCATAGGCCAGGCAGGCGCGGATCTCCGCGGTGTTGAGCTGCGGAAAACGCGAACGCACACCGCGGATGCTCCCGCTCCTTGCCAGCTCCTCGAGCACGGTCTCCACCGGGATGTCCTTGTTGCGGATGGAAGCCTTTGCCGGGTGGTAGGCTGAGTCAACAGCTATGAAATTCCTCCAGTCGCTCTTCATGGTGTCTCCTTTCTGCCGGCTGCGCTGCTTCGCACACTCCACGCGAAAACGCGGCCTGCAGTCCCGCCTTGGCGAAACGGGGCATGCACTCACCCAGGAATTCAGGAGTT
This sequence comes from Nitrospirae bacterium GWC2_57_13, assembly GCA_001805055.1. Taxonomy (GTDB): domain Bacteria; phylum Nitrospirota; class UBA9217; order UBA9217; family UBA9217; genus GWC2-57-13. The sequence goes on from MHDZ01000091.1 coordinate 33,007, forward strand.
CCCGCCTTCTGCTGCCTCGTGCTTCCTGGTCTTAGAATAGTAAAATGCGCCTGCCCTGTCAATGGAGCCCTTAGTATTATAGGCCGCTACAAATGAGATTTTTTTCTGGACAGGTCAATTGACAATGAGTAAAATGACGCAAAGTAACAATTTCTTGCAGCTGCGGAGCCCAGGATGATCAAAAAATGTAGTAATGTCGAGTGCAGGCATTCCAGCTATTGCCAGGACAGCGTCAACTGCATGGATGTCACGACCGACTCAAAAAAGGTCATTGCCAATAGCGTCGCGCGCATCTGGTGCCATGATTATGCACTGGTGTCCTTTTCAAGCCTCCTGGAATCAAATGGCCGATTGCTGGAAAAGCATGTCCACGATGAACAGATGTCAAAGGGCTATGACCGCTGCTTCAGGGCTCCCTATTAACTGACCGTCCGAAGGGACGCGGCGAGCTGAAACTCAGCTCATCGCGAGCTTCACGTGGGCCCGCAATTCAACGCGCACACTGATGCCGAGGTCTTTTTATCGTCCTCAGGTAGATGGCACTTCTTGTATTTCTTCCCGCTTCCGCACCAGCAGAGATCATTCCTGCCCGGCTTCGCATCAGGCGCTTCATCGGACCTGCTCCCGAGTGCCTTCATCGTACGTTCTAGTATCCCCATTCTGCTTTCTCCGCCCTTCTTTGCGATATTCTGAATGCCCGGCGATCCTGCCGCGTCCGCGGCAATACCTGGATGCTGCCCTAACCCGCATAAAGCGGAATTGGAAATTGTAAATTTGCGGAAAGCGGCGGTTCAAAAACAGCCGCTTCACCCTTTATTTGCAGGGACTTTATGATTTTCTTGAAAACATTCAACCCATTTGAGAAGCTTTTGATTCCTTAGTTACTAATCCCCCAGCTGCTGCACCTTGCCGACCGGCGCGAGATAGAGGGTGAACTCGTCTTTGCCGTCAAGACCGAGCAGATCGTCCATGAGTTCCTGGTGGTAGGCGGCTATGGCGCAGGTTCCGGCGCTTATCGCTTCACAGGCCAGGTAAAGATTCTGGCACACATGTCCCGCATCAATGGCAATGACCTTATGGGCCGCAATATCATAGCGCCACTCCATGCGGTAGGGCATGACGGTCCAGATGAAGGTCAGCGCCGCCTTTCCCGCAAAGGGCTGTCCCAGGGCCGCGGTCACGACCTTTCCGGCCAGTCCCTCCTCCCGACGCTCCAGAACAAGCTGATGCTCGAGCGGGAGATACCGGTAGATGCCCGGCTCAAGTCCCGTGACATTGAACACACAAAGATAGGTCTCAAGGGCATGACGGCAACCGGCAGAGGGCACCGTCCGGTAGGCGGTGCCTGGTCCGGCCTGCCTGCGGATGCCCTGCGTTGCCCAGAGCAGAAAGGACACTTCCTCGAGGGTCAGCGGCAGGGGCTGAAAACTTCGGCGGCTCTTGCGGTTATTGATCGCAGCCAGCAGGTCGACAGCCGGAACAGATCGCAGCTCTCCTGCAGGCACGAGGTCGATCCGTTTCTGGTCCGGCGCACAGGGCTTTTCAATGGGCGGGGGCGCCGTGCCCCTGCTCTGGTCGGTGATCGAGAAATCGATGGTCCGGCGCACGCTGTCTTTCAGAAAATACCGGTAGAGTTCGATCTCTTTTCTCATGCCAGCACATCCTTCCTCCCTGTCGCCAATTAGAACCATGCAGGGATCTCCAGGTTCCTTACGAGACCCGCTGAGAATAGTAACCGAAAATCAACGACAGCGCAACTGCCATGGAACAGCATGATATACTTTTATCATGACCATACCAAAACGCAGACTCGGCAGCACCGGCGTTGACGTGGCCATCATGGGCCTTGGCGGGGAGGGCGTGCTCAGGACCTTCGGGCACGATATGGTGATCATGAGGAAGGTCAGCTTCGGCACCCGCTCGGACAGCGGGCTCAAGACCCACAGCATCATTCCAACGCTCGTCCAGACCGCCAGACGGCAGGGCGTTCACCCGCGTGAATTTCTGCAGACCCTCCATACGGCCGATACGAAAGCGGCCCAGGCCGCGCTGTACAATAATTCAAGTTGAAAAGAACGTCGTCGGAGAATACAATAACGGCATGACGGCTTCCGGCCTGCAGGGCGCACGGAGCGGTGCACTCTTCTTTCGGAAAACGGCTAAACTGTTACACCTTGACTACCTTGCAATTTACGAGCAGTTATGCTACGCTTTCACAATTGGGAGAAAAACAACGAAGCGGAAGCGGTATTCCCTGGCGGCGAATCCGATTTCAGGATGCACCGAGCATTTCTCTATCGAGAGGACGGAAGAAAAGAGAGGGTCATGGCGATATGCTCGTTCGGCATCAACGGCTCCTCTGTCGTCTCAGGGGGATCATTGCTGTTTTCAGAAGCAAACCATACTTCACGAGGAGGACGACGAACACATGACAGGGAAAACGAGAGGTAAAAGCAGGGTTGTAAAGGCGGCTGTAGCGGTGTTCCTGGCGCTTTTGGCGGTTTCCGGCTGCGCCACGACGATCAAGACCAACGTGCTTATGCCGGGCCGGGTCAGCCAGGCCGCGCAGTTCAAGAGCATTGCGGTGATGCCGCTCGACGGGCCGGACGGCACGGCGTTCACGTCGGTCGTGGAGAGCACGCTCGCGAGCGTGATCATCGACGACAAGCAGTACTTCCAGATCGTCGACCGGGGAAGCCTGGACAAGGCCATGGAAGAGATGAAGCTTTCCATGGCCGGTGTTGTGGACGCCAACACCGCGGCGCAGGTCGGCAAGATGGTCGGGGCCAAGGGAATCTACACCGGCCTCGTCACCTCTTCAGTGGAAGACAGCAGGTATACCGAGAACCGGAAAAAGTGCTCCTCCTACCGCACGGTGACCGACAGCAAGGGGAAAAAATCCCAGGAATGCAGTAGGTGGTACGATTCGACGGTGAACTGCACCAAGAGATCGGCGATGTTCTCGTTCACGCCGAAGCTGGTGGAAGTGGAGTCGAGCAGGATAATATTCTCGAACGTCTATGAAGACACAGCTCAGGCAAAGGGCTGCGCCGGCGAGGCGGCCATCCCGGACCAGCAGCAAATGAAAAAGAAAGTGCAGGAGGCCGCGGTCCAGAAGTTCCGGATGGACGTGGCCCCCTATTACACCGTTATGACGTTCACCTTGAAGGACGGGACTTCGGACATCACGGCAGAGGCGGCAAAGACAAAGCTAAAGGACGGATTGAAGTTCGCCGGTGGCAACCGGATGGACCGGGCCTGTGCGCTCTGGAGCGAGGCGAAGCCCCTTGCCCCGAACGCCATCAGCATCCTGTTCAATCTTGGCATCTGCGCGGAGACCCAAGGCAAGCCGGAAGTGGCCCTGGCCCTGTACCAGCAGATCGACAAGACGCTGACCAAGCCCGATGATTCAGTATCAAAGGCGCTTGCGAGGGTAAACGAATCGATCGAGGGGCGCAAAAAGCTCGGATCGCAGATGGCGAAGTAGCGGCGTGCTTTCCCCTCACCTTAATCCTCTCCCCACCGGGGAAAGGGTTGGGTGAGGGGGATTTCAAGGGACATTTTCAGATGAAAACCATGGAAGATTTCAAACAGTACCAAATCTTTGGGGTCCAAACCTTTTGGGGTTGCGTCTAGAAAAGGCAGTTTCTCATATTTCAAGAGGGTAACCGGGGTAGAGTAGGGAACTGGTTGCTGCCGCTTTAGGCTCTGCTTGTCTGTTCCCGTCCCTTTCGTCTGACGGTGCCTAAATAGCCAAACCATTGCCGCCTTGGCCAGCCCTCCCTCATCAAACCGTGCATGCGGTTTTCCCGCACACGGCTTTCCGATGTTCTTCACCGTCAGACATGCGCTTTCTTCCAACCCGCTGTCGTCGGCACCTTGTAGAGACCAAACCGTTCATACAATACCCCGCTTGTAAAGCGCTTATCCCCTGCCCCTTTATCCCTGATTTTGTACCGCTTGCGGAACTTTGGGGACTGCTTGATTCATCTATGCTCCTTCTACTATATAACGTTGGTTCTCAAGATACTTAATTTTCCTCCGAATCTATTTTTACGGCCTGTCAAGCACAATGCACACTGAGAACCAACGTCCCCTACCTGCCCCTCGAGACCGCACTCTCGCGCGGTAAATGAGAGGTGCGTTAACCAGGTTGAAAGTTACTCTCTCTTCCGCATTTCAACGGCATTCAGCGTCCCAGATTGCACGCTCCTTAGTATCCGTGGGAGGCGGATCTAAACAAGGATTCCGGTAAGCACCCTTGTCAGCAGGGGCGAACTTCCCGGGAGCATTGCTGCGATGCTGTTTCGTGGCGCTTTCGGCGCGCATTCCAGGATACTTCGCTTGAAGGAAATCGCCGATTTGCCAGAGCGCCAGCACATTTACCAGCGTCGCGATACCGATAGCTGCGATACTAGCGATGCCAAAACGCCGCCGAAGCCATTCAACTAATCCGCCGATCAGCGCACATATTCCCGCACCAGCGATCAGGCCGACTAACGCGAAAAAAACGGCAAAACCCCACACGAAAACCGGCGCAAAGGTATCCGTGTTTATGTGTGATAGACGGGAATAGGGACCCCGAAACAAGACCCAAGCGCCCCACGCGCCGCCGAGTAAAGGCCAGAAGATAAGGACGATCCACCAGTAAGGACCCTCGCGCTTCATCGTTTGCCCTCCCCTGGCTGCAATTCGTCAATGACTCTGCGTGCCCGATCAAGGTGATGTTCCGTTGTTCCGATCTTTTGCAGTTGGCAGCCGGCGGGCAATGTGTTCCAGGTCAAACTCAAAGATTGATTGAATCCGCTGCGGAGAACAAATTTTTGCCAATGGCATGATACGTCGTTGGGTTGAGGCTGTTAGCGGGATGATCTTTTCGACCTGAAGCGACTGTTGCCGATTGCGCCATTGTATTCGCGCGCCAAACCAGTCACCCGCCCCGCCATCGATGAGCACCCATCCCCAGCCGTCAGCGCTCAGGTTAAGATAGCAGTAGGCGCCCTGCTCACCGGTCCCTGCCCATTCTCCCGCAAAGAATACTGGAGAGCTGTCAGGAAGAGGCGTTAAGGCATGTGCGGTCCCCAACCAGGCAAATAGTATGACGAGACCGATGAAATATCGCATGTTCTGTCCTTTTCGCCGGATAGGTTGTTTATGCAACGTAGAATACCGACCTAATGCCGCCGTAAGGGGCGCGTCCTTCAGCGACCCTCACTCGGCGTGGTTGAGTTTTTGCCGCGCGTCAGGCCGTGATTTCAATTCTGTTTCCGTCTGGGTCGAGCGCTACGCTTTCATAGTACCCGTCGCCAGTCCGGCGTGGTCCGTCCAGGATAGGAAAACCATCGCCCCTGAGTCTTTGAGTCAACTCGTCAACCAGCTGCTCCGACCCGAGGGAGATGGCGAAGTGTGTCAGTCCCATGCGTTGAGCACCCGGCTCAAACTCTACAGGCGAGTGAGTTGTAGTCTTCATGGCTTCTATACGTGCACCATCTCCGAAGCTAAGAAAACACGATTCGAATCCCTTTGCAGGGTTGACGTACTTTTCTCCAGCTACAGCGCCGAAATAGGAAACATAGAACTGGTTGCAGCGTTCAAGGTCCTTGGTCCAGAGTGCCACGTGGTCAATTCGCATAATCTTGACTCCATGCTTGAGGTGTAAAGGTTTTCATTCAACTCGGGAAACATAGATCAATCCCGGCGGTAACTCGCCCCCGCGCAGCGGGGTGTCGATGTTGACTGCCTGGTTCTCCCCGGAGCGTAGCGGAGGGGTTAGGCAGTCGGGCGAGTTAACGCCGGGATTCTCCCCTCCGCGGAGCGGAGGGGAGAACGACAAGCATAACCCGCGCCTTCAGGCGTCGGCGTATATGCACTTGTTATATTTATAAACTCAAGGAAATATTTACTTGAGACTTATTAGTTTAAATCTTGATTTTTATTGGCCCACACTTTGTCAAGATGTTTACTGATAGATTCTACATATTTTGAATTATCTTTTGAAAAGCCTTTCAGGTTAATTTGTCGTAGATGATTTGCAAACATCATTTTATCCAGATGGCCTATAAAAACAGGGACTTTAACAATTAGTAATAGAGCACATACTGACTCTTCTGATTTAAAACGTTGCATTAGACTCTTTTTATTTTTATCCAACCATTTAGTTGTTTCTTTCTCTAATAACTTTAAACTATCCTCCATAGAGTCACCTTCTTCTAATGCAATAACATTATTACCACCCAAAAGAACATGATCTAAAGATAAAATTAATATTCCAGGATTTTTAGCATCAAGCTGAGAACAGGCTTTCTTAAATGTATTACGGAGAAGATTCTTCGCACTTAACGGTCGTTTTACTTCAAGATCAAAATCTTTATCACCAAATTTTACAGTTAAGTCAGGCGTTTTAATAGGTTGAGTTGGGTTGAAATAACAATCAAGACCTGACATATTTAGAAGTGCTCTCACATACAGCTCAAACTGACTACTTCGGGCTTGAGGATCTTCATCAATATTTTTAATCTGTAAGCCTTTGACCATATCGGTGAGTTTTATAATTATTTCATTGTCAGATAAAATATTATTTTCATTTAAAATGATATCACTGATTTCATCTATTTCTATAAGATCAAACATTAAATCACACAGGTGGCTAGGGTTTTCACCTATCCCCTTAGCCGCCAAGTATTTTATTGACTGCTCATAATTAAATAATCTTGAATCTTTTGGGATCTTGATTTTCCAGTTTTCTAAATATTGCAATGCCTTTTGATATTTAATCAAAATTTTCTCAAATCCAACATGGTTCAGTATTTCTGTAGTCAACATAAATATTCCAATTAAATTCTTCTGTATTTGGAAAAACGCTGAATATAACACGCCGGTCACGCGCCACCCTTTGGCGCGTCGCCGTGGAAGCGCCTGTTGGATCAGGGTTTATTGTTAGGTAATGTTCTCAATGGCTTAATGCGCACCCAATGACTTTGAAAATGTGTATGGCGTTTTTATTTAGAGAAACTACGCCTTCATCTGATATATCCATATATACTGGGTATGTATTTCCTTTTTCATCTTTTATGTTTCCGGCTTTTAAGTCAAACATGTAGTCTCTTAACCTTTTTCTTCATGCTCAGTATATGTATTAAGATCACGTATATGGCTATTACTGTGAATGAACGCATTTCTTATAAACCTAAGCATTTCCAATTCTGATTCTTTTCTGCCTCCACACCGTGAGATCCATTTGCGGCCTAATGTACTTTCAAGATATGCAAAAAGAGAAACCAACATTATTCCAGCATATAAATGTTCATTGTTTTCAATGAATTCTTTTCTATCATCTGTATCTTCTCCAAAGTGACTCACCCCATAAGTGAGTGCATGTTCTAGTGAGAAAAAAAAGAGCGCACCTGCTTGTTTATGTTTTGATGGTTCGGTCATCATTCACCTAATTCCCATGCAGCGCAGTGTTGGTGCGACTTCATGGTAGAACTGCCCGAATTTGAACGATACATTTAATTGGTGTGTGAGTGTTGCAACCCGACAAGTTAAGCCTTCCGCTTTTTTCTAAGATCACTCCTGGAATATGGAGATGAGCATTTTGGGCGAATGCTTTATTCGTTGGATTGCTAATGAGATTCGTATCTCCATCGGCATGTGTAAAGGCAATGCGTATACCCCAAAGTGCCTCTGCTCGCTGTTTGAGCGATGAACTGGGCTTCGGCATGATATACGTATCCCAGTTCGGATCATCTACAGCAGGCAAAGCATCAATCACAGCGGTACGAAACGTTGCGTCGGCATTCATGTTTTGAAGCCGCGCTTCTTCACATGCCGTGAGCCAACAAATGAACATCCCCACAATTCGAGATACAACCTCATCTGGTGATTCGTGCAAATAGCCAAAAGCCTCCACCCGGCTTCGTGCATCACTTATCGCGACCGCAATGTTATTGGCGCGCATTTCGAAATCGGTCATTTCACTCAAGTGAGCCTCCGTCAAGTGAGCACCTAACACCCGGGGCAATGGCCCGTGCGAAGCGCGGCCACGGCTCGGCTGAGGG
>MHDZ01000091.1:41088-58060 GCA_001805055.1 Nitrospirae bacterium GWC2_57_13
GCGACCACCTGACTAAATGAGTTCTGAAAACGAAGAAGATACTTTTTCCAGCTCTCCGGTTTCATGCGACCAAAAATAAACTACCTCTTCTAATTTCTTGGCTTGCGGAGACTCTCGTTTGAAGACTAGGAAATCTCCTGATCCATTTGATGCAATGCCAATGCAGTCAGCTGGGAAATTAGGCCATTTCTTTGCCAACTCTGTTTCACGAATAATATCATTCGAAGTGCGACTTAACCTCTTTTTGTCACTTGAATCAAAGAATGGAAACAGCTCCCAGTCATCTTCCTCGGTAGCAATTTCGCCACCATTATCTTTCATCATTTTAATCTTGAAAGAGGGCGGGAATTCAACCCCGAGTTTTTCTTCGGCTTGCTTAATGTAAATTTCGTCTACAGGGAAAGGCATAGATCTCCTTTCTTTGAAATCTAACTATTTATTATTGAGTAGACCCCTTACAGAGCGCCGAAACATAGACCCCCTACTGAGCAACGCAAAATGTGTGCATAGTTAGGTGGTCTTCTCGGTCGGCTGTAATTATAGCTATATTATGCATGAATATATGCCTGATCTGATTCGATGTCAACGATAGTGATTGTGTATTTTATCGGTATATGGTGCAGAATACGGCTTGCAACTTTATGTGTTGCGAAGGATGGAAATCTCAACGAGTACTGGAAGACATCAATCTCTCCATAATCAATATCTATGACTTTCTGCTCGTCTTCGCCGAAAAACCTGATAATTTTCTCTCAACATGATCACTCTCACAGTGAGGACACGTGATCTTTGGCTTCGCTTCGTATTCCTTGATAGAAAGGAAAACAATAAATTCCTTACCACAGTCTTTGCACGCATATTCGAAGGTGGGCATTTTTACCTCCTCTCCTTCCCGATGAAACACATACATCATTTCATCGTGCGTGTGGTGCTGACTCCAGGAAGAAGTTTTTCCTCGGCAGCCATATCATAAAAAGCATTCTACTGCGCGATGCCTATTTCAGATTCTCCTTGTATGCCGCCCCGTCCTTCCACGCGTTCCCCGCCTGTATACCAACGGCCCAGAACCGGTTGTCCGGCATGGTCAGGAGGAAGGGCAGTATCTTCTTCACATCGGGTTTGCCCTTCTCAAGGCACGTCTCTACGCTTATAGATGCTCTTGATCTCCCCGCTGAACAGAGCGTTCGCTACAAAGTATCCGCACCTTACGGCTGCAGATAGACATACCCCAGTTTTTGAAAATCGATGATGGCCGACACGCCCGAGGGTACGAATCCCACGCCCGGGATGAGCTGCGGAACCTTGAGATTCAAATTGCGCGCCGTGTTATGGCAGATATAGACCTTGACGCCCTTGCTGATCAGCGCCTCGATCTGACTCTGGAAAGGATTAACTATTTCGTTCGGCTCCAGAGCATTATTGTTCAGGACCATGGGCCCACCCGCGCCGTGAATCACCACGACCAATTCATAATCACGATCCTGCAGGCCGTGGGTGATCTCGTAATCATTCAGAATATTATTGATATTCCCAATGCCATAAGACTGCGTGGTGCTGCCTGTGTTGTAGAGCTGATTGATCTGGACCACTACTTTCAAATTGTGGCGGCGCTCAAGACACCGGGTGAGTTCGCTTGCGCCGTAGCCGAATTCATCATCCCACTGTATGCCAGTGATATAGTTTACCGGGCAGGTAGTGTTGCTGCGCGCACCGGCATGCGCCCATGCTGTTGACAACGCTAATACAAAAACCGTCACAAGCATCAATCCCGATCTCCGCATCTTTTCCATATCCGCTCACCCCAACTATATTAAAGTTTAAAATCTACGCACTACGAAGGAAGTATATTTATACAAATGCACTTTGTCAACGTAGAATCAAATTTTTATTATCTCTTTCTTCCAGCAATTACTATGCCTCTCTTCGCGCCCGCCTTATCACCGAGAAAAACCGTTTTTATTGATTCCTGTTCATAGGCGTGGCTTGCGGTAAAATTACCTCTCATTCCTTTGCGGATTAAACTTTATTTCCCTGAGCACGCTGACGGCTCCTTTGAGCTCTCACCTATCCACCAGGCTAAATATTCTGCACGTCACCTTCCCGGACTCACCGTGCCCCTCTACGCTGCCCAGGCCCTTATTTTACTCCTCGCTGTCCTCCTCCATACCAAACTTCTTGAGCTTCCTCCACAACGACACGCGGTCGATGCCGAGTATCTGGGACGCCAGGGTCTTGTTGCCGGCCGCCTCTTGCAGCACCCATTGGATGTATGCCATTTCCTGCTCTTCGAGCGACGGGATTTTGCCTTCCCGTTTCCGGAAGGTCTTGATGTTCAGTTCCTTCAGGTCTTCCGGCAAATGGGCGGTTTCGATCGTCTTTCCATTCGCCATTGCAACTCCGCGCTCAATGATGTTCTCGAGCTCGCGCACGTTTCCCGGGAAGTCATAGTTCATAAGAACGGCCATGACGTCTTCGGATATCTCCCTGGCCTCCTTCTTCATAAGGACGGCGTACTTCTTCAGAAAATAGTAGGACAGCAGGGGGATGTCCTCCTTCCGCCCAGACAGGGGTGGGATGCGCAAGGATACCACATTCAGACGGAAATAGAGGTCCTGCCGGAACCGTCCCTCCTGGATGGCTGACTGGACATCGCGGTTCGTTGCCGCAAGGAACCGCACATTCACGGCGACCGGTTCGGTCCCGCCCACACGCAGCAACTCGCGCTCCTGGATCACCCGGAGCAATTTCACCTGCATGGAGGGCGGCATCTCCGTGATCTCGTCCATGAAAAGCGTTCCTCCTGAAGCCATCTCAAAAAGTCCGCGCTTCATGGCAACCGCCCCGGTAAAGGCGCCTTTTTCATGGCCGAAGAGCTCATTGGCAAGCAGCTCTTCATTGAAGGCGCCGCAATTAATGCCGAGAAAGGGGCCGCCGGACCTGCGGCTCTTCAGATGCACGAACCGCGCGAAAAGCTCCTTGCCTGTCCCGCTCTCGCCGCTGATCAGCACATTGCAGTCCGTCGGAGCTATCTGGGTCGCCGTGTCGAGCAGCCGCTGCATGGTGGCGTCCTGGGTGATGATCTTGACCTTGCCCTGGTAGGTCTCGATCTGTTCCCGAAGGCGCTGGTTTTCCGTTTTCATCCGGACCTTGTGAATGGCCTCTTTGACGATCTTGCGGACCTCATCGAGCTTGAAGGGCTTGGCGATGTAGTAGAACGCACCGTGCTTCATGGCATCCACGACCGAGTCGAGGGTCGCGAAGCCGGTGATCATGATCACCTCCGTGTCCGGCGAGACCGCCTGGCTCTTGCTCAGGACCTGCATTCCATCGACCTTCTCCATGCGCAGGTCGGTCAGCACCACGTCGAACCGCTGCTCGTCGAGCAGCTTCAACGCGTTCGGGCCGCTCTGAGTCGCGACGACCTCATACCCTTCTTTCTTCATCACATGCTCGAGGTTCCTGAGCGCAATGCGCTCATCATCAACGAGCAGTATTTTTGCGGTGTCCGGCGTCATGTTCGCTCCTTCAACGGCAATTGAATCAGGAACGTCGTACCCCGTCCGGGCTCACTGTCGACGGCAATACATCCCCCGTGCTCCTCAATGATCTCATGGACGATGAAGAGCCCGAGGCCCGATCCTTTTCCGACGTCCTTGGTCGTGAAGAAGGGATCGAAGATCTTGGGCAGGATGTCGGCGGGGATCCCCGGGCCCGTGTCCACGACCTGGATATCCACCGTGTCCTCCTCGAGCGTGCATTTGCCGCGATACTTCAAATAATTATGGATACCGCTCTCGTCAGCGCCGCTTTTTTCGTGGGCAGTATGTTTGTGCGCCGTGATAGTGATCGATCCGTTCAACAACATTTCTTCAAGGGCATTCTTGATAAGGTTGAGAAATGCCCGTTGGATGCGCTGCTTGTCCGCCGGGATCATGAGGTCGTCGGGGATGTCGAGGGTGATCGTGACGTTCGGCGGCACCTGCCCTTTTATGAACCGGATCGTTTCCTCGAGCAGCTTCTTCAAGGGCAGAACGACCTTCTGGAATTCCCGGTCCCGGGAGAACTCAAGGAGCGACCGGACGATATTACGGGCCCGTTCTGCCTGGTCGCTGATCTGGCTCAGGAGTTCAAGCGCGAACGCGGGATCAGGAAAAGGTCCTCCGGCGGCCTGAGGCGTGTCGGACTGCGACACACGCGCTTCCTGCATTTCCTCGAGAAGGATCTGGTTCGATGACGAGATGTTGGACAGCGGGTTGTTCAGTTCATGAGCGACCCCCGAGAGAAGCGTGCCGAGGGATGCCAGTTTTTCGGACTGCACGATATGGCGCTGCCGCAGCTCCAGCTCCCGGAGCATCTTGTTGAAGGCGCGGGTGAGAGACGCGATCTCCCGGTCCTTCGAATCGATCTTGATGCTGTCGAAGTTCCCCTCGGCAATGACCTCCATGTTCCTTTCGATCATCTTGAGCGGCCTGACAACAAGGCGCGACAGGAAGTGGCCCACGGCGATCGTAATGATGGAGAGAAAGACCAGGGAAAACAGCAGGACGGACTGCGATGTGTTCAGAAGCCGCTGGATCTTCTGGCGCTCCGTCTTCGACATCTCTTCGGCCGTCGTGGTGATGGTCTTGCCGGCCATGCGGATCATGCCCTCCAGCTTCATCTTCTCAAGCTGGGCTTCATCAATATAGGCCGCAGATTGCGATCTGCTCAGCAGCGCATAGTGCGCCATGAGGTCCCGGTATCGGGAGAGCTGTTCCCGCAGAATCCGCAGCGTCGCGGGCTGAGCGATCGCCTCGAAGGCGGCCTTATTGGTCTCGAGGAGCGCCTGCGCCTTGTCGACATAGCTCCTGTTCTCTACATAGTCCGGCCGCTGTGTGTACAGGACATAGTTCTTTTCAAAGCGGCGGATCTCGAGCGTCGTGTCAAAAAATTCGGAGATCGCCTCGCCCGCAATGACCTTCTGTTCGATATAACTGAGCTCAAGATAGGCAAAAAGGGACAGGCCGATGATGAGCAGTACGATCGCGAAATACCCGAGGGTGATCTTCTTCCGGATGCTGGGCGCGTAGTTTGCCATGGATCACACCAGGACCTTTTGGACAATGTCGGCAACGCTGTCCGCAAGAATGATATCGAGATCAGCCAGGATGTGGGGAGGCAACTCCGCGATATCCGGCCCGTTCCTGGCCGGCACGATGATGGTCCGGATCTTTGCACGACGCGCCGCGAGGACCTTCTCCTGAATGCCGCCCACCGGAAGTATCCTGCCGGTCAGGGTGATCTCTCCGGTCATGGCAACGTCCCGCCGCACCGGTCTGTTGGTCAGAAGCGACGCCAGCGCCGCAAGGATCGTGACCCCTGCCGAGGGTCCGTCCTTCTGGATGGCTCCCGATGGTACGTGGATATGGATATCGTGATGCTCGAAAAAATCCTCGGCAATGCCCAATGACGAAGCATTGCTGCGGATATAGGTCAACGCGGCCTGGGCTGATTCGCGCATGATGTCGCCGAGCGAGCCCGTGATGATCAGCTCCTTTTTGCCTTTCATCTGAGCCGCCTCGACAAAGATGAGGTCCCCGCCCGCCTCGGTCCGGACCAGCCCTGTTGCCACGCCGATGCGGTCCCTGTCGTCGGCCGTTTCCACCAGGAATTTCTTCCTGCCCAGGTAGCGCTGGACCATTTCGGGGGTGACGGTGAGCGCGCATGCCGTTTCCGGGTGCATCACGCATTCTTTCGCGATCTTGCGGCAGACCGTCGCGATGATGCGCTCCAGGTTCCGGATGCCGGCTTCCCGGGTATAGTCCTGCACCATGGTGTCCACCGCCTCGGGGGTGAATGTCGGCGGATAGTCGGCGAGACCCTTGTCCCTGATCTGGCGCCGGATGATGTACCGCGTGGCGATGTCCCGCTTGTCCTCCAGCGTATACCCGGAAAAGGGGATGACCTCCATCCGGTCACGTAGCGGCGCCGGTATGTTATCCAGCACATTCGCGGTCAGGATGAAGATAACGCTCGAGAGATCGAAGGGAACGTCAAGGTAGTGGTCGACGAAGCTTGCATTCTGTTCCGGATCAAGCACCTCGAGCAGCGCCGATGCGGGGTCTCCCTTGAAGTCGGTCCCGATCTTGTCGAGTTCGTCGAGCATCATGACCGGGTTGGAAGACTCGACCCTCCGGATCTCTTCGATGATGCGGCCCGGCTTCGCGCCGACGTAGGTCCTGCGGTGGCCGCGGATCTCGGCCTCATCCTTCATGCCTCCCAGGGAAATGCGCATGAACTTCCTGCCGAGCGCCCGCGCGATGGACCTGCCCAGCGACGTCTTGCCCGTTCCCGGGGGACCGGCGAAGCACAGCACCGAACCCTTGGTGTTCCCGATCTGGGACCTGCTCTCGACCGCTTCTTTCACCGCAACCCGGACCTCGTCCAGCTTGAAGGGCTTTGCAATATAGGACAGGGCGCCCTTTTTCATGGCCTCGATGGCTGAGGGGACCGTCGCATAGCCGGTGACCATGATGACCTTGGTGCCCGGATGGTCAGTGCGCACCCGGCTGAGCACCTCCATGCCGTCCACGCCGCCCATTCGCAGATCGGTTATGACCACATCGTACTCTGCCGCGTTCAGGGCGTCGAGCACCTGGCTGCCGTTGGCGGCAGTCGAGACCGCATACCCTTCTTTTTCGAGAATGTACGCAAGGTTCTTCCTGGCGACCTCCTCGTCGTCCGCGACGAGCACGCGGGGCCGCCTGCTGCTGCGCAGGACCTTCACCGCCAGATGCTCAAGAAGGCGCTCCTTGGTCTTGGTGAGTCCGTAATGGTCCTCATTCAGGATGGTCTCGGCGCGCGTGAGGTCCAGGTTGTCCGCTGTTCTCTTGTTCCAGGGAAGGGTGAGAAGATAATCAATGTACGTGATGCCGATGGTGTATTCAGCTGCGGAAGGGTTGATCTTGCCGAGCAGCCCCACTTCCTCTTCGGCGATCTTCAGAACGTGGGCGGGCATATTCGCCGCCGCGACCTTCTGGAGCAGTTCGTCTACGAGGGATTCCCGTTCTTCATCGTCAGATTTCTTAAATAATTTCATTTTGCACCTTTGGAATTTCCATGAGTTGCATTTTACAACGCGCCACTCGTTCTTGCAACATAAATAGTTACCCTTATAAATCAGCAGGTAAGCTCTGCTGCCCACCTGCCCGTTGCATTGCGAAACAGGCGACCCTCATCGCTGCAGCAGTGTTCATTTATCATTCTATCAAAAAATCAATCAGTTGCAAGCAGCTCCCGTGTTGGCACGATCATTGTAATAGAGGAGGCAGCATGGGGGACACACAACCACCATGAAAAACCACTGAGAGGAGAGCGAAATGAAACGTTTTATGAAGAAGTTGGAGACCACGATGGTCGCAGCAGCGTATGCCGAGGCTGGTGAGTTCGATACGGCCCGTCAGTTCCTGAACGAGGAGGAGCAGAGAACGAGCAACCGCCCCTCGGCAAAGAACGAACAGCGGCCTGTGAAGCGCGCGCAGCTGCGGGCCGATTAACGGTCCGCCCCGGGAAAACGCGGGATGTTCACGGTGATCGTTGGCCGGCATCCTGCAGTACCTTCGGTCACATTCCTGAAGGAGCCAGCCAGGTTGAAAAAGATGATGAAAAGGATGGAAGATGCGGCCGCTGCGGCGGCCTTCGCAGAAGAGGGCGAATTCGAAACAGCGCTGTCCATGGTGAAGCCTGAGCGGCGCGTGCTGCTTGCGCTCAAGGAGGGCCGCATCGATCCCAGGACCGTTACGTACGCGCTCAATACGGCGCAGCGCATCGGGGCGCATCTCGACATCCTGTATGTCTCGTCAGTCCCGGCAGGCGCCGCCATACCCGGCGCCTCTGAATTGAAGCATCTCGCCGCCGGCCTCGAGGCCGACGGGGCCTCTTTTCGGATAACGGAGCGCAACGGCTGCCTCAAGCAGGCGATCATCGACTATACGGACCGTCAGCGGAATGTACTGTTCGTTGTGGTCGAATCGCCCGACAGCCTGGACAGCGGTTGCAGAAGAAAAGATTCGCAGCTCGAAAAGCTTTGGCGGAACCTGAAGTGCCCCCTCGTAGTTGTCGCCGACGGCGCAGGGGCGTAGGGCGTTTGCGGCGAAAAGAACCGAAACGAAGACACGGATACCCATTATCCCATCAGGCAAGGAGAAATCATATGGCACAGAGCACCACCAAAAAGAAGTCGTCCGCGAGGTTGATCATCAGCGGACTGGCATCGATCGCGCTGTTCACGGCCCTGTTCTCGAATCAGGAGCTGGTCAGCAATCTATTCACCCGCGGCGGCCTGTATGCGCTGCTGCCCATCGCCACGGCGCTGGTATTTTCCTATGTTCACGGCTCCTTCACCGGCGACTTCTGGACCGCCCTTGGTGTCGAAGCATCAAAGAAGAAAGTGGAGGTAAAATAAGATGCACGACGCAATTGCAAGCTCGGTTAATTTCATCAATCTGGACCTCATCACGGTCCTGTATCTGTTCGGCGTCGGCTTTGTCGGCGGCCTGGTGAGCGGGTTCATCGGGTCCGGAGGGGCCTTCGTTCTTACTCCCGCCATGATGAGCCTCGGCGTTCCCGGGCTCGTTGCCGTGGCGAGCAACATGGCGCACAAGTTCCCCAAGGCGCTCGTGGGCGCCGTCAAGCGGTTCAAGTACGGCCAGGTCGACATCAAGCTGGGCCTGATCTTCGGGATCTCGGCCGAGGCAGGCGTGCTCTACGGCGCCCATATTCAGGAAATGATCAAAAAAACCTTCGGCGACGCCGGGTCGAACCTCTATGTCAGCCTGGCCTTTGTGGTGATCCTTGCCGTGGTCGGCGGCTTCGTGCTGCGTGATGCCATCAAGACCTACCGCTCAGGCAAGACCGACGAGAAGGAAACGGTTGGAAAGCTGGCAAAGTGGGTCCAGTCCATCAATATCCCCTATACGATGATGTACTTCAAGAGCCTGAATGCCAGGATCTCGGTGCTCTTCACCATTCCGCTCGGCTTCGCGACGGGAATGCTGGCCGCGACGATCGCCGTGGGCGGCTTCATCGGCGTGCCTTCCATGATCTACGCGCTCGGCGTGCCGAGCATCATGGCCTCGGCCACGGAGCTGGTGGTGGCCTTTGTCATGGGCATGGGTGGTACCTTCAAATTCGCCCTGAGCGGTCTGGTCGACATCCGGCTGGCCATGCTCATCCTGGGCGGCTCGCTCTTCGGCATCCAGCTCGGCGCCATGGGCACCACCTATGTGAAGCCCTTCATGATCAAACTGGTCATGGGCACCATCATGGTCATCGTTCTGGTCAGCAGAGGGCTGATGGTCCCGGTATATATGTCGAAGCTCGGCCTGGTCTCCACGCTCAGTGAGGGGACCGTGGCCGTCCTCAAGACTTCGAGCTTTTCCATCATGGTGGCGGCGCTCTTCATCGGCGCCTTCATAATCCTGAAGGCGATCTGGCAGGGCAGGCGTGCGGAAAGCCTCCAGCTTGCGGCAGAAGCGGTTGCACATGGCAAAGTATAGAAAAATCCTGATCGCTGTTGACGGTTCGGAGTCGAGCAAGAACGCGCTGCACCAGGCATTCAAGCTCGCCAACGAAGAAAAGTGCTGGATCACCGTCACCGCGGTTGTATCTCCCTACGACGGGGAGGTCGAGACCCTCGGCATCGCGGACATCCGCGCAGTGCTCAGAAAGCCCTGCGAGGACGCCCTTGCCGAGGTGAACAAAATTGCCACGACGGAGAGAATGCTCATTAAAACGGTCTGCGAGGAAGGCGAGATCTACGAACGAATCGTAGACCTCGCCGATGCGGAGAATTGTCAGGTCATTGTCATGGGTCGGCGCGGACGCAGCAAGACAGAGCGGACCCGCGTCGGCCACGTGACTGCCCGCGTCATCGGCCATACGTCGCGGGACGTGCTGGTCGTGCCTGCCGGAACCGTCATCGGATGGAAGAAGATCGTTCTTGCCACGGACGGCTCCCGACAGAGCTCCGCGGCCGTGGAACGGGCTATCGCCTTTGCCCAGTCCTACGGCGGCGGACTGCGGGTGCTCTCGGTTGTAGATGTGACCGGGGAATTCCATGCCGAGGCGCCCCAGGTGGTCGAGGAGCTGGTCAGAAAGGCCAAAACCTACACTGCCGCGGTGAAGCAGAAGGCAGCAGCCGTCGGGATCCAAACAGAAACCTTCGTGGCCGAGGGCGATGCTGCGGACGCAGTAACGGAGCTTGCCCGGACCGAGAATGCCGACGTGATCGTTGTGGGCTCCCACGGCCGGACCGGGCTTCGCAGGCTTTTGATGGGCAGCGTTACGGAACGCATTATCGGCAGCGCGTCCTGCCCCGTGCTGGTAGTGAAGTCATGAGCGCCGCCTGATCGAACGGGAAAGAGAACTTCATTACGCGTCCGTCGATAGCCGGGTTCTGGGCCTTTAGCCGGCTAAACAAGCAGTGAAAATAAATAAAGCGCCCCGGATGTCCGGGGCGCTTTCTGTTGTGCCGGCAGCGCTGACGACTGCGGCCCTAGGCCTCCCGCTTCTTCTCCGGCAATCCCAGGATCTTCCTGATCTCCTCGCCCTCGATGGTCTCCTTCTCAAGCAGCGCTGCAGCCAGGGTCCTGAGCTTGTCCTGGTTGGCGGCGAGCATTTCCTTCACCTTTCCATAGGCGTCATTGATGAAACGCTTCACTTCTTCATCGATCTGGCGCGCCGTCTCCTCGCTGTATTCCTTGGCGCCGCCTGTCAGCCCCACATCAAGGAACAGGGGCCGCCGCTCCTTCTCGAAAGTAAGGGGGCCGAACCGTTCGGTCATACCAAACTCCTTCACCATGCTGCGCGCGATGTCCGCTGCCCGCTGCAAGTCGTTCTGGGCGCCCGTGGAGATCTCGTTGAACACGATCTCCTCTGCCACGCGTCCGCCGAGCATGACGCAGAGCTTGTCCTGCAGCTCGCTTTTCGTCATCAGGTACCGGTCCTCGGTGGGGAGCTGAAGCGTGTAGCCCAGAGCCGCGATGCCGCGCTGCACTATCGAGACGCGGTGCACGGGGTCAGTCGTGGGCAGGAGTTCTGCTGTGAGCGTATGGCCGCATTCGTGATAGGCCACGATCTCCTTTTCTTTCTTGTTCATGACGCGCCGCTTTTTCTCAAGGCCGGCCACAATGCGGTCGATGGCCGCTTCGAAGTCGGTCATTTCCACTTCGGTCTTGTTCTTGCGTGCGGCCAGAAGCGCGGCCTCGTTCACCATGTTTGCCAGGTCCGCGCCCACGAAACCCACGGTCCGCGCGGCCAGAATCGCGAGGTCCACGTTTGTTGAGAGCTTCACGCCCCGGGCGTGGATCTTGAGGATGTCCTCGCGGTCCTTGATGTTCGGCCGGTCGACAAGCACATGCCGGTCGAAACGGCCCGCCCGCAGCAGGGCCGGGTCAAGGACCTCGGGACGGTTCGTGGCAGCCATGATGATCACGCCCTTGCGCGCGTCAAAGCCGTCCATCTCGGCGAGCAGCTGGTTCAGCGTCTGCTCACGCTCCTCATGCCCGCCGGCCATGCCCGTGCCCCGGGCCCGGCCCAGGGCGTCCAGCTCGTCGATAAAAATAATGCAGGGAGCCTTCTGCACTGCCTGCTGGAACAGGTCGCGCACCCGCGACGCGCCCACGCCCACGAACATCTCGACGAACTCGGACCCGCTCATGGAAAAGAAGGGAACCTTGGCCTCGCCTGCCACGGCCTTGGCCAGCAGGGTCTTGCCCGTGCCCGGCGGCCCTACAAGCAGCACACCCTTGGGGATGCGGCCTCCGAGCTTCGTGAACTTGTCAGGGTAGCGCAGGAAATCGATGATCTCTATCAGCTCTTCCTTTGCCTCCTCCACGCCTGCCACGTCGTTGAAGGAGACCTTCACGTCGCTCTCGGCATAGAGCTTGGCCTTGGACTTGCCGAAGCTCATGAACATCTCGCCGGGACCGCCCGCGCCGCCCATGCGCCGGATGATGAAGCTCCAGATGAGCAGAAAGACGATGATCGGCAGGATCCAGATCAGCACGAAGTCCTTCAGCCAGTTGTCCGAGATCTCGCCCCGGTAGTTGACGCCTGCAGCCTCGAGGTTCTTGACCAGATCGTCATCGGTCACGCGTACCACGCGAAAGGGCTTGCTCTGGTCAACCAGCACGCCCCGGATCATATCCTGCGTGACGACCAGGTCCTTCACCTGCTTGGAGGCGACAAGGGACTTGAACTTGCTGTAGTCGAGCTGCTCCGACGGGGGCGTTGAGAGCATGCGGAAAAGGCTGATGAACAGGATGAACAGCATCACATAGAACAGGATCTGAGGGCCTTTTTTCATGATGTCCTTTTGGCTCCTGACAGTTGTTAGACTCGCTCTCCCATAACATCGACAAAAGATTGTCAACGTCTTACTCAAAAGACAGAAAAAAAGCTGTTTTCTCGCCAAGGCGCAAAGAGCGCCAAGAAATGCCCGGCCTTTTGGATGTTAACTCTGAACGTAAAGGTTTCCTTTGCGAGCTTTGCGAGAGACGCCTTTAGATTTTACTTGATTCGTGCATAGTTGGTCTGAGGCAATGCCGTGCTAATTATTTCAATCACCGTACATGCATCACGCCGATGCCGAACTGGAAGCGCGGCCCCGTGGAATAGGGCTCCCAGAGATGCATGCTCGACGCCCGCAGGAGCGGATACCGGTACTCGATCTCACCGAGAGGCTGGATCCTCTGCCCCGTAACCTCTCCCACCACGGTGATCAGCCTGCCTTTGTGGTATACGGCCGCATCGAGATACTCTGATGACAGAATGATGAACCGACCGTCGGAGTCGTCGGTCTGGAGCGGCCTGCCCCTGCTGTCCTGGGGTTTCTGGAGCACCTCAATGGCGGCGCCCTCCCTGGTGTTCCTGGTCTCAACGATCATTCCGGCCAGCATCACCCAGGCGCCCTGATAGCGTCCGGGGTCCTTCAGCAGGTCAGTGAACAGTATCTTCTTGTCGACCTTCGCAAGCATCTCCTTGGGAAAAGGCGAGGCGCAGCCGGCAAGGAGTGCTAAAAGGATCGTGCAAAGTGATCCTATCGCGTAGTTCCGCCCGCTTTTCGACATAGCAACCTCCTTGCTGATCACTCTCTCCGCGGCTGGGCGTGGGGGTCATGGAGCGGGTCCCACCATATGGGCCGGTCAGCGGCCCGCTCCCGCTCCCAGAGCTTCAACTCCCTGGTCACGAGCAGGGGATGCTCGATCTCCTCCCCGGTCAACCCCTTTTCGAAGGTCCCCTTCACCTGCGCGGCAGCGGTGATCTCGCGGCCCGGCGTAAACACGATGGTATCCAGGGCGCGGGAATGGAGCAGCAGGAACCTGCCGCCGCTTTGGACCGTGCGCTTCGGTTTGCCCCAGAGATCAAGGGGCCTCTCGAGCACCTCGATCAGCGTTCCCTGCTTTGCGACCCGAATCGCGATGATCTCGCCGCCGAGAATAACGGTCGTGCCGGCCAGCCGCGCCGGATCGGCCTGGATCTGTTGAAGAGTGATTGACTTGTCGGATTGTGCGACGAGGTCGCGGGAGACGGCGTAGGAGCAGCCGTTGATGAGCAGCATGAAGCCCGCGAGGAAAAGAAACGTTTTCATGGCCGTCAGCTCCTGTCCGGATGCCCCCCCGAAGAGAACGGGCGCCCAACAGGACCTTCAGCGGCGCTCTGCTTCGTGGTGGATTTTTTTCAGGATCTTGTCAGAGACCTTGACGCCTTCCAGGTCAAAGGCGGAAAGCTCCCGCGCAAGAAGGTTCACTTTTTCGGCGGCCGGGAGGTGTTTGTTGATGATGATGCGGCGGGTCTCCTTGACCCGGCATGCCCCTCCGCGGGAGGTTTTCAGATCGTCGTAGGACACCCTGATGGCGAGAGCCTGCGCGACCTGTTCGAGATCATCGAGCGTCACTTTCATAATTCCTGCAAGACCGTCACTTATAAGTATAGCAGATGCCGGAGTGGAAGTTCCGGGAGCAGCGGGACGGTGCGCCGGGCCGGTCAGCCTGTGATCAGGCAGCCTCTTCCCGGTGGATCTCCATGAGGCTCAGCACGTTGATGCCGGCATCTTTCAATGCTTTCTGCACATCGGCCAGCTTCGCGTCAGTCACTTTCAGCACAAAGTTCGTTTTCGTTGCCATGGGGTCGCCTCCAACCGTATGATTTCCGGTCCGCATTTCCAGACCGGCGAACATTATCACAAAAAACCGCCTGCAAGTCAACCCAGAAAAGGACCATTATCGCGTTGGAGCACGGCCGCGGCCCCTACTCGAGCTTCTTGAACATATGCTTGCCGGCACCGCAGAGCGGGCATTTCCAATCCACAGGAATATCCTCGAAGGCGGTACCAGCCGGTATTTTGCCCTTCTTGTCTCCCTTGGCGGGATTGTAGATATACCCGCACGTGGACACCTGGCATTGCCACATCGCTTTTTCGTCGTCCGCCATGTATGAAGCCTCCTTCTGTCGTGGACCGAAGGGATGCCGGCCGGTTCGTTAAAAAATCACACTGAAAAGAGCATGGGCTGAAGGCTCTTTCTCTATGTATGAAGGCATGGTTTTATTTGAGAAAATCTGCGTTCAACGGCTTTTTTTGGATCACAGATTCCCCCGCAGCCGTTCTGCCTCCAGGATGCGCTTCACAGCCAGTTCAAGGGCTGCGCGGCGCAGGCGGCGTCCCGTACCTTCGCTGATCCTGCGCACATCCGCGTAGGCCGCGGTCATGATCTGGCGCAGCCGTTTCAGCACCTTGCTTTCTTCCCAGAGGTCGCCGCTCAGGTTCTGGCTCCACTCGAACCAGCTCACAACCACGCCGCCGGCGTTGGCCAGGATGTCGGGGATCACCAGCTTGCCGCGCTTGAAAAGGATATCATCAGCCGCCGGGGTCGTCGGCGCGTTTGCCAGCTCCAGGACGATGGACGCTTTCACGTCCGACGCGTTCTGCTCCGTGAGCTGGCTTGACAGGGCCGCCGGCGCCAGCACGTCACAGGGTATGGTCAGCAGCTCCGCGTTCGTGATGTTCTTCGCGCCGGGAAAGTCCATGATGCTGCCTGTCTGTTTTTTATGACTGCTCACTACAGCGATGTCGAGGCCCGTTGGATCGTGGATCCCTCCCTTGGCATCGCTCACCGCCACCACGCAACAGCCGCGATCCCGCATTAGCCGCGCCGCGTTCTCACCCACATTGCCGAATCCCTGGATTGCCACGCGCACGTCCGCGGCCTTCAGGCCCCGCTCCTTCATCACCTCTTCGAGCACATGCACACCGCCGAGGGCAGTTGAGAACCGCCGGGCCCGAATGCCGCCCAGCTCCGGCGGTTTGCCCGTCACAACGGCCGGAGAATGCTCGCGCCGGATGCGCTCGTACTCGTCCAGGATCCAGGCCATGGTCCGCTCGTCAGTGTATACATCGGGCGCCGGAATGTCCTTGAAGGGGCCGATGAAGTCCGCAATAGCCCGGATGTATCCCCGCGTCACCCGCTCCAGCTCTGCGCGG
Organism: Nitrospirae bacterium GWC2_57_13; assembly: GCA_001805055.1. Taxonomy (GTDB): domain Bacteria; phylum Nitrospirota; class UBA9217; order UBA9217; family UBA9217; genus GWC2-57-13. The sequence continues at coordinate 56,609 of MHDZ01000091.1, forward strand.
CTGAGCGTTGAGGCATCCACGACAACGCCGCCCTTGGCGCCGCCAAAGGGAATGTCCACCACCGCGCACTTCAGGTCCATCAGGAACGCCAGATCGCTCGCGTGCCCGGACGTCATATCGGGATGGAAACGGATGCCGCCCTTTGCCGGCCCCCGGGCATCACTGAACTGGACCCGGTGGCCAACGAAGACCCTGGACCCGCCTGACTCGAGCCGCACCGGGAAGCTGACAGTCAGCACGCGGCGCGGGATCGTGAGGATAGCAAGCTCCTGCTTTGTCAGGCCCAGGTCGGCGTAGACCGAGTCCAGCTCCGCGAGACAGAGGGTGCACTGGTTCTTTTCGTCCCGGTGGATGCGTTCGTGTTTTGTGCTCATGGACAGGTTCACCTTTTCGCGGAGAACAGGACCACCTGTTTCAAGGCTACTATAAATACTGGAGGAAATCAAGGAGGTCCCTGCTGGTGTCTTGTCCGCTTTTCAGCCTGACCGGCAGAGACATTTCTCGCATAACGACCAGGTACTACGAGGCGCAAAGAATATGTTGCATTGCCGAGCACACAGAGGACGCGGACAACTGATTGAATCGCGTTACGTCTGCAGGTCCGGCCTGATGAGATGACATGCTTGAAAAGGGCGGTAATTTCTGATAGAGTCGAGAAAATAATATGACCGCTCGAAAAAGTGAAAGGATGCACGAATGAACGGGAAGATCATTCTCTTGCCGGCTGTGGTCGCGGCGCTTGCCGTCATTCCCCTGTTCGGGCCGATACGTGGGGGAACCCATCCCGAGCAGAAGATGAGAGCAAAGATCCGCCAGCTCATGGACACTCACAAACGACCGAGCGTCAAAGGACGCAAGAGCCGCGAGGGTCTTAGTCTGCCGAGCCTGATCTTTCCTTCGCATCCATAGCGCCTTTGCGGTAGACATCTTTTTATCTGAGGTTCTTTCCATGGGTCACATCGTAAATCCCGATCGCGAGCACCGCCTCCTGCAGAAGCAGCTGGATCGCAAGGTCCAGGGCGCCCCGGACTCGCCCACACTCATCAAGATCCTCACCCTCCTCTTCTCGCCGGAAGAAGCGAACATTGCCCGCCAGATGCCCCAGCAGCCCACGTCCCTCGAAAGCCTGTCGCGCGGGCTGAACATGCCCAGGAAGGAACTGGACAGGAGGCTGACCGAGATGGCGCACCGGGGCGTGGTGCTGGACATCGAACACAAGGGAGAGCGCTATTTCATGCTGCCGCCCGTGGTCATCGGCCTCTTCGAATTCACGTTCATGCGGGCCCGGCCTGACATGCCCATGGCCGAGCTGGCCCGGCTCTTTGAGGAGTATTTCACGGAGAACGACCGCTTCATCAGCACCCTGTTCCAGGGCAAGACCCAGTTGTTCCGTTCCTTTGTGCGGGAGGAATCGATCCTCCATGATGACCACACAGAGATCCTTGACTGGGA
>MHDZ01000091.1:58067-85034 GCA_001805055.1 Nitrospirae bacterium GWC2_57_13
AGCCATATCGTCACCTCCGCCTCGGCAATAAGCGTGGGGCTCTGCCAGTGCCATCATGCGCTGACCCACCTGGGAAAAAGCTGCGACAGGCCTCAGGAGGTATGCCTCTCCTTCAATCACGGCGCAAAGACACTGGTGCGGAACGGCTATGCCCGGGAGATCTCCACCGCCGAAGCGATGCGCGTCCTGGAGAAAAGCAAGGCGGCAGGCCTGGCCCAGACGGGCGACAACGTGCAGCGGAAGGTGTCGTTCATCTGCAACTGCTGCGGCTGCTGTTGCCATTTGATGCTGGGCATGAAGACCTTTGACCTTCATCATGGCGTTGTGACCTCCAACTGGATCATGGATGTGGACCTGGAAAAGTGCAAAGGATGCGGCAAGTGCGCCACGGCATGCCCCGTGAACGCCATCGAGATAGCGGAAACGCTTGAGGGAGACAAGAAACGGAAGTGGGCGGTGCGGGACGAGAAGATCTGCCTGGGCTGCGGCGTCTGCTATTCAGCCTGCAAGTTCGGCGGTGCAACGATGAGGCCGCGAGAGAAGCGGGTCTTCACGCCCGAGACCGCTTTCGACCAGATGGTTGCCATGGCCATCGAGCGCGGCAAACTTGCCAGCCTCATCTTCGACGACCCGCAGAAGCTGAGCCATCGGGCTTTAGGAAGGATCATCGGTGTCTTGGAAAAATCCCCGCCCTTCAAGGCCGCCATGGCCATCAAACCGCTCAAGTCAGCGTTCCTGAGCGCCGTGGTCAATGGGGCGAGAAGGAAATCCGGGAAACTGGGGGAGATGTTAAAGTAGCTGCTTGAAGACAAGCAGCATTTCTGCTAGAGTTGATAGAACAGCTAATTCCTTATTGTGCACTAATTGAAGCATGAGACCCCGGGAATCCATCTTCGTCCGCCTGCATCTGGGAGAGTCGTTCACACACGACATAATATGATCTTGGACATTTTTGAAAATGCCGGCCATTATCTTGGTCTGCACCACGGATTTCGAAAGGCCTTCGAATTCCTGAAGCGGCCGGACCTCGCGAGCCTGGAGCCAGGCAGGCATGAGATCGACGGCGAGCGCGTCATTGCCCGTGTAGCCAAGGGGCCGGGACGGAAGAAGCAGGAAGGGAAGCTCGAAAGGCACGAGAAATTCATCGATATCCAGTATGTGCTTTCGGGGACCGATGAGATGGGCTGGAAGCCGGGGTCAGCGTGCAAGTCTCCGGCCGGGCCATACGATCCGAAAGAGGACATTCAATTTTTTACCGACGAACCCGACGCCTGGGTGCAGGTCCATGCCGGCGCATTCATCGTCTTCTTCCCTGACGATGCCCACCTGCCGCTGATCTCCGGGGGAGAGATACACAAGATCGTGGTGAAGGTGGCGATCTGAGATAATTCGATTACAGCGACCCCCAATCCCCCCCCTGCTACCTCGCGAGCCCCGTCTTCCTCGCCGCTTCCGCCACAGCCTCGGCCACGGAGGACACCACCTTCCTGTCGAAGAGGCTCGGGATGATGTAATCCTCGGTCAACTCCGCTTCATCCACCATATAGGCAATGGCCTGTGCCGCCGCGTGCTTCACCGCCTCGTTCACACCCCGCGCGCGTACGTTCAGAAGCCCCCGGAAGATGCCGGGGAAACCGAGCATGTTGTTGATCTGGTTCGGATAGTCGGACCGCCCCGTGGCAATGACGCGCACGAGGGGCTCTGCCTCCTCCGGCGCGATCTCGGGGTCCGGGTTGGCCAGGGCGAAGACCACGGGGTCCCGTGACATGCGCCGGATGTCGTCAGGCATGATCACGTTCGGGGCTGAGAGGCCGATGAACACGTCGGCGCCTTTCATGGCGTCGCTTATGGTCCCCTTCACTTTCCGCGGATTCGTGGCCTTTGCCAGCTCCCGCTTGTAGGGGTCCATGTCCTGCTTCCTGCCCGCATAGACCGTCCCGGACTTGTCGCAGACGATGATGTCCCGCACTCCCGCGGAAAGCAAGATCTTGGTGGTTGCCGAGCCTGCGGCGCCTGCGCCCACCACCACGACCTTGAACTTCTTCATGTCCCGCTTCAATAGCCGCGCCGTGTTCATCAGCGCAGCGAGCACCACCACGGCCGTGCCGTGCTGGTCGTCGTGAAATACGGGGATGTCCAGCAGCTTCCGCAGCTTCTCCTCCACTTCGAAGCACCGTGGAGCGGAAATGTCCTCCAGGTTGATGCCGCCGAAAGCGGGCGCGATATTCTTCACCGTCCGGACGATCTCGTCCACGTCTTTCGTGGCAAGGACCACGGGGAAGGCATCGATATCGGCGAACTCCTTGAAGATCATGGCCTTGCCTTCCATCACGGGCAGGGCCGCCTCAGGACCGATGTCGCCCAGTCCGAGCACCGCCGTCCCGTCGCTCACAACGGCCACGCTGTTGCCCTTGATGGTGTAGCGATAAGCATGCTCTTTGTTCTGGTGGATGTCCATGCAGACACGGGCCACGCCCGGCGTGTAGACCTTGGAAAGGTCATTGCGGTCCCGCACGGGCAGCTTGTTCTTCACCTCGATCTTGCCGCCCAGGTGGGCGGAGAAGGTCCGGTCCATGACCCGGATGACCTTGACGCCCGCCACGGTCTTGATGGCCTTCACGATGCCCTTCTCATGGGCCACGTCCCGGGCGTTCACGGTGATATCCCGGATGATCTTGCCCTTCTCGACCCGCACAATGTCCACGGCGCCCATGTCGCCGCCGGCGCTGCTGATGGCCGTGGCGATGCGAGCGAACATGCCGATGCGGTTCTCGATCTCGACGCGGATGGTGATGCTGTAGCTTGGACTGCAAAGGCTCAGCATTGCTCTCTCCTGGTCCGGACAGGCCGGAATAGAAATTTTGACATGCACCTTTGGCTCATGCCTGTCTTCAGTATAGGTTCAGCAGTTGCCGAGGTCAACTGTCTGCGGATAGTGTAATCCTCGGGCGCCCATAGTTGCATTGTTTCAAAACTCTCTGACCAGGTATCGGCGCCATCTCACCCCCCTTTATTATAATCAAAACTTGAGCATCATGCTTTTTATCTCAAAATCACGGTGCAAAATCTTGAGGGAGCCGGTATAATTGAACGTATATCTCGCAGGAATTGATCTTCTCTACAATTCCGCTGATCGCTCAAATAATTCCAGTACAAAATATTCGTTTTCGTAACGCGATCTGATTCTCCATCTGCTTCTGCTGATTAAACCATGCCCGATCACCGCATCGAAAAAGATTCCCTCGGCGAGGTCCGCGTGCCCGCGGAGGCCCTCTATGGCGCCCAGACTCAGCGGGCTGTTGAGAACTTTCCCGTGAGCGGCATCCGCTTTCCCCGGGTATTCATCCGCGCCCTGGGTCTGATCAAACAGGCCGCCGCAGAGGTGAACGCCGAGCTGGGCCTGCTCGACGGCACGGCAGCCCGTGCCATCAGCCAGGCGGCCCGCGAAGTGGCTGAGGGAACATGGGACGACCACTTCCCCCTCGATATCTTCCAGACCGGGTCCGGCACCTCAACGAACATGAACGCCAATGAGGTGATTGCCGGCAGGGCAGAGCAGATCCTCGGCGCGGGCGCTGCCGTCCATCCCAACGACCACGTGAACAGCGGGCAGTCGTCGAACGACGTGATCCCCGCGGCCATTCACGTCAGCGCCTGCCTGCTCGCCCGGGAATCGCTCCTCCCCTCGCTGCGTCATTTGCGCGAGACCATTACGCAGCGGTCAAAGGAATTCACCGACGTGGTCAAGACAGGCCGCACGCACCTGATGGACGCCATGCCCGTGCGGCTGAGCCAGGAGTTGGGAGGCTGGGCCGCCCAGGTCGAACTGAGCATAGAGCGGATAGAGTCCTGCCTGCCCCGCCTGGCAAAGCTCGCCATCGGCGGCACAGCCGTGGGCACGGGCGTGAACGCGCCCCCTGATTTCGGCAAACGCGTAACTGTGAAGCTCAAGGACCTCACGACCTTCTCCTTCACCGAGGCTGATAACCACTTTGCCGCCCAGGCATCGATGGACACGGCCCTGGAGCTGTCGGGCCATCTCAAGACCTCTGCCACGGCGCTCATCAAGATCGCGAACGACCTGCGCTGGATGAACAGCGGCCCCATCGCCGGTTTCGGCGAGATATCGCTCCCGGCGCTCCAGCCCGGGTCGAGCATCATGCCCGGCAAGGTGAACCCGGTCATCTGCGAGTCTCTTATGATGGCCTGCTGCCAGGTGATCGGCAACGACGCTGCCGTGACCGTCGCGAACTCCCACGGCAACTTCGAGCTGAACGTGATGCTTCCCGTGATCGCCCATAACCTGCTCCAGTCCCTCACCCTTCTGGCGAACAGCTCGCGGCTGCTGGCAGACAAGGCCTTTGCCGGGTTCACGGTGAACCGGGAGCGCATCGCTTCGCTCCTGGACCGGAATCCCGTACTCGTCACGGCACTGAACCCCGTGATCGGATACGACAAGGCCGCGGCCATTGCGAAGAAGGCCTATGCCGAGGGGCGGCCCGTGAAGGACGTTGCAGCGGAGATGACGGATCTGTCGAAGGAAGAACTGGACCGGCTGCTGGACCCGAAGAGGATGACGGGAGGAGCATAATCCTGAAAAAAGCACTTGGACACGGAAAAAGCGGATTAACATATGATAGAATCGGATAAAATCGAAAGCAAAGCCTTCACCTGCCGGGCGAACCGCTGTTCAGAGAGAATCCTCCGCGATCCGACTCTAAACCGATTTGATCTGTGTCAAATGCCGCTTTTCGAATAATAGTGGCGAAGTTCTACTGGAAACGGGCAAGACTTTGATCGTCCGGAGAAAAAGGCAATAATTATTGCTCTGAAGAAATGAGCGGCTTGAGCTGCGCCAGAAACTCGCCGCACCGGTCGAGTTGACTTTGAACGTACTCCCGGTCGAACTGGGTAAGGGCTATGTAGTCTCCTTCCTGCCGATCTTCAAAAAGCCGATCATAAAACTTCCCCCAGCTTGTGTCCAGCAGGCCGGTTTTGATGAATTCTCGATGAAACGTGGCACGAACGCCGGAATGCTTCTTGAAAGACAGGCGGCGGTCGAGAAGCGCGGCGCTGACCGCGTAGAACGCTGCATAATAGATGCGGTTCATCGCAAAGGCAAAGGCTCCGGCGTCCATCTCACGCTTTGCCGAAGCCAGACTTTCGTCGGCCTTCAACCACCAGTAGCGGACCACCTCCGACCGCTGTTCCCCGGCGCTCATACCGGGACGCCCTCTCTCACGATTTCATCTCTCAGCGGCAGCACGGAGTAAAGACCGGAATCCCATGATTCACGATCAACGACAAGCGTGCTGAAATTCGTCCCGAATTTGAGGTTTATTTCAAATACGATGTCCGTAATCTGGTGCCGTACGGCCCGCGGAAGGGGACGCGATGTTATGACGAGCAAATCCAGGTCGGACCCTTCTTCGGCTTCGCCGCGGGCAGCGGAACCGAACAAGGTTATGGACAGGATATCAAACTTTCCCGACAGCCTGAGGCGCAGGTCCGACAGCGCGTCTTGCTGGTCCTGTGTCAGGGGTATTTGATCGAGCGTCTTCATGGGTTTGTTCTTTCTGAACAATAGTATAGCCCAACGGTAAACGGTGGTGCAAGAAAAAAGTGGAAACTTCTTTCGCGATTCACGCCGGAAAATCCAGAGAACCTCGACTCTCGTCTGCTTCAAATTGACGCCCGGAACATTCCGTAAAGCGTTCGCGCAAGGCCCGCTTAATGTCTGCCGCCGTCTTCGACAGCCCCCTGCATTCCTCCGATATTTCAGGATAGCGCAAAGCGAGCTCGCCGAAGGCCATGATGCAGATGGTCAGGGACTTGATCGCCGCCGCCGCGGAGTTCACGGCGTCGAACCGGATCTCCGGCTCGTCATCGGAGCCGATCGCCCGGAATGTCTTGGCAGGCACGATCGTGTGGTGCCAGACGACGTCCTCGTAGAACTCCTGGCCCGCGGGGGTGATGAGCGGCTCGGCCCGCTCCAGAAAGGCGCGGGTCCGAATCATGAAATCATAGGCCTGCTGATACAGAGGGTCTTGCTTCGCTTCCTCGAACGGATCGCGCCGCTCCGTGTCGTCCATCTCGTCGAGGTCGATGCCCATCTCTTCCGCTTTTTCCAGAAGCATTTCCGTTGTCTCGGCGAAGATCTCCTTCACGTCCCGCAGCGCGGCCTCAATGCCCTCCGTCTCCCGGCCCAGGGCAAAATTGCGCTCATCGCGCTCCTTCCCCATGCGGAACACAGCGCACCGTTCCGTCTCCAGGCAGCGCTCGCAGCGGTAATCACAGGCGTTGAAGGGCAATATTTCCATGAAGAAGGGCATTCCGGGCTGATGGGCCTGCTACAAGTTCTCAGCCTTTTTCAATATCATGTCTGCTCGCTGTTCTGAATGCTCCGATCCGGGCTTGTATCTCATCGGGCTTCTGGCAGCGGAGATCAAGACGGCATATTCTCTTTCTCCGAGTCTGGATAGCGGCTTACGGAAATAATACTCTGCTGCCTTGTTTAAACCGCGTCCCCGTTCATATGGCGCGTAGTATGCCCATATACCAAAAACCTGTTTATCATTGAAATGCACATGACTCGCCATGAGCAAAAGCAGATTATTCAGATGCCAACTCAGGTTGCCTCCGCCCTTTCTTTCATAAATGAGCGCCCTGTATGCTGCGCTCATGGCGCTGGCCCTGATATGTTCTTTTGATTCGCTGGCTACCGTCAGGGCGTATAACCTATCGGACGCCGTGCTGACCATAATTTCGCCTTCTTTGCTTATTGATTTAACATCGGATAAATACGGCAGAACGGATATGGCATACCACGTAACAATGCCGAGGATCGACACCATGACAACCATGAGCAGAACGTTACGAGTCCTTTTCCACATATCTCCTCTTAGGCTAATCACGTTTATACTGCCACTCGGCGTCCACGATTCTGCCGCTGGAATCATAGAAGTACCAACAATAACACAAGGACAGGAACCCATCCGGCCCCCAATATCGATCGACGAATTCAACCCTCCTCCCCGTGACGGCCTCTCTGTCGCCGAGCTTCTTCGCGATATAGTCGCTCGGGTATGCACCCCAGCCCTGGCTCGGGCGCGATGCTGAAAAATCCGGCCGCGTGTCTCCCCATTTAGCCTGCACGTCCTCCTTCGACATCCCGGAAGGATACATGTGCCGAAGACGGGCCGTTCGCTCAGCAGCATATTCCTGATATGACGCGCATGCGGCAACGGTGAGCCCAACGATCAACAGAAAGACGCTCAGACGCTTCATTTTGTTGAATGACCGGACGGCGGAACAAGCCCGCACGATCTGCCTCCTATCGCTTTTGCGCAAAGTAATTGTACTGTAACCGTATTTTTTCGCCAAGGAGCCAGCGCTCCGTCATGTTTCTGCTGAAAAGTTTTCCTACCACCCGATAGTTCGACATGCGAAGCGTCGGAGACAAAGAGGGAACCTCGGAAAGCACGACCAAATAACCATGCGAGTGGACAAATCTGTATTTCCCTTTTGAGATATACAGAAAGCCGACGTGGCTGTCCAAGCCTACCAGATAAACGCCTTCGCCCATTTTACGGACTTCACGATTGAACGCATCTATGGAAACGCGAGAGAACCTCGCGATGTCACGCTCTTCGCATACATTCTTTATTATGTACTCCGACGGCTGCTCGGACATCCGGCTGTCGATTTCAAACCCCGCATGCCTTAAGACATTTTCAACGAAGGAACCGCAGGCAACTCGCCCCTCGAACGGATGCCCCGCATTGCCGTTAAACGACCATGGCGTCCCATACCAGGCAGGCAAAACTTTTCCCGGAAGCACCTCGTTGAGGAAGCCTCTTGCTTGATCAACGACCTTTTCTTTCTCTTTTTCCGACTTGGCTTGTTTATAGGACCTCAAAAGTTCCGCGCGCCTTGACTCGATGTTTTTTAAAATTACAGGATATTTCGCCTTAACGTATGCATATCGGACAGCAACAATACCGAGCAGGCAGAACAGGCTCAAACAGAAAATGACAAGAAGTCGTTTCATATCTAACACCTATATCTTTTGCCAGCCAGCTATCAACTCTTTTATCTAATTTGGATCGGGGGAACAATCGTAACCTGACGTTACTACCGCTACGCGTTTCCACAATCGTGACAAATTACTTTGCTATCGAAGGTTTTTTCAACGACCTGCTAATCATAACCTCGCAAAGTCAAAACATGCTTCGCCAATGACCTCAAATCCGGCGGTGTCTGCGTTGTAGAAAATGGAGATATGCGCGTATTCGCTGATAACGGCCTTGATTTTTGCGACCGGCTCATCGAGAAGGAGGATGTCCACTCCCTGGATCCGCCTCTATCTTTTCAATTCGATGTTCCACTGCATCTTTCAGAAGTTCAAAAATTGCGATTTCCGGGCGCGGCTCTCCGCTTATGTCCATGAGGGCCTTTGATATGTTCGTTGTTATGGTCATCTTCTTCCTCCCCTCAGCCCGCTCCCCTACCCTGCGTTCACGGCGTAAAAATGTCGGCATTTATACGATACTTTTGAAAAAACTTTAGCATATTTGCAACGCTCTTTCAATGTAATTTCCGCCGCCCCCTTGTGCTCCCGCCTGCTCTTCTGTATAATGGCGGTATTGTATAAGGAGTCCCCCATGCTCCCCACCTCATCCGTCGGCAGAAAACTGCTCATGGCCTTCACGGGCCAGATGCTGGTTCTGTTCGTCATCGCGCACGCGGCGGGGAACTCCACCATCTTCTTCAGCAAGCTGAATACCTATGCTGCAGGTCTGAAGGCCCTGCCCCTCCTGCTCTGGGCCTTTCGTGCCTTTATGTTCGCCGTGGCTGCGCTCCACATCTACCTCGGCATCGTCCTGACCCTCGAGGACCGGAACGCGAGGCCGCAGGGCTACGCGGTCTCGAAGCACCTCCGCGCCACCTTCGCGGGACGGAACATGATCTGGACGGGCACGCTCATCGGCGCGTTCCTCATCTATCATCTGCTGCATTTCACTGTCCAGATAACGAACCCGTCCATCGCAGCGGCGCGGAACGCAGACACGCTGGGCAGGCCCGATGTGTTCCAGATGGTGGTGAAGAGCTTCCAGCAGGCCGGCATCGCGTCCCTCTATCTTCTCTCCATGATCGCCCTGGGTCTTCACCTCCTGCACGGCATCCAGAGCTCGGTCCAGACCTGGGGCCTGAACAATGACCGCTCCCTTCCTCTGGTCGAAGGAACGGGCAGGATCGCTGCAGCTGTCCTGTTCCTGTGGTATATCGCGATACCGGTCGTGATCGTTGTGGGAATAGTGAAGTGATACAAAAGGGACAGTCCCCTTTGGTTCCAGGGGGACTGTCCCTGTCCCAGCAGGGGAGAGGATTAAGGTGAGGGGTGGTGTCAGATGGTTTTCCTTAACAACAATGCATTTCTTAGTGCCGACCTGACTTCGTGGTAAAAGGAATTTCTATGCTTCTTGAAAGCAAAATCCCCTCCGGCCCCCTTCACGAGAAATGGGACCGCAGGAAAGCGGAAATGAAGCTCGTGGCCCCGGCCAACCGGCGCAAGTACCGCGTCCTGGTGGTGGGCACGGGCCTGGCCGGCGCCTCTGCCGCCGCGTCGCTCGGCGAACTGGGCTTTCGCGTGGACGCCTTCTGCTTCCAGGACTCGCCGCGCCGCGGCCACAGCATCGCGGCCCAGGGCGGCATCAACGCCGCCAAGAACTATCCCAACGACGGCGACAGCGTGCAGCGACTGTTCCTCGACACGATCAAGGGCGGCGATTTCCGTTCCCGCGAAGCGAACGTGTATCGCCTCGCCCAGGTGAGCGCGAACATCATCGACCAGTGCGTGGCCCAGGGTGTTCCCTTTGCCCGCGACTACGCGGGCTATCTCGACAACCGCTCCTTTGGCGGCGCCCAGGTGTCGCGCACCTTCTTTGCCCGGGGCCAGACAGGCCAGCAGCTCCTGCTCGGCGCCTACGGCGCTCTGTTGCGCCAGGTGAGGTCCGGCACCGTGACCATGCACCCGCGCACCGAAATGCTGGACCTCGTGGTCGTGGACGGCAAGAACCGGGGCATCACCACGCGGGACCTCGTCACGGGCAGGATCGAGTCCTGGGCCGCTGACGCTGTCTGCCTCTGCACCGGCGGCTATGCGAATGTCTTCTACCTCTCCACGAACGCCATGGGCTGCAACGTGACCGCTGCGTACCGGGCCTACAAGAAAGGCGCGCTCTTCGCCAATCCCTGCTACACCCAGATCCATCCCACCTGCATCCCCGTCACGGGCGAGCACCAGTCAAAGCTCACGCTCATGTCCGAGTCGCTCCGGAACGACGGAAGGGTCTGGGTTCCCGGGACCAAGGGCGATCCGCGGCCGCCCAACGACATCCCCGAGAAGGAGCGCGACTATTTTCTGGAGCGGAAATATCCCTCCTACGGCAACCTGGCGCCCCGGGACATCACGTCGCGTGCGGCCAAAGAGGTCTGCGACGAAGGGCGCGGTGTAGGGCCCGGCGGCTGCGGCGTGTACCTTGACTTTAACGATTCCATCGGACGGCTTGGCGAGGACACGATCCGGGAGCGCTACGGGAACCTCTTTGAGATATACGAGCGCATCACCGCCGAGAACGCCTACGAGCGGCCCATGCGCATCTACCCTGCCCCGCACTACACCATGGGCGGCCTCTGGGTGGACTATGACCTCCAGAGCACCGTGCCCGGCCTCTTCGTGTTGGGAGAAGCGAACTTCTCGGACCACGGCGCCAATCGCCTCGGAGCCAGCGCTCTGATGCAGGGCCTGGCCGACGGATACTTCATCATCCCCTATACCATAGCCGACTACCTTGCCCGCCTCGAAGAGCCGGGCGCGGTGACGGGCTCGCATCCTGAATTCGCCAGGTCCTTGGAGGACGTGGAGGCATCGATCCACCGCATCCTGTCCACTACGGGCAAAAGGACCGTGAACGAGTTCCACCGCGAGCTCGGCCGCGTCATGTGGGACCGCGTGGGCATGTCGCGCAGCGAACCAGGGCTTACGGAAGCCCTGTCGCTGATCAGGGCACTGCGGGAAGAGTTCCAAAAGGACGTGATCGTCACCGGCAGCGGAGCCGCCCTGAACCACGAACTTGAAAAGGCCGGGCGCGTTGCCGACTTCCTGGAGTTCAGCGAACTGATGGCCCGCGACGCCCTGCACCGGAAAGAATCCTGCGGCGGCCATTTCCGCGTCGAATACCAGACAAGGGACGGCGAAGCTTTACGCAACGACAATGATTTCAGCTACGTTGCCGCTTGGGAGTATGCGGGAGCAGATAAAGATCCGGTCCTGCATAAGGAGCCGCTGAAGTTCGAGCATATTGAACCATCGGTACGCAGTTACAAGTAAACCACGAAGGTACGAGGGAAAGAAGGTAAGAGAGTATGAGAAAAAAGCGTATGCAGTTATTTCTTACCTTCTTACCTTCTAATCCTCTTACCTCCCTCCTGTGAGGCTGCGATGAACCTTACCCTCTACGTATGGCGCCAAAAGGGTCCTGATGATCCAGGTGGGCTCGAAGAACTGGAAGCAGCGGACATCAGCCCCGACATGTCCTTCCTCGAGATGCTCGACAAGGTGAACGACGGCCTCATCCGCAGGGGCAGGGAGCCCATCGCCTTTGACCACGACTGCCGCGAAGGCATCTGCGGCGCCTGCTCCCAGGTGATCAACGGCATTCCCCACGGGCCGCAGGAGAGGACCACGGTCTGCCAGCTCCATATGCGCCATTTCAAGGATGGCGACTCGATCTACATCGAGCCCTTCCGCTCCCGCGCCTTTCCAGTCATCCGGGACCTGGTCGTGGACCGCGGCGCCCTGGACCGGATCATCCAGTCAGGCGGATACGTCTCGGTCCATACCGGCGGCGTTCCTGACGGGAACGCGCTCCTGGTGCCGAAGCACGACGCTGACCGTGCCATGGACGCTGCCGAGTGCATCGGCTGCGGCGCCTGCGTGGCCGCCTGCCCCAACGGATCGGCCATGCTCTTCACGGCCGCGAAGGTGTCGCACCTCGCGTCGCTCCCCCAGGGGCGGCCCGAGGCGGCCCGCCGTGTCTGCGTCATGACCGAAGCGATGATGAACGAGGGCTTCGGCCACTGCGGCAACCACTACGAGTGCCAGGCCGCCTGTCCCAAAGGCATCCGGGTCCAGTTCATCGCGAAGCTGAACCGGGAGTACCTGAAGGCGCGGCTGACGTAATCGGGGGTCCGCTTTTCTTTGCGGCCTCTGCGACAGGGACAGTCCCCCTGGAACCAAAGGGGACCGTCCCTTTGCCTCGTGCGTCTCTGCGAGAGAACGTTATGGCATTCCACTCCTGGAAGGAGGAACGAATCATGAAACGAGCATTGCTTGTGATACTGGGGGCGGCGCTGCTGATGGCGCCGTGCTATTACACCTTCATCGGCCTTGCGCTCTTCGGCGTGGGCTACCTGCTGGAGCGGACCAGTCCGCACATCCCGGTCCTGGGAAGACGGCCTGAGCAGCTCGTGCGGTGAGAGTACTGTGCGCAGAGGAACACTGTATCGACCATAGAGATCAACAGCAAATGCCCCGGCGGGAACAATCGCGGGGGCCTCGCTTTATTAGTATGATAGTTGCTTATCGCCTTGTCATGAACGCGCAGACGGCAAGATGGGGGGCGTACTTCCCCCGGACCTTGATGGTCCGAAGCTCCTGGATCTCGAAATGCCTCTCGAAAAGCTTCCGCAGCTCCTCTTCGGACGAAAAATACAGGGTCGTGCCCAGCGGTGTTTTCCGGTACTTTCCCTGGCCGCCGAACTGGGGGTCCTGTTCGCTGAAACAGAGCGACAGGTAGCTGCCTCCCGGCTTCAGTTTATCCCGCACGTTCACCACATACTTCTCGCGCTGCTCCGGGTAGAGGTGATGCAGCAGCTCCCAGTCATAAGCGAGATCAAAGATTCCGTCCACCTCATGCAGATCGCCCAGCACATCGGCCGCAAAAAAACTGCAGGCCGCGCCGCGCTTCCGCGCGTTCTCTGCAGCCATGCCGATGGCCGTGGGAGAAATGTCCACGCCCATGACGTCGAAGCCCCTGCCGGCAAGATACACTGCATAGTTGCCCGCGCCGCACCCGAGATCAAGGGCCCGGCAGGGAGCCACGCGCCCGCTCTCGACCAGCTCGACCAGGACCTGGGGAGGCTCCTCTATGTTCCAGGGGATCTTCTCCTGGTCCATGGTGCGGTAGATCTCGTCCATGTCTGAGTACAGCATGTATTCCACCCGTGATACCCGAAAAACATGTATGCCTGCGGAACTGCGTTTATGAACCGCGGGAGTCGGGCGAGCGAAAACGTTCGGCCTGACCCTTCTATCTGATGATCAGTTCGTTTGAATTGATGTTATACCCTGCCAGCAAGGCCTTATTGTCCTTGATGATAAAGGTAAAGACCTCATCCCCTGTGCCGTCCTTGAATTTAGTTGACTGCTGAAGCACTACATAGGCCGTCAGATTATGGCTGTTCACCCGCCAGCCCGCATTCTCCGTTTTGACCACCGTACCCAGCTTTCGATGGACCGCGGAAGCGAATTCCAGGAATTTGACCTTGGAGATCGAGTTCTTGAAATCGTCGTGGGCGTTGCCGTAGATGTCTGAAAATTTCCTGCTGTTGAACTGTTCATGAAACTGCACCACCCCCTTTTCCGCGTGCGGCTTGCCCTCAAAGAGATTGCTGCAGGCAATAAAGGGCAGACAGGCCAGGAACAGACCGGCGGATCTCATGAACGCTGAATAGAATGTTCCGGCATTATTCATGTTCCCTCCCAGGGCGCTATCGAGTGATCATCGACCCTAAAAACGGCAATTGAACCACGGATGAACGCGGTTAAAGACTGAAAAAACAAAGGCATCTTATCTTTCTGATGATTCACGTAGTAACTAAGGAATCAAAAGCTTCACAAAATGGGTTGAATACTTTCAATAAGATCATAAAGGGACTGTAAATAAAGGATGAAACGGCTGTTTTTGAACCGCCGTTTTCCGCAAATTTGCGCTTTCCAATTTGCAATTTACAACTTACAATTCCGCTTTATGCGGGTTAGGTGACTCGTGCATTTGGTTAACATTTATGAAAATTCGCGTTCACCCCGTTAGAAGATTCTTATTTCTAACGGGGTGAATTCGCGGCTAAATGCTTTTTTCAGGTTAACCGCAATTCCTTTAAAACTATAGGGTATGTTCAGCGCTTTTGTCAAGGATACGACAGGGCCCTTGCCGCCTGTCCCCCCCTTCAGAGGACCAGGGCCCTCATGAAGATAGTTGACGCTCCACCCCCGTCCGGGCCCTGCTTCATTCAGGCACAAAAAAGGCCGGGATACCTTCCCGGCCTTTTGGATTCTCTATACCTTGATGTTCAAAACAACGCCTACAGCGGATTCCTGTTCAGGACCGTCGAATCCGTGCCGTTCTGGAGCAGGTCGATGGTGCGGGAAATGGATTCAAAGTGGAGTTTGTTAATGAGCTCACGGTCAAGACCCCGGCTGCGCTTCTTGTTCAGCAGGGTCAGGAAGACCATGCCCTTATAGATCCGCCGGTTCGTCTTACATGAAAAGATATAGCTGTCGAGCGAGCTTTCGAGAAAAAGATCGTTCCGCCGCTGAACAGCTTTGCTGAAGGTCCTGGTCTGGAGCCAGTAGGTCTTGTTGATCATGCTGTCGGCCTTCAATTCGATCAGCGTATGCCCCACGTTGCGCAGGTCTTCAGTGAGCGTTTCATGGGCTACCGTGTCTGCGGCAAGATGCCCCAGGTAGCCATAGACAAAGGCCTTCTCCGGACCGGCCTTGGCCTGGCGCAGGAGCTTCAGCCCCACGTCCCAGCAGTGGGAGCTCTTTTCATCGGGAAGATATTTTTTCCCGAGAATGGTATCGGCCATGAGGTTGCCGTACAGAAAGTCCTGACGGTATTGCTTCAGAATGCCCAGAATGCCGGCGGGGATAAGCGGCGCATAGGCGAAGAGCTCATTGCCGAGATACATGTGGGTGAGCGGACCCCAGGCCATGGCCGCAGAGGGGACGAGAAGAATGCCGACTACCAGAGAAAGAACAAACATCGAATGATAACTCCTTGAACTTATGAATAAAAATGGATTCCTGCCCTCTGCTGGAGGACCGATTAGACCTCATGTGAACGCTGCCATGGTCGTCGGCAGCAGGCCATAAACGCCGTAATGTTACTCCCCAGGGACCGGGCCCGTCAAGAGTTAATAGCTACGGCGGCTCCTGCGGAACAGCAGGACATCGGTGCTATTATAGCACAGCCGACAGGGTTCGTGTGCCCAAAAGTAGTAATTATTGTTTTACCGCCTTCCAGTCCTTTATAAGATAATAACGGCCGTTCTTCAGGACCGTGGGATATACGGTCTGAGACCCCTGGTGGTTCTCGGGGGAGAAACTGATGCTGTTGCCTGCACTGATATCAAGGTTCTTGATGCGCTCAGCAGCTGCTAGTGCCGACTCCCGCGTCAGCTCTGTACCGGCTCCCTTCAGGACCTCGACGAGCACTTTCGTCGCAAGGTAACCCTCCAGGCTGCCGAAGGTCGGCTTGGCAGCGGATGAATACTTGTTGACCGCCAGCAGATACTCGCTCACGGCCGGATAATTGACGCCGCCGAAGTACGTGTAATAGGACGGGACAACCTGGGTGACCACGACATTGTCGCCGTACTTGCCGAGCAGGTCGGACAGGCTTTCGGGACCCACAAAAGACACGTTCATAAAGACCGGGTCCCTGTCGTTCTTGCCCTCGATGATCGACTGCCGCTTCCAGGCAATAATGAACTTTGCCACGGCACTGTACGTGCCTGCCATCACCACTGCATCGGGGCGCTCCTTCATGATGGCATCAAGAGCCTCCTGAATGTCCTCAAGGTTGCGCGTATACGTCCCCAAAGCAACAGGCTTGAGACTTCTGGTCTTCAGGGCCTGCAGTGTGCCCGCCAGGACCGCCTGTCCGTAGGCGTCATCCTGATAGAACACGGCAATGCGCTTGAGGCCCAGCTCGTCAACCATACCCTGGATAAAGGCCTCTGTTTCCTGATTGTAGCTGGCCCGGTAGTGAAAGAGGTATCGCGACACGGGGCTGCGCAGCACCTCGGCGCCCGTGAAGGGAAAAAAGAGGGGGACTTTCTCCTTCTCAAGAGTATCTTTAATGGCCACGGTGGTCGGCGTGCCCACGTTGCCCAGAAGGCAGAAAACCTTGTCGCTCTTCAAGAGTTTTTCCACGTTGGCCGCGGTGTTCTGCGGTTCGTACCCGTCGTCGTAGACCACGAGCCTCAGCTTTCTTCCATGCACCCCGCCGGCATCGTTCACCTTCCTGATATGGGCCTCGGCCCCAAGCCTGAAGTTCGTCCCGAGGAATGAGGCCGGCCCGGTCAGCACCGTGGACATGCCGATCACTATTTCCTTGTCCGTGACCCCCTGTTCCGCCCTGACCGAGGCCGGAAGACAGATCGCCGCAAGAAGCACGCACAGCACAGTGATGGTCCGCCTCATTCATCCCTCCTCGCTATACTGCTTTGTCGCCGGCGGTCCGGCGCGAATTCTCTGATTATAGCACAGCCGGCGCAATGCCTCCGGAAAAGCAGCCTGCTACGTTCTTCTCAGCAGGAGCGCCAGCCACAGCAGGAGGACGCCGGAGGCGACGCCGGCCCAGAGGCTCTCTTCAGGAAACCCGTTAATGCGCAGCAGCACCGCTGCCAGGCCGCAGCCCGCGCCGAGCAGGGCCAGGATGAGTCCCTTGCCCACCCGGGAGATCTTCCTGAGCTCATCGGCCACGTCCTTCGAAGTGATCTCGACCCTCGTCTCGCCGCGGCCTGTAGTGACCAGAAACTCGCTCAGGAGCTTCGGCAGCCGGATGATCGACCTGCCCGCGGACCGCGCCTGGACTGCAATGCCCGCAAGCCCCTCGGCTTCTCCCCCTATGAACCTGCGCGCAAAGGGCGCCGCCACTTCGATGATATTCGTATCCGGGTCGAGGCGGGAGCTCAGGCCGTTCAGCATTCCCACGGAGCGGCCGAAGAGGATGAACTCGTTGGGGATCTGGATCGCGGGCCCGATCTGGAGGGATGCCATGATGTCATTGCCGATCTCTTCGATGTCCATGGCCTTGATCTCGCGTGGCGAGAGGTCGCGGTATTTCTGGAGCAGCCGCTCGACGAGCTGGACCGCCGGCCGGATGTCCCTGGTGAGCGGAATGAAGCCCATGTCCACGAGAGCGCGCACCAGCCCCAGGCTGTCGCGGTCCACCACGGCCGAAAAGGTCCGCCGCAGACCCTGCCGGAGCGGCGCCGTGATCCGGTCCACCATGCCGAAATCCACCAGCACGATCTCGGGCCCGGGCCGCACGAAGATGTTGCCCGGGTGCGGATCTCCGTGAAAGAAGCCGTCAAAAAAGAACATCTGAGAGTAGGCCTCTGCCAGGATGCGGACCACTTCTTTCCGGTCGATCCCCTGATCGTCGATGGCATCGATGTCGGTGATCTTTATGCCTTCGAGGAACTCTAGGGTAAGCACCCGCGCGGTCGTATAGGGCCACAGCACTTTCGGGACCCGTATCGCAGGATTGGCGGCGAAGTTACGCGCAAAGGTCTCCGCGTTTTTTCCCTCCTGGAGATAGTCGAGCTCTTCCCGGATGATGCGAGAAAACTCCGAATAGATGACGTCGAGGTTGATGTGCCGGTAGATGATCTTCACGATCTTGACAACAAGATTGAGCGTCCGCACGTCGGCGGCGATCACCTCTTCTATGCCCGGATACTGGACCTTCACGGCAACGCATTCACCGTCCCGGAGATAGGCCCGGTGCACCTGGCCCAGAGAGGCCGAGGCGATCGGTGTCTCGTCAAAGGAGGAGAAGACCTCGGCAGGCGGGCCCAGCTCCTCGTTCACGCGCTGAAGGATGCTCGCGATCTCGGCGGGCGGGACCTGGTCCTGGAGCTTCGACAGCTCGGTGGTGTATTCTTCAGGCAGGAGATCAACGCGGGACGACAGGAACTGGCCGATCTTGATGAACATGCCGCGCAGATCGATCATGCGCTCGCGCAGCAGACGCGCATTGCGGGCATGGAGCTGCCGGAGCCGCTCCCGCTGCCGCGCCGGGGATCGGAGAAATTTTCCCAGGGCCGCCAGCCGGTAGCTCAGCAGAACCCGAAGAAAGAGACAGACGCCTCGAATGAAACGCACGCGAAAACGAAAGAAAGACATAGGTGATTATACCAGACATTGGCTGCGGAATATACCGGGTCAATTGCGGCCAATGGCCGCGCCATGAATTCTCGCTTCGACTCTGAAGTCTTCAACACGATCGCTTCGGTAGAGCCGGACTACACACTCTTGGCGAGCGGCAGAAAAACACTGAATGTTGTTCCCTGACCCGGAGGGCTCGAGACATTGATGAAACCGTTATGTTGCTTGATGATCCCGTAGACGATCGCGAGGCCCAGGCCGGTCCCTTTCTCCGCCTCTTTTGTGGTAAAAAACGGCTCGAATATTTTCGTTTTGTTTTCTTCAGGGACGCCGATTCCCCTATCGGATACCGTGAGCAGAGCATAGCTGCCGGGAACTCCGTAACCGTGCGTGTTGATGAAGTCGTCCCCCATTGCAAAAGAAGCCGTGTTGAAGACCAGATCGCCGCCGTCCGGCATCGCATCCTGCGCATTGGCCGCAAGATTCATAATAACGCGCTCCAGTTGAAGCTGGTCCCCCATGACGGTCAGCGGAGCATCGCAGCAATTCATCTTGATGGCTATGCGCTCATTGATCATTTGCAGAAGCAGCTTCCTGCCCCCGTTGATGATGTCGTTTAAATTGAGAGGTTTCCTGTCGATCTTCTGCCTGCTGCTGAAGGCAAAAAGGCCTTTGATCAGCGTTCGCGCCCGCAGGGACGCCTCGAGTATCTGGTCCGCCTGCTGCATCAGAATTTCGTCATTGGTGAGCTTCTTTTTCAAGACATCGGTAAAGCCCATTATGACGGTTAACACATTGCTGAAATCGTGTGCGATCCCCCCGGCAAGATGACCCAACGCTTCCATTTTTTGCGACTGGAGCAGTTGCGCCTGCAGCAGACGCCGCTCCTCTTCCGCATTGATCTTTTCCGTAATATCGCGGCTTATGCCTACGATACCGATAATATCGCCCTGATCATTGCGGAGGGGAGTTTTTATCGTATCAAGAATTCTAAGACCGGCGGCAGTTGTGAAGCGCTCTTCGACCCGGCAGGGTTTTCCCGTTGTGATCGGCTCACTGTCCGACAGCGTGCAGGCTGCGGCAAGGTCAGACGGCAATAAATCCGCCATGGTCTTGCCATAAAGGTGTTGCGCGGCCTGACCCGTAAACTCCTCGACCGCCTTATTTACCATGAGATGCCTTCCCTCGGCATCCTTGATAAACACCAGGTCGGGAATGGCCTGAGCGACCGCGAGCAGCATAGTATCGGCCGTGCGCGCATCCGTTTCGAGCTGGCGCGCTCGTCCGCGGCTCTTGTACAAATACAGCTCAAAGAGGCACAGTCCGACAAAGACCGCGAACCCGCTTACAAAGCCGTCGGCTGCGGCTTGCTTGAAAAGTGTGAAGTCATAGCGATCCAGTAGTACGTCGGCGATGAATGCTATAAACCCGACGAGAAGAACGAGGAATGCATAAATGACAAGCCGAAAAACAAATTTGTCCCCGGCTTTCTGAAAAAATCCGGCACCCCCATGTCCATCAGTCATTATTCGGCACTGCTCCTTTCCGCCCCTGGCATTACGTTGCCTGCCGCATGTTACTGCACACTGTCGCGCGAACCTGAAGCGGGGTCCCTATTTTTTCCTTTGCGCATAGCATGCCATCATGCATGAAGCACTAAGACGTTTTCGTGTCTTCAGGATACGCTTGATTAATTATTTCCGCCACAATTTCAAATGTTCCCAACACTTGCTTATGAAACATCGCCGTTCCGTGAGCATACTGATTTCTAAGCCGGGGCAAGGTCTCAAATAATACATTGACGTAATCTAAGCTTTTATCTATATCACCTATTTCAACTTCCGGATAGTTAAGCTCAACGGATTTTAACTCTTTTCGTCGCAGCTCTTCAAGTTTTTCATTGTTGTATCGATGTCTTGCGCTTCGCCATACTATATCATGCCACTTTTTAAAACCCTCGTTTCTGATATGACCTTGAGCAATGGCATGTCGCATCAAACTCGTCAAAGACGGCCGCCCCCCTTTGCCCAAGCTGCTTTTTAGAATTTCTTTCTCATAACGTTCGCGAAGCGCCAATTCAAGACAGGCGAGAGCAAGAAACTCTGAGACTGGATAAAACCTGTAGATGAACCATGCATAGAGATACAAATTCTTTGCAGTCTCAAACTGCCCAACAATGTCTTCGGGAACGTTCTTGTTCAACCGATATTGAGCAATTTTCTTATGATGCTTTTCGATGCTGGCAGGTTTAAAGCCTACTTTTTCCCAAAGTGGGGTTACGGGCAGAACATTTCCCGGATCAGGGTCAAATATATTTTCCAAAGGCCGCAAATGCTCTCCTTTGAATTTTGGTTGTTCGTTCATAGTTAATGTCCTATTATTTCTTCTTAAACCCGTTTAGCAAACCCACTCTCTCTGTGGACGTTCGCTCGCAGTCCCTAACATATCCGATTTCATCCTCCTTACCTACCCACCCACGCGCTCAAATGACATCTTGATATATTCACGCGCGGCTTCGGCTTCTTGCTGCGTTCTAATGGACAATTCAAAATCACCGGTCCCGTAGTGCCCGATATCCCGGACATCCCGTGCGTTTGTCGGCATGTTTTTTATTTCTGAAGCGTCCAACTTCAGATACAAAATGACCTTATTCTTCTTTACTTCCATGCACACGAAATTCTGGGAAACCTTATAAGCTACGTAGAACTTTTTAGGCGACTCCTCCACGGCCTCGTCCAGACTCATAATATAGTCGCGAAGATCGAGGACTATATCTTTTACGCTGCCGTCCGCCCCATTGATATGGGCGTCGAACGTATACGAGCCGGACGCTCTCGTCATGGCCGCCTTTTTCCCCGCCGCCACCATGACCGGATTCTTGCCGTCGGCGATAGCGGAGACGTCACCTGTCAACGCCGTGCTCCTGCGGAAAACCTCATCAAGGTAGAACAACCCGTTTTCAAACAGACGGTACTGCCATAGCTCGATATTCGCGCCCATCATCTGGACGGCATGAAGGTCGAACTTCTTATAGCCCGGAGCGATGCAAATCACCCGTATGTCACTCCAGTCAATCTCGGCGTTCTCACCAAGCTTCTTATTCGCCGCAACCTGAAAATCACCGCGATGGTCCTTGATCCAGGAGAGGTAATAGAGACTCTGGTTTATCAGTTCGGAGGATTCTACTTTCTTATATTCGATGATAACAGGGTTATTGTCTTCCGACAATGCCAGCGTGTCGATCCTTCCGGCATGTTCGGACCCTGTCGGGAATTCAGAGGCAATGAACCTGCAGTTAAACACCGTTTCGAGGTTTTTCTCGATGAGAGCCTGGATTTCTTTTTCCTGATTGAAATTCGCCGGTCTCGTCAGCGATAATTCAGCGCCGTTAATTTGAAACAGCGGCATATTCTTATCCTCCGTAGATACTTCAAATTCGCTGGATGTGTACCAACCCGCTGGCTTTTAGCCTCGCATCTCGCCATGTAACGTAGCATCAACGGCTCACTCCTGGTTGCGTTTCTTTTTACTGCCGCGCAAAGCTTTTTTCTTATTGGTCTCAAGCTTTTTGATACTGTCCGCCGACGGCAGGTTTTCTGGCATTGTGCCGCCCAACTCTTGAATGGTCCGGCGGACTTTGGCTCCTACTTCATGGTGCGTTTTGTTCGCCTTATCTTTGCCGACGATTTTGTCACGCCGCATTTTTTCCTCAGTCTGTGTAGCGCGAAACAGATTTGCCGCCAGCTCGGTGCTGCCCATGTGGTCAAGAATCTGCTGCCCCTTCTTCAGCCCTTTGCGTGCGTGAATGTCCCCCGCCATCAAGCCGCCGTAAAGTCCGGCATATCCGTGGTTCTGGAAAATAGCGTAATCACGCGGTTCAATTACTCCCGCGCTGCGGGCCGCATCAGCCAGTTGCGTGTTGTGCTTTTTCATTTCGTTGCGCAAAAGCAAACGGCGTTCGGCTTCCACTTCCTCGTCGCTCACTTCTTGCCGCCTCGTCTGGACGGCGAAGTAGGTCTGGCCTACCGCCACGATTTCCTTGGCAGGGTCGGCGTTCTGGATGACCAGATAGCAGGCATAGCGCGACATCATCACCGTTCGCACCGCCCGCTGGCCGCCTTTGCCGATCTCGATCATTTCGGTGATTTCAACGAAATGATCCTCGACGCGCTGGCCGCTGTTAAAACACGCGGTGCGCGCTTTTTCGATAACCGCCTCGAAGTTCCGGTAATCCGTATATCCAAGTACCTGGGCGAAATCCCGGCTCGACCAGAATTCGCTGCCTGTCGGATTCGTCCGTCGGATGCGTTCAAAGGGAGTAATGGCGGTAGCCGGATTTTCTTCGTTCATAAGTGCTCCTTTTTCACGCTTCACTATGCAAAGGGAAAAAGCCACGATCTACGCGTCCCGCATGTGCAAAGTGCAACAATATAGACCTGGCCCCAAGAGTTTTCTCCCGCATCAAGGTCGTGATCGCCTGGTCGTCCAGAGCGGGATACTTCTTTCTCAGCGCCGCACGTTTCAGCTCCGATGAAGGCATGGCTACATCCCCCAAGCCCGTAAGCGCTTTTCCACTTCTTCAGCAGTAATCTGCTTCATCCGAACGCCTCCTTACATTGCAGTGGGTTTAATGCCATTCGTCCCGGCCTAACGAACAAAACAAGTCATGCTCGACCACTACGTCCCCAAAGTTTCCCCGAGCAGAACATTTGCATATTATCTGAAGTGATGAATTTTCCTGAGCGCCCTTACAGCCTTCCTAAAATCTTCTCCTGCACTGCCCGCCCCAACATTATAAAAGACCCCGGCTTTGTCCCAATTCATGTTGTCTATCTTTCCGTCGGCACAAGCGATCACCCCAGCTTCGACAGCAAGATGCTCATACGTATCGATTCTAAAAAGGTTTGTGCTCTTACGTTCCTGAACCCAAGCAAAAACTTGCTGCTTACCCCTCTCTTCACTATTAACTTTCTTTAGACTATAAATCCCCGATCGGCATCCGTGATAATAGCACCCTACAGATGTGCTGAACCTGCCAACGAATTCCCGTAAGGTTTCCATTTTATCTTCCTCATACTCATATTAGCGCGCCCCAATGGGACGGATGAGCGAGCAAATTACATGCGGGAACTATAAGAATGCTAAACATATATTCAAAATCAGTTACAGATCCCCTCTTGTTTTGCTCGAGTATATCCGTTGCAATTTCCCAACTCACACGCTTTCTTAAAATCAACACAGCCTTGTTTATTTCCAGATAAGAATAATGCAGCCCCCCGACCGCCGTAGGAGTCGGCATCTTTTGGGTTTAGGTCAATGGCCGTATCGAAGTCATGAATTGCCTGCTGGTATTTGCCTAATTTCGCATAGGCTAGCCCCCGATTTCTGAAGGCAAGGGCATATTTTGGATTTAGCTCAACGGACTTATCAAAATCACGGATGGCCTGCTGGTAATTATGCATGTTCATATAAACGGCCCCCCGATTGTTGTAGGCGTGGGCATCTTTTGGATTTAATACAATGGCCTTACCATAGTCACGCATTGCCTGCTGGTAATTGTTCAAGTTCGCATAAGTGAGCCCCCGATTGTTGTAAACGTCACCATCCTTTGGATTTAGCTCAATGGCCCTATCAAAGTCACGCATTGCCTGCTGATAATTGTTCATGTATATATGAGCGACCCCCCGATTGATGTAGGCGTCGGTATACTTTGGATCGAGTTCAATGGCTTTACTATACGCATCTATTGAATCACTATATTGCGCACTCTGATGCAAAACGTAACCTTTGGTAAACCAGTCCGATACGCTCAGCACCTTTACAGCATCATTGTATTTCTTTATCTGATCAGCTCCTTGCCGGCCTTGCAATAGAGCGATTTCGTTTCGAAGCTTTACAATTTCTCTTGAGGCATCGTCTGCTCTTTTTCTCGACTCTTCCAGTTCACGAAACTTCGCGCGGTCCTTCCGAAGGCTATCAAGCGATTTAGCCACCTCTGCGGGATCAGCGATGATCTGCGCTCTAAGCCAATAGGTCTTTCCGTCCCATCGCTCTTCTTTCACTTCGGTGCTAACAATGCCGGCTGTAAGAGTAGTAATTTGGTCTTTCGTAAGTTGAAAGGTATTAATTTCTGTTTCGCTTTCTAAATATGTTCCGAGTTCTTCAAGGAGTAGCCGCTTCACTTGTTCAAGAGCTATTGTGCGGCACGAAAGTTTGCTGTCGGCCTCGCTTGCCTGAAAAGTGTACTCTTTGGTGAATGTCACGGCCTTCGCATAAACGGTCGATGCACTGGTTGTTAATACAGCTAATATTATTAATGCACAAACTTTCCTTTTCACCGTGCTCATCATATCGCCCTCATGCTTTATACCGGAGCTTCACAGTATCACTCAATACCCTATCAAGTTTCGCTGCAAGTTTAACTATAACGCCTAAATCCGAATAAACCAGACCATAAGCTGAATCAGCAAAATCATCTAGCTCCTTTAACATGGTTTTTTATGCCAAGGAGCTATACATATCTCGTGCATCAAGAAAAAAATGTGCGCAATCTGTGTCAAACTATTTATTCATCATTATATTACGGTCATCATCCGTTATTCCATATAAACCAGACACAATCTCATCAACCTTCTCATCCGTCACCGCGATCTCGCGTTCGATCTTTTCGCGTTCGGCGGACGGAGGAAGAGCGGCCTTCTTTTTGTGGAGATCAAGCATCCGATCAACGTGGGAGACGAGTTTATCATGGATTGCTTTTTCGGATGGATTCTTGAAGTCAATGACGCGGATGGGAAGCTGCCTTATAAACCGGGACTCGTAGGAGAAGTAGCCGCCCCGGAACGTAGTGCTGAACTGATGATGATACCAGTCCAGCAGTTTGCTGTTCAGCAATGCCAGAAGGTACTTGGGGTTTATGGCGTCCTTTGCGAGGATGCCGTAGCCGCCCGCAGCTCCGCCGCTGAAATAATATTTTCCCTCGTCATCAAAACAATAGGATGCTGAGGGTGCGAGATCGGGCGTAATGATCTTAGGCTGACTGATAACATCCAGTGCTTGGTTGCGTCCGAAAGCATACCAGTTCTCGCCCTTCATCTTCCTGTCTTCTCTGTTTTCCAGATACTTCTTATTCTCGCTCAAGTAATCCCAGCAAGCCGGATAACGTTCTTGAAAATATTTCTTAGATATCAACGTGCCGTTTTCATAAGGGAACAGTACGACCCTCTCTGTATCCTCAATAAGATATCGTCGCATCTGGCCGCCTTTAATAAGAGGCTTAAGCGGGCCGGATTCAAGTTCGAACTCCTTTTCCAACTGCGGAGAAAAGATAACGATAGAATTTTTCTTACGCTTAATGACATCCAGAATGTACACCTTGTCGGCGCTCGTCTTGAGTCCCTGGAAAATCCGGTCGGTGACTTCTTCCAGGGGTACGGTATTAACCTTGACCTTCTGAATCAGCGCGGTAGCTTCTTCGAAGGTGAAATTCCACGCTTCCAATGCAGCCTGTTTCTTTGAAACCATGCCGATCTTCATGTTCTCGTCGGTTAGACGGTCGGCATCGAGAATCGTCCGCAACTGATCCTGCGGCTTCGTGAGTTTTGCTACTTCCGCATATTTGAAGGAAGCGGCCCTGTTCTTTGAAAGAAACAACAGGCAGGTATAGGTGCTTGCGCCCTCGAAAATCTGATTGTCTCGAAAGTTCACGATCTCCTTGAGTGTATTACTCCCAGCAATCAGCTTACGCAGCCCCTGACCGTATGATGCTTGGAAAAACTTGTGTGGTAGAATAAAGCCGTGAATTCCATCGGCTTTTAAAAGCTCAAGCGCCTGCTCTACAAAGAGTGCGTAGATATCGTAATTGCCCGAAGCGGATTGATATCTCTTATTGAAATACTCAACCTGCTCACGCGCAAGCGTCTGTATGCGCACATACGGGGGATTGCCGATGACGGCGTCGAAACCGCCGCTTTCGATAATGTCGCCGAACCCGGCTGTCTTTGAGTTCCAGTTGAAGGGGTTGATGCGCGCCTTGGCGTCGTCATCCGGGGCAAACAACCCCCCTTGAATTCCCCCCTTGCCAAGGGGGGACAAAGAGGGGTCAAACATGTCGTACCCGATCAAACTGTTTCCGCATTTGATATTATTGCCGAGGGCCGGGAGAAGGTGTTGCTTGCGGGGCAGCATGCCGCGCTCGCCTTCGAGGGCCTTGAGGTAAAGACTCATCATCGTTACTTCAACGGCCTGGGCGTCGATGTCCACGCCGAAAAGGTTGTTCCTGAGTATCTTCGCCTTCTCGTGAAGCGGCAAAGCGAAATCATCGGGGTTCACCTTTGTATAGATATCCAGATGAAGGGTCTGGGCGTCTTTGGGGTGTTCGCGGTAGTAGCGGAGATGGTAATCGATGAGATATTGATATGCGCCGAGAAGGAATGAGCCGGAACCGCAGGCCGGATCGAGTATCTTTATCTTCTCGATCTGCTTCGGCGTCTTGCCTTCTATAAGTTTGCCCACGGTGTTCTTGACGATATAATCAACAATGAACTTCGGCGTATAGTAAACGCCGCCTGCCTTCTTTACCTCCGGCTTTTCCTCAACCTTCACGCGCTGGGGCGTGACGCGGATGGTGCTGCCGAGATAGCGTTCATAAATGCTGCCTAGGAGTTCCACTCCGATGGCGTCGAAGCGGTACCGGGTCTTGGGGAAGTAGAGATTATCGATGA
>MHDZ01000091.1:85111-85407 GCA_001805055.1 Nitrospirae bacterium GWC2_57_13
TTCACCTCGCGGAAGAGGTCAACGAGTGCGGGCATCATGGACTTGCGCTTGCCCTCTTCCCGCCATTGCGCAACTATCTCCCAAAGTTCCCGCTCTGGTCTGATCCTTCGGTCTTCGGCGATGCGGATGAAGATGATACGGTCGAGCAGCTTCTGCACTACGTCATTCAGCACATGGACGTCAAGCTCGTGGTTATGCTTGTTGATGTCCTTGGCAAGCTCGGTGCGCCACCCGGTCAGGTCTTCGAGGAAGGACTTGTCCGGCGGGATTCTCAGGCGTTTGCTCTTCGGGTCACG
>MHDZ01000091.1:85520-87966 GCA_001805055.1 Nitrospirae bacterium GWC2_57_13
GCGGATATTTCGGATTGGGCTTGAGCGAAGCGTCGAAGAGCTTGAACTGTTCAAAGTCGGTGAGGATGACGAAGGATACTTCTTTCGTCGACCACGCATAGGTCTTCGCCTGCATGATATGGTTCACGTCGTCCAGCGGGACCCACGGGGCCTTTGCCTCGACAAAGAACTTGGTGCTGCCGTTTACGCGGAAGTTATAATCGGGCCGAAGGGAGGTTTCCGGGGAAAGCTCGACGATCACGTCGCGATCATGGGGTGGTTTGTGGGCCTTGTTCTCGATGTCCCAACCAAGGGCGTCGAAAAAGGGATTGAGAAAATCTATCCTGACCTGGGCCTCGGGGTAGCCCTTCTGGAGGTAGTGGTTCTTGTCCTTCTCGAATTTCCGGACCAGTTCCCTGAGTGCTTCCCTGAACGAGCTTGGATCAGCCAATGAGCGGACCTCCAAACGCCGGTGGGCGGCGCACCGTTCGGCTTGAGTGCAAATACAATAGCATCAACGGGAGAAAAAAACAAGAAGGGGAATGTAGCGGATGCGAAAAACGGTTGCCGGGGAAGGATGATTCCGGCGTGAACGTCTGCGGGAATGCCGACCGGGTCTGACAAGAAAATGGTAATTCCGTCACAGCTTCATGGCGCGGAGGAATTCGACCAAGACTTCTTCTTTGATACGATAGCCCTTCTGGATAAGATCAAGCGTCAAAGATTCAAGGTCTTCTCTGCCAACGGTCCCGGCTTTATAAGCGTCCCACAATACTCCAAGGGTGCCTTTGGGTGCGAGCCCCTTGAACCGTGCGATGGCTCTTGCCTTGGCTTCGTCGATCAGCACCCGCTTGACAGGCTCTCTGAGCGCAAGGCTTATGACAGAGCGTTCCCCTTGCCCGAGTGAATGGGGCAGGTCTCTCAGCAGAACAACCTTTTCAGGTTTGATGTTCCGGGCGTGAAGGTAATCGGTGATCTTTGCTGCATCTTGTTTTTTGCGTTTGGCGCCTTTGAGTATCTCAGCTTCTACCTGTGCGGGGACAAGCAGCTGATAGACATCGAGAAGGGAAAGTTTGTCGAGTTTGGCAAGAAAGATAAGCGGCGAGGCGTTGCAGACGATTCGCTCATCCATCTACCGCAGGTCCTCGGCCAGCTCTTCCATGGAGTAATCCACATGTATCTCCGCCTTCTTCGCCTTTTCTAACATCTCCCAGATGTCCACGGAGAGCATCTCCGCGGCCCGCTGGAGCGATATTTTCCTCTCCCGGTAAAGATCGAGGATGTTTTTTTCATTCAGGGCATCAAGGCCCTGCTTCAGAGCCCTGGCAATGAAATCGTTCGTTTTGATGCCCTGCGCTTTAGACGCCTTTTCGGCTTTTTTATATATGTCGCTTTCTACTTTTATGACCTTCATGATCTTGTCCTCTTTTGCGAGTGATGATTAAATACTAAAGAAACCCGGGGAGTTTGTCAAGGATAACTCCAGCAGGGAAGGACCGCTGGAGATCGTCACGCGGGTGGAACGGTGGTCGCGGGTAAAGAAATTTATCCCTTTACCACGCGCACGAGGTTGTTGCTCTCGTTCAGGCCGTCCACAATGGCGCCGAGCCCGGCCATGTTGGTGATGTAGTCGATGGCGCCGAGGGAGATCTCCTCGCCGGGCACGACAAGGGGGATGCCGGGAGGATAGACCGTCACGATCTCGGCGGCGACCCTGCCTACGGCCTCGCCGACGCTGATCAGCTCCGTGTCGGAATAGAAGGCGTCGCGGGGGGTCATGACGAAACGGTTCGAGAGGGGAGGCGGATGGACCTTGTCCAGAGGCAGGAGCGCGCCCTGGAGCCCCGTCTCTGCCGCGATCTGGCGCAGCCCCTCCACGAGCCTGTTCAGATCGTCCTGGCGGTCGCCGATGGACACGATGACCAGGATATGGAAAGGGTCTGCCATCTCCACCTGGATGCCGAACCGGGTGTTCAGGATCTGGGAGACGTGGTATCCGGAAAGGCCCAGGCCGGAAACGGTGATGGTGAGCTTGGTCACGTCCATGTCGGCCATGCCCGCGGCCTGGGCCTGCTCTTTGCCGAAGCAGAGGATGCCCGGGATCTTGTTGATCTCCATCCGTGCATCTTCAGCCAGCTTCAAGGCGCGGGTCAGGAGCTTCTTGCCCTCCGTTGCCATCTGCATGCGCGCCAGGTCCAGGGAGGCCATCAGGATGTAGGAGGGGCTCGTGGTCTGGAGCAGCTTCAGGGTGTTGGTCACGTCGTCGATGTTCACCCGTCCGGCCCGGGCGTGCAGCATGGAGGCCTGGGTCATGCCGCCCACGATCTTGTGGGTGGACTGGACGCAGAGGTCCGCTCCCGCCTCCAGGGCGCATTTCGGCAGCTTGGGGTGAAACTTGAGGTGCGGACCATGGGCCTCGTCGAGCAGGACGATCAGGCCCTTCTCGTGGGCGTAGGGGATGATCTTT
>MHDZ01000091.1:87982-92410 GCA_001805055.1 Nitrospirae bacterium GWC2_57_13
GGCCGTAGTAGTTGGGGCTGGTGATAAGCAGTGCCCGGGCGCCGGGGTTGGCGTCGATGGCCTGCTTCACTGTTTCGAAGGTGACGTTCAGCGTGAGCTTGAGGTCCCGGTGGAACTCGGGCTGGAAGAACACGGGCTGCGCGCCGCTCACGATCAGGCCGGTCAGAACGGACCGGTGGCAGTTCCGGGCGATCAGAACCCTGTCGCCGGGGTTCGTGGTGGAGGCCACCATGGCATGGTTGCCTGCCGTGGTGCCGTTCACCAGGAAATAGGACCGGTCCGCGCCCGCGGCCCGGGCAGCCAGCTCCTGGGCCTCCTTGATGACGCCTGTGGGGTTCTGGAGCGAGTCGACCTCATCCAGGGTGGTCAGGTCGATGGTGAAGATCTTCGGCCCCACGAACTTGCGGAACCGGGTGGAGATGCCTTTGCCGCTCTTGTGGCCCGGCGTATGGAAGGAGACCTTGCGGCTCTCGGCAAGGCTGACCATCGCGTCGAACAGCGGGGTACGAAGCTGCTCCTCGTCGAATTGGGGAGGGGGGCTCATGACGCTTTAATGATAGGAAAAGAGGGGCGCATTATCTTCGATCACCTTCGCCTGCTCGGCCAGCGCTTTCCGGATGTGCTTGGCAAGGCTGAACAGACCTACACTGGTCATTCCGTCATAAAAACGGTTCTCGCCCTTGATCCGCTTGGCGATCATGTCATCGATCTCCTCTGGCGTGAACTTCCGGGGATCGCGGTTCTTCGAGGCCAGCGTGAAGCCCCAGGGCAGCGCAAAGGACGGGATGGGCACGTCATAGGGCGCGACCACCGGGAAGACCGTGGAGAGGGTCTTGTTCACTGCCGTGAAGTTCAGGAGCTGGTGGAGCGCCGTGGTGCCGGCCTGCAGGGAGATGACCCCGTCAGGGCTCAGGCGCTCCTTCACGATCTCGTAGAACTCCCGGGTGAAGAGCAGATAGGCCGGCCCTTCCTCGACAGGCTCGGAGATATCGATGATGATGGCATCGTAGGTGTCCGTCGTCTCTTCAAGGTACTTGCGCGCATCCATGAACCGGAGGTCCGTGCGGGGGTCGTCAAAGGCGCCCTGATGCCACTCCGGCAGCATTTCCCGGGATTTTTCAACCACTTCCTGGTCAATGTCCACCATCATGCAGTACTCGACGGTCTTGTGGCGCAGCACCTCGCGCAGCGTGGCGCCCTCGCCGCCGCCCACGATGAACACCCGTTTGGGGTTCGGGTGGCACAGCAGCGCGGGGTGCACCAGCGCCTCGTGATAGATGAACTCGTCGGTGATGGACGACTGCATCTTCCCGTCCAGCACGAGGCACCGGCCATAGCTCCCGCTGTCCATGATCTCCATCCGCTGATACTTGGTCTGGTTGGAGTAATGGATCATCCGGATGCTGTGAATATGCCCCTCTTCAGGACTGGTATACTCAATGAACCACTTGAAGCTCTTCGGCTCGATCATGCGTAAACGGCTCCTGTAGCGTTACCTTGTGAGGAAGCTTTTCATGGCCCAGCACGCCCCGCTTTATCTCTACGAGGGAGGGGTTCTTGGACTGGAACTGTTCGATAAGGAACTTGGCGGCTACCTGAGGCTTGATAAGGTCCCCGCAGGTGAAGACGTCTACTGCGGCGTAGCCGTACTCCGGCCAGGTGTGAATGGCAAGGTGGGATTCGGCAATGACAACCATGCCGCTGATGCCAAAGGGGCTGAATTCATGGAAAACGACCTCAACAATCGTCGCCTTTGCCTCCAAAGCGGCATTTTTCATTGCATCAGTTACAAATTGTAGATCGCTCAGGGTCTTGGGGTTGCAATCCCGCAACTCCAACAGCAGGTGAGTGCCCAATGCGTGCAACCTGTTTGCCTCCTTCTCCGCCCGCCGACTGACCCCGGAACTGTGTCCCGGATCTGCGAGCACCGCCTCCCACCCTCAAGGTGGAAGGGCTGTGATTGTTACCCAACGCCGCCCGAGCTGCAGACGGCACGAAGATACGCTAAATTAGTTTGTGATTTATCAAAATTATGCCGCTTTGTCAAGGATAAAAACGGTTGAGCCCCTTTTTTTCTCCAGAGGCCGCCTCAGGTGCCGATCTGAGGTCTTCGGCAGGCTCCTCAGAGGGCTCCTCGGCCCCCGAAGGAGCGCGTACAGCCGCTTCCCGAAAATATATCTTTACAATTTTCCCCGTTGGATTTACTATTCCTGCCTGAATCGGCTGGTAGAAGGACGGCGGGAAGGCGTAGCAGCCTCCGGCACTGGTTGGACCGGGCGGCACGAGCTGCCGCCGGACAACAGCGCCCATGCTTTCACCCCGGGGGAGGCCCCATGTTGGAACTGAACGGCTTTGTCGAGATCGGATCGGTGCTCGTCAACCCGGAGATCTTCACCCGGCCCTATACCTGCGACGTCGAAAAGTACGGCTGCGCCTCCCTCTGCTGCTACCGCTCCTGCATTGTCAGCCCGGCCGAGGCGGCCCGCATCGAGGAGCACTTCGACGGCATCCTCCCGCACCTTGCTCCGGAGAACCAGGCCGCGGTCCGGAAGAACGGCTCCGTCCTGGGCGTCTGCAGCACCCAGTGCCCCACGGGCTGCGTTATCCACGAGGACGAGGCCCGGGCCATAAAACGGACCTTCGGGGGCGCCGATTTCCGCTGCGTGCTGCTCTTCAACAACACCTGCTCGCTCATCTACTCGAACGACCAGGGGCTCCGGTACTGCGCCGTGCACAGCTATGCTATTGAAAAGGGCCTGGTCTGGGAGGAGTTCAAGTTCGCCGACTGCGTCCAGTACCCCCTGTCGCTCTACGTTACCGACGCGGGACAGCAGGTGCTGTCCATCCAGGACACGCCGTACCTCAGCCACATCCCCTGTATGAAGGAGCCCGCTGGCGAGCCCATGTACAAGAGCCTCAGGAAGACCATCGAGACCCTCATGGGCAACGACTTCTACGAGGAGCTCGCGGCGTACATCGAAAAAAAGGGACCGTCCCCGTCAAAATCAAAGGCTTCTCTCGCAAAGCCGCAAAGGTCGCAAAAAAAAGCGTAACCCCGGTTTTCGTTTATTCTTTCTTCGCGTCATGCCCGCCCCGGTTCCCTATATGATACGACGCGGGTCCCGCACCTTTGCCAATAATAATGGACGCGGGACTCTCGCCCGCCGCAGATCAAATACTACTATGATGCGGGCCGGGGAAACGGAGCCGGGGGCGTCTTTGCGCGAAACTCCGGCTTTTTTCAGCATTGGGGACCTTTCAAGAGTTGACCGGCGAGAAGGAAAACCTCTTGTCAGTTGCCGCCACTGCGTCCCCATAAACCGCTTGACGCTCACGGCCCTCCCTGCTATATTCGCGCCATGAAACATACCATCACCTTTCTTCCCGACAACGTCTCCACCGAAGTCGAGGCCGGCACCACGATCTACAAGGCCGTGAGGGCTGCGGGCATCTACGTGCTCTCATCCTGCGGCGGCAAGGGCAACTGCGGCAAGTGCAAGGTCATCGTCAAAGAGGGCGCGGTCGAGAGCGGCAAGTCCCGCTCCTTCCTGTCGGCCGAGGAAGCGAAGGACGGATACGTCCTCGCCTGCCACTCCCGCGTCACCGGCGACGTGACCGTCGAGATCCCGCCGGAATCCCGCATGCAGGCCAAGCACAAGATCGCCACGGGATCGAAGACCGACGAGCTTTTCAACCTCATGCTGTCCGCCGGCGGCTGCCTTGATTCCCGCATCCGGCGCATCTATCTTGAGCTCAACCCGCCCACCCTCGACGACAGCATATCGGATTACGAGCGCCTGCGGCGCTGCCTGGATAAGGCGGGCCTCGACGCCGCCCACCTCCACCTGAACATTCTGGTGCTCAAAAAGCTGCCTCAGGCTCTGCGCGAGGGAAACTGGAAGGTCACGGTCTCACTCTTCCAGGTGGGCGAGGTGCTCGAGGTACTCGACCTCTTCCCCGGCGACGCGACCAAAAGGCGCTACGGCGCGGCTGTGGACATCGGCACTACTACCGTCGTCGTCTACCTGGTCGATATGACGACCGGCGCTGTCATCGGCACCGCCTCGACCTACAACAGCCAGGTGAAGTGCGGAGACGACGTCATCTCGCGCATCGTCTACGCAGCGGAGCGGGACGGGCTGCAGGAGCTGCAGGACCTGGCAATCACGAACATCAACACCCTGCTGGGCGGCCTGGCGAATGACCACAACGTTCCGCCTGCGATGATCGACTACGTTGTTGTCGCGGGGAACACGACCATGGAACATCTCTTCTACGGAGTAGATCCCCAGTACCTGCGCGAGGAACCCTACATCCCGGCAGCGGCCTTCTTCCCCCTGGTCCGCGGCAAGAGCGTGGGCCTGAAGGCCGACCCCCAGGCCCTTGTCTATTCCATGCCGAACGTGGCGAGCTATGTGGGCGGCGACA
>MHDZ01000092.1:0-12887 GCA_001805055.1 Nitrospirae bacterium GWC2_57_13
ATGGGTGTTGTTAGACAACCACGTTCATTTGTTATTTCGCAGCGGTCGTCACGGAATATCCGTTGTCATGCGAAAACTTCTGACCTGGTACGCTCAATACTTCAACCGAAGACACCGGCGCTTTGGCCATCTCTTTCAGAATCGCTACAAGTCGATACTCTGCGAAGAAGAGACCTATCTCCTTGCCCTCATTCGCTACATTCATCTCAATCCCATCAGGGCAGACATTATCCAGACAGTGGAAGAATTAGACCATTACCGCTGGTGCGGCCATCGAGCCATCACCGGGAAGGCTGCCTACCCCTGGATGAGCGTGCGCGATGTACTGAAAGAGTTTGCAGGGACAAGAAGAAAAGCAATAGCAGCATACCGCAGGTTCGTGGGTGAGGGGATAGGTCAGAAGCGCGATCCCAGGTTCAGCGGCGGAGGGCTTATCCGCAGTCACGGCGGGTGGTCCCAGGTACTTTCGAAGCGCCGAAAGAACCAGAAAGAAGAATATGACGAACGGATCCTTGGGAGCGGAGACTTCGTCCATGCAGTTCTTAAGGAAGCGGAAGAACAACAATTGCGTCAGATAAAGCTACGGCGGGGAGGCCTCACATTTGCAAAAGTCGTGGAACAGGAAGTAGAGAAATCGCAGATAAGCGCCAATGAACTCAAAGCAGGAAGCAGGCGGAAGGCGGTAAGTGAGACACGTGCAAAGATTGCCCGGCGCGCCGTGGACGAGCTTGGTTTATCATGTGCCGAAATTGCCCGGCATCTCGGAGTGTGCACGTCCAGCATATCCCGCGTTATTGCGCATGCAGCCGGACGGGGGAGCTGATAGCAAAATGTTTTCTTGCGTCTATGCTCTGAGCAATGTAAGCATCAACATCCCCTTTGTATGGTTTAAAGAAGTGGAGATTCGCGTTCGTACTCTCTCGGGGATGACCAAGGAAGAGATTGGCGTTCCTCTGATGAGGAAAGCGTTCAGGCCGGGCGCGGGTCCGCTTATTGATGAAAAACAGACAGGAGGGGAACAGCAAGACGTCATGGATCTGTTTGCCGGTGCAATTGGTTCCTTCAAGAATCCAAGTAGCCATCGAGATGTGGATATATCTGATTCTGTCGAGACCGTTGAACTAATCGGATTTGCCGATTTCCCTTCGCATCGCCGATCGCAGAAAGCCCAAAGAGAGCGCTTGAATGTGAAAAGTGAGGTCAGGACGAAGGATGTACCAATAAGGTCGCGTCTTCTTTGTTGTCATTGTGCCTTCTTGTCTCTTAGAATGCAAGCGATCACGTTACTTTAGCCGGAGATTACGCTTAGACATTCCATGCCCGTAATAAAAAAAGCTGCGCAATGGGCTTCTGCTTGCAGGTTTATGAGGGACTCGGCGTAGTGTTCGTTCCGCTTTTTCCCTTTTTTGTGTTTGACTAAACCTGGGCTCGTCGGTAAAATATTCATATGATTTAGCGCTTCGAACCCTTGTAGGGTCATGAACCGCAAGAGGAATACAAAGAAGCAGCGCGATACTACGAGGGCTGGCAGCAGGTTTAGGCCAACGTTTTATTGCCGCAGTCGCGCCTTGATTGCCCTCTGGAAAAATCGTAAAATTATCGAAAAATGAGAGAGGAGGATTTCCCCATGCGGATGAAAGTAGAGGAAATCGAAATGGAAGCGCTTCGGCTTTCTGCTCACGAGCGAGCTCTCCTTGCCGAACATCTTATTGGGAGCTTAGAAACCGATGCGGATCCTGATGCTGAGCGTTCCTGGATCGAAGAGGCCGAACGTCGGTATGCTGAATATAAAGCTGGAAGGGTCAAGACAATACCTGCGGAGCAAGCTTTTAAAAATGCCCGAGCAAAATTGAAGTGATGCCGATTTTATTTCTTCCAGAAGCAGAACAGGAAATGATCGAAGCCGCACGCTACTACCATTCTCAGTCAGCTGGTTTGGGAACGGAGTATCTGTCTGAAGTTGAACACGCTGTCCACTCCATCGCGACATCTCCGCATACATGGCCGATTCTTCAAGGTGATTTACGAAGAAGGCTTATTCGAAGATTTCCCTATGGTATTCTTTACCGAATCGAGCCGGAAGAAATCATAATAGTCGCTATTTCACATCTGCGAAAGAAACCGGGATATTGGAAGAAAAGAGTCGAAAAAGGTTGACCTGCGATTTAACCAACAGGCGGGTCGACACGGGTCTGTTTTGCTGAATTCCTCACAGGAAAAGATTGCCGTCCAGTCCTGATGGCTGCTTAGTGTGACCCATGGAGTACTTACTCAGAGGAGGTGTCTGCATGAACGCGACACGAATGGTATTTCTGTCCGCTGCACTGGTTACATTGCTAGGAATGGCCCTGACCGGTTTTGCTCAGGTTCACTGGGTCCTGTATGTGCCGGTAATTATGTTCATAATCGCCGGCATCACCGGTATCTGTCCCGGTGTGATCATCTGGACGAAGCTCGGATTCAAGAATGAACCGATGTCCTGCGATCAGCCGTTCAAGAAAAAATATGCAGCCGTCAGTACAGCAGGGCAAGAAGTTTTCTCGCAAAGGCGCTAAGAGCGCCAAGAAGGACCCAGTCTTTTTTAATTTTAACCCTGGACTTAAAGGTTCCCTTTGCGTCCTTTGCGAACTTTGCGAGAGACGCCTTTAGGTTCCTGCTTGTCCGGATCAGGAGGACCGCCGGTGAAAAAGATCATCAAAACGGACGATGCGCCCAAGGCCATCGGACCCTACTCCCAGGCCGTTGAGGCGAACGGCTTTGTGTTCCTCTCGGGCCAGTTACCCATCGACCCGGCAAGCGGCGCCGTGCTGCAGGGGGGTATCAAGGACCAGGTGCGGCTCGTGCTCGAGAACGCCAAGCACATTCTGGCTGCTGCGGGCTGTGGTCTGGGGCAGGTAGTGAAGGCCACGATCTATCTCAAAAGCATGGCGGACTTTCCGGCCATGAACGAGGTGTACGGCGGTGTTTTCCCGACTGACCCGCCTGCCAGGGCAACGGTTGAGGTCGCCCGCCTGCCCAAGGATGTGCTGATCGAGATGGATTTTATCGCGGTGAAGAAGAACTGAAGAATAGAGATGTGCCGGTGACAGCAGGTGGACGCTGAAAGCAAAGGCATGTCTCGCAAAGGCGCAAAGTTCGCAAAGAAAAGCGCAGCCTCAGGATTTTAAAACGAGATTATCACACGGGGGCACGAAGCCACAAAGAACGACTGGAGATTGCTCCATTTCATTGGTTCAAATCTGGGGTTAAATGCCTTTCTTCGTGAGCTTCGTGGCATTGTGTGAGGCAGGCCTGTGCAGTTTCCTTATTCTTTCTTTGCGTCTTGGCGTCTTCGCGCGAGACCGGCTTGTCATTGCCTTTCTTGGCGCCCTTTGCGCCTTTGCGAGAGACCGTCCTTTACTCTGACTCATCGTAATCAGCAGAAGTTCTGCGTGATGAACACTTTCCCGTCCGGCGTGATGTACACGCCTATCCCTTCCTTGCCCCACTGCGGCGTCAGGATGTTCTTGCGGTGGCCGGTGCTATTCATCCATCCCTTCACCGTTGTCTCGGCGATCTCTTCAGGTTTGTTCCAGTCGTAATATTTTACGTTGTTCATTGTGATGATCCGGTCGAACAGATTATTCTGGAAGATATTCTCGGCACCTGTATAGATGTACCGGCCGTCGCGGACGGCGCAGACGTAACCTGCGTCGCTGTAGCGGGCGGAAAAGCCGTGGCCTTCAGGAGAATCATGGCTGAAGTAGCGCCGTTTGGCCATATCTTCGCTGTGTTTTCTGGCGATGCGACTGAGCCGCTCATCCCAGGCAAGGGTCGACAGGCCTTTTCCCTGCCGTTCCTTGTTAATGAGCGCATGAACGCGCTGCTCGAGATCGGGGGCGCTGACCTTGGGCTGTGGTTTGTGTTCAGGGCGAACTGAACCTGCAGGCACGCGGGAGGGCTGCGGCACGCAGGCTGTGACAAACAACAGGGCAACCGTGGTGAGCAGCATGGGGGCAAATTTTCTGGAAAGGTTGTTCATTGTGGTCCTAACCCCGCATAAAGGGGAATTGAAAATTGAAAAGTGCAAATTGTAAAATGGCTGATTGAACGGTGAACTGATTTGAGTTGGCAGTGCATTAGCAAAGAGGCTGGATCAGGATAATCGAGTGAATCGTCCCGGGGCAGCCAGGGGCCGCTCCCGGGAGTTTCATGACAGGGGATCAACGCTGATCAACCGTGCTTCTTGACCTTGCCGGACCGGATGCAGCGCGTGCAGACATGCAGGCGCACATGGGCCCCCTTGGGACCGATGGCCTTCACGCTCTGAATATTGGGCTTTGACATCTTCTTGGTTTTGTTGTTTGAATGGCTCACGATATTGCCTTTGAGCGAGCCCTTGCCGCAGACCTGACATTTTCCTGCCACTTGAATACCCTCCGTATCTGAAAAAGATTGCTGAAAAAGCAGGCCTATGCTACCATACAACCGTTCGATTTGCAAGGGGAAAAGGGACAGTCCCCTTTGCCTCCAGGGGGACTGTCCCTGTCTTCAGGGGGACTGTCCCTGTCTTCAGGGGGACTGACCCTGTGACTGTCCCTCTATCGAGCAATCATCACATGGACGATCTCAAGACCACTCTCGAACGGATCCGGAAGCCGCTCACCTTTGCGGCCAGGGACGATTTTGCCCATATCAGGAGCCTTGCGGACATGGAGCGCTTCATGAGGGTCCAGGTCAGTGAGCTGCGCCGCCTTGCCGGTCCCGGCAACGGACTGAGCGAACTGGAACGGCTCTTTGAGGGCTTTGACGGCCTGCAGCCAGGGGAGAAAAAGGAGCGGGTCCGGAAGGCAATGGGCCTGCTGGAAGCCCTTGAAAAACGGGGACCTGCGCCGCATCATGAGCCGACGCCTGCCACGGCCGGCTCTCCATCGCGGCCTGCGCCCCAGCGGGAGCAGTCAGGCGGCCAGGCCATCTCGCTCACAACGCCGATCCAGTACTGCAAAGGCATCGGCCCGAAACGGGCCGAAGTGCTGAAGAAGATCGGCATTGCCACGGTGGATGACGCCCTTTCCTATCTTCCCTGGCGCTATGAGGACCGCGGCAATCTCAAGAAGATGTCACGGCTCACCCCAGGCGCCTACGAGACCGTGTCGGGCTCTGTTGTCTCAGCCGAGGTCGTCCAGACGAAGCGGCAGCGCGTAAAGATCTTCGAGCTCGTTGTTTCCGACGGAAGCGGCTTCGTCACCGGGTCCTGGTTCAATCAGGCCTTCATGAAAAAAGCCTTCAAGACAGGCCAGAAGGTGGTCCTGTCGGGTGTAGTGAAGTCCAATCCCTATCGCGGCAACGCGCCCCAGATGGACAATCCGGACTACGAGGTCCTGGACAGTGGTGAAGGCGAGGACCTGATCCACACGGGAAGGACGGTCCCGATCTACCGCGCCACTGCCGGCCTGTCTGTGCGCGCCATCCGCACGATGATGAAGCAGATCATCGATTCCTGCACTGCATCCCTCCCTGATCCGCTTCCGGACGAATTGATAGGAAAGTACGGCCTCCTGCCGGCGGGAGAGGCCCTTACGGAGGTCCATTTTCCCGCACGGGAAAAGAACATCGACGTGCTGAACCGCGGCACGAGCGCTGCCCACCGCCGGCTCAGCTTTGAGGAGCTCTTCGTGCTCGAACTCGGGCTGGCGCTCAGGAAGCAGGGCCTCTCAGCGGTCAAGAAGGGCATTTCCTTCAAGCCGTCCATGCGGCTCGAACCGCAACTCCGAAAGCAGCTTCCCTTTGCCCTCACAAAGGCGCAGGAGCGGGTGGTGGCCGAGATCCAGCGGGACATGACAGCGGACCGGCCCATGAACCGCCTGGTGCAGGGCGACGTGGGCTGCGGAAAGACCGTGGTGGCCATGATCGCCGCGCTCACGGCCATTGAAAACGGCTATCAGGCCTGCATCATGGCGCCCACGGAGATCCTGGCAGTGCAGCACGGCAGGAACATCTCGGCCATGGCCGGACCGCTGGAGATCACCGTGCGCATGCTCACGGGCAGGCTCCGGAAGAAGCAGAAGGAGGCGCTGCTCGAAGAGATCGGCTCGGGCGCGGCCCAGATCGTGATCGGCACCCACGCGCTGATCGAAGGGGACGTCCGGTTCGCGCGCCTTGGCCTGGCGATCATCGACGAACAGCACCGCTTCGGCGTGATGCAGCGTTCAACGCTCACGTCCAAGGGCTATGAGCCCGATGTGCTGGTCATGACGGCAACACCGATCCCCCGCACCCTTGCCCTTACCGTCTACGGCGATCTGGACGTGTCGGTCATCGATGAACTGCCGCCGGGCAGGGCGCCGGTGCAGACGCGCATTTTTTTCGAGTCCCGCCGCGCCGAAGCCTATCAATTCATCGAGGAAGAGTTGAAAAAAGGA
Source organism: Nitrospirae bacterium GWC2_57_13 (assembly GCA_001805055.1). Lineage (GTDB taxonomy): Bacteria > Nitrospirota > UBA9217 > UBA9217 > UBA9217 > GWC2-57-13. Next base: position 6,402 of record MHDZ01000092.1, read on the forward strand.
CGTCAGGCCTACGTCATCTACCCCCTTGTGGAAGAGACTGAAAAGAGCGACCTCAAGGCAGCCACTGAGATGGCAGCCCATCTGCAGCAGGACATTTTTCCGCGCTGGAACGTGGGACTGCTGCACGGCAGGATGAAAAGCGACGAGAAGGAGTCCGCGATGGCCCGGTTCGTTTCCGGCGAGACGCAGCTCCTTGTGTCCACCACGGTCATCGAGGTGGGTGTTGACGTGCCGAATGCCACCGTCATGTTCATCGAGCACCCGGAGCGGTTCGGTCTGGCCCAGCTTCATCAGCTTCGGGGCAGGGTGGGGCGGGGGGCGCACCAGTCGCATTGCATCCTCATGGGGCCGCGCATGTTTGCAGAAGAAGCGCGGGAGCGGCTGAATGCCTTCGCGCGCACGAATGACGGGTTTCGCATCGCCGAGGAGGATCTGCGCCTGCGCGGGCCCGGCGAGTTTTTCGGAACGCGCCAGTCGGGCCTGCCGGACCTGCGGGCCGCGAACATCATCCGCGACGCTGACCTGCTCGAGAAAGCGAGGGAAGAAGCTTTCGAATATATTCAGCGCGACCCGACACTCGCAGGCTATCCCCCGCTGCGCGACCTTCTGCTGCGCAAATGGCAGGGAAGGCTCGGGCTTATTTCTGTTGGTTGATATTTTGGGGGTATTCTGATAAAGTAATGCATAATGAGGCTTCGACTCGGACCAACAAGACATGAAACACTTTACAGGGCAGCAGAGGGCATAGCGCACAGGGCATAGGGTTTTGCACTATGCTCTTTGCACCATGCGATCTTAGTTGTTCATCCGTACCGCAAGGAGCATGCAATGACGATCTGGGAACAGACGCTCCTCAATCTGCAAAAGGGATACGAAAAGTTCGTTGCCTTTGCCGCGCTGTTCAATGAGCGCGTCCGGGCTGAACTGGACATCACCCGACTGCGCATCCGTGCCGATGACGTTCAGGGGCGGACGGACCGGCTGCACATGCTGATCGGACGCCGCATAGTTGAGATGAAGCGCAAAGGGGACCTTCCCAAGGGCGCCGAGCAGATATTCAAAGAGGAAGACGTTGCCGCGGCGATCAAGGAGATCGCGGATCGGGAGCGGGAACTGCAGGACGTCCAGGCCGAGATCAAGGCCCTCATGCCAGAGTCGCCTCATGCCGTGCGAAAGAAGACGGAGGACACCATCGTATGATCGGAACGGCAGTATTCATCATCGGCCTTCTTGTCGGCAGTTTTCTGAACGTCTGTATTGTCCGCCTGCCCCACAGTCGATCGGTCGTCTCCCCGCCTTCCCACTGCCCTCGGTGCCAGGATCGCATTCATTGGTACGATAACATCCCGCTCGTCAGTTTTCTGCTGCTCCGCGCAAAGTGCCGGAACTGCGGAGAACCCATCTCCTGGCGCTATCCCCTTGTGGAACTCATGAACGGGCTGTTCTATCTCTGGGCCTATCACGAGTTCTGGCTGGGCGGCGAGATGGCGCTCGTCGTGGCCCTGTGCTCATCCCTTATCGTAATCACCTTCATCGATCTCGACTACCAGATCATTCCCGACGCTATAACATTCCCCGGCATGCTGATCGGCCTTGCGGCAGCGCCTTTTTTCATGACACCTCTTGCCGATCCCCTGCCGTTCCCGATCGCCCGCATCCTGCCCGACGGCAGTCTGTACCTGGCGGCACTCGTGCAGTCCTTTATCGGCCTTCTGGCAGGCGGCCTGCCGCTCCTGACCATCGGCTGGCTCTGGGAGAAGTTTCGGGGGATCGAGGCCATGGGCGGCGGTGATGTGAAGCTCATGGGCATGGTCGGAAGCTTCCTTGGCTGGAAGGGGGCGCTGCTGACCATCATGCTCGGCGCCCTTGCAGGCTCCCTTGTCGGCGTCACGCTCATCCTGCTGAAGCGGCACCAGGCCGACAAGGTTATCCCCTTTGGTCCCTTCCTGGCTGTCGGCGCTGTTGCTGTCCTGTTCCACGGACATGACATCATCGCCTGGTATCTTGGCCTCATCAGTCTATGACCGGCGCTACTTCTGCCATACTGTTCCTGACCATTTTTGTTCTTGCTGCAGCGGCTCTCGTCCTCGGCTTCGTTATCAGACGATACCGCAGGGAGCTTGGACTGGCGCGGGAAGAGCGTCAAAAGACCGGCAATGTCAGTTTTATCATCAGCGCATTCCATGAGGTGACGAAGCAGCTGAAGGAAAAGGAGCAGGAACTCGAACGCCTCCGGTCCCTTGCAGAGAAGCGGGCTGAAGAGGTCGAAAGCTACAATAAGGACATTCTCAGGTGCGTCACCAACGGCGTGATCGCCTTTGACGGCAAGAGGCTCGCTACTGCCTTTAACCGGGCGGCTGAAGAGATCCTGGCCGTTCCTCAGGAAGACCGCCTCGGTACATCCTGCATAGATATTTTCGGCGAAGGCGAGATCTGCCGCGCCGTGCAGATCACCTTTGAGCAGCAGCGGCCTGTCACGCGCGGGGAAGCATCCATCAGCAGGCCCGACGGGACGGTCTGGCTCGGCTACAACACGGCGCTGCTCACGGACCAACAGGAGAAGCCCCTGGGCGTGATCCTTTCCTTTTCGGACCTGACGGAAGTGAAACGGCTGCAGGAGCAGATGGAGCTCCGTGAGCGGCTCACGGCGCTGGGCGAGATGTCGGCAGGCATAGCCCACGAGCTGCGGAATCCCATGGCCGTCATCGCCGGATACCTCAAGCTTTTTTCGCGCAAGGCCGATGACGCTCAAAAGAAGATCCTGGGCGACATCGGCGACGAGATCAACGGCATGAACCGGATCATCGGGGACCTGCTCATGTTTGCGCGGCCCGCGGCGCTCAACCGCGTTCAGGTAGATATTCAAGAATTGCTCGAGGGCTGTCTTGCCGCCGTGCTCCAGGCGCGGGGCGGTGGTCCGGTCGTCACCACGAGAATCAGTCTATCGGGGGAACATATCGCGGCTGACGAAGGTCTGTTGAAGCAGTCCTTCTGCAATATCATTCAGAACGCCGTGGAAGCCATGCCTGATGGCGGCGAACTAGGTATCGAATCCAGACTGGTGGGCAGAGAAGTGATCGTGAGCATCCGGGATGCGGGGAGCGGGATCCTCGCGGACAAGCTGAAGAAGATTTTCCTCCCTTTTTTTACGACCAAGGATAAAGGCACAGGACTCGGTCTCGCCCTGGCGCACAAGTTCATTCTGTCCCATGGCGGGAGGATCGAAGTGGAGAGCGAAGAGGGAAAGGGGTCGGTCTTCACCGTGACGCTGCTGAAAGGATGAATGCAAAAAACCAAAGCGGCTCTCGCAAAGGCGCAAAGACGCAAAGGAAAGCCGTAGTCAAGGTAGGGGATTCAAAGACGTTTATTCCTTTTAAGGGTCGTCAGATAATGCCTCGCAGTTATTTTAGTATTTAGGGTTTCGGATTTAGGATTTGCAATATACCTATGGACACCATTCTCGTCATAGAAGACAAAGAGAGCATGCTGAGCATGCTCACCCAGACGCTGGAAGCGGAAGGTTACCAGGTCCTGCCGGCGAAGGACGGGGCCGAGGGCATCAGGAAACTGGGCGACGGCCGCGTGAACGTGGTGCTGACGGACCTGAAACTGCCGAAGAAGGACGGGTTCGAGGTGCTGAAAGCGGCGAAGCAGGAGAGCCCGCATCTGCCCGTCATTGTCATGACCGCCTTCGGCTCCATCGAGACGGCCGTGAAGGCGGTGAAGGAGGGGGCCTATGACTTTTTGACCAAGCCCTTTGATACGGACCACCTCCTGGTGCTGATCAAGCGCGCCCTCGAGACCTCCCGCATCTCGGCGGAGAACTTCTTGCTGAAAGAGGAATTCGCCGAAAAGCTCGGCCTGCCGAAGATCATCGGCAAGAGCAGCCAGATGCAGGAGATCACTTCCAAGATCCAGAAGGTGGCGCCCACGAATGCCGCGGTCCTTATCCACGGAGAGAGCGGGACGGGCAAGGAGCTCTTTGCAAGGGCCATCCATCACCTCAGCCCGCGTAAGGACAAACCGTTCCTGGCGATCAACTCCGCGGCCATTCCCCGGGAGCTGCTCGAAAGCGAGCTCTTCGGGTACGAACGCGGCGCATTCACGGGGGCCGACGCTCGCAAGTTCGGCAAGCTCGAACTTGCCGACAAGGGCACGGTCTTCCTTGACGAAATCGGCGATATGGACCTGGCGCTCCAGGCCAAGCTGCTGCGGGTACTGCAGGAGCAGACCATCGAGCGTGTGGGAGGCGGTGGAAAGTCCATCAAGATCGACGTGCGCATTGTATCCGCTTCGAACAAGGACATCGTGAAGGCCGTAGATGCCAGGGCCTTCCGCGAAGACCTCTTTTACCGCCTGAACGTCTTCCCGATAACCATTCCGCCCCTGCGCGAACGGCGTGAGGATATTCCGCCCCTGGCCTGGCATTTTCTCGCCAAGTTCAGCGCTGAGGTCCGGAAGGGGCCGATTACCCTGTCGCCGGAGGCCCTGGATATTCTGTTCAAGCTGCCCTGGAAGGGCAACGTTCGGGAACTGGAGAATGTGATCGAGCGGGCGGTCATCTACGCCGAGGGCGGCATGATCCGGCCTGACGATTTGGGCATTGCCGAGACGAGCATTCTGGACGCTCTGGCGGAACATGTGCCCATGGACGGACCGCTGCACGACGTGGCCGCCGCAGCGACGCGCATCGCTGAATCCCGCCGCATCCGGCAGGTCATGAAGCAGACGGGCGGCAATAAGTCCCGGGCAGCCGAGATCCTGCAGGTGAGCTATAAGACGCTGCTGACAAAGATCAAGGACTATCAGCTGGAGGAGAAAAAGGCGGAGTAGCGGAGTAGCAGGCCTTGCAGATCGCGTTGCCTGTCCTACAAGTTTCTTGACAGAAAAAAAATGTCCTTCTATAATGTTCGCATCTGTTCGGGGATTGAACTCAGGTCGTGCAGGTCGGGGACGGGGGCCGCAATGGACAATCTTGAATTTTTGAAGAAATCCCTTCTTTTGAAAGGCAGCAGCCAGGAAGATATCGAGCTGGTGCTGGGGCTGATCCAGGAACGGCAGGTCAAGGCAGGGACGACCATCTTCACGGAGAACATGGCTGCCGAAGCCCTCTACATCGTCAAGAGCGGCAGCGTCAGGATATCGCTGATGGCCGGTGACGGGCGGGAGATGGGCCTGCTGCTGATCGGACCCGGTGAGTTCTTCGGCGAGCTGGCCCTGCTTCAGGAAGAGACCCGCTTCGTGACTGCTCGGACCGAAGCTGCCACTGATCTGCTGGTGATGACGCGCAAGGACTTTCATGCGCTTCTGGACCTCGATCCCCGGACTGGTTCCCGGATCCTCATGGCCGTTGCAAAGCTGCTTGCCATGCGCACCCGGGCCCATGCCGCCGCGCTCAAGAACATGCTTCTTGCATGATCCTTGCGGGAATCGATATAGGAACCAACACCCTCCGCCTGCTGGTCGCCGAGACCGGCCCTGACAGATTCCGGGAACTTGATGCAGACAGAAGGATTACCCGCCTGGGACAGTACCTTGGCAGGACAGGCATGTTGTCCTCCGAGGCCATGGAGCGTTCGCTGGTGGCCCTCAACGCCTTTGCCGAACGGATAGCGGGATACGGCGCGGAAGGGGTCGCGGCTGTGGGCACGAGCGCGCTGCGCAAGGCATCCAATGCCGATGCATTCCTTTCCCTGGTGCGGAAAAGGACGGGTATCAATATATCGGTCATATCCGGCGACGAGGAAGCGCGGCTCACACTTCTGGGTGTGGCGGCGGCATTTCCCGACGGTCAGGGAGCGGCGCCGGCCCTTGATTCGGCGATGATAATCGATATTGGAGGGGGAAGTACGGAAGTGATGATTACCAGGGCTGGTGGCGCAGCTGCCGCGCTCAGCTTGCCCCTGGGCGCCGTATACCTCACCGAGAGATTCATTACGCATGATCCGCCCCATGGTGATGAGCTGGCTCTGCTCAGGCAAGCGATCACGGCAGAACTAGCAGTCCTCGAAGAGATCGCGCCGCGCGGAGCAGGACGGCCTTTGGTGTGCGTCGGAACAGCAGGAACGATAACCACGCTTGCCGCTATGGACCAGAAGCTTGCGAAGTATGATCCAGCCAGGATCAACGGGTACCCTATCAACCGCCCGGCGCTGGACCGCATAGTAGGGGAACTCGCCGTACGCAGCCGTGTTGAACGGAGACACATGCAGGGGCTGGAGCCGGGCAGGGAGGACATTGTGCTGGCCGGCGCTGTGGTTGCCCAGGAACTGATGGGTCGGTACGGGTACGGCGAGATGCTCGTGAGCGACTGGGGCCTGCGTGAAGGGATCGTGCTGGACCTGTATCGGAAGCGGCAAGAAGCAGTAGACAGTAGACAGTAGGCAGCAGGCAGCAGAGAGCAGAGAGCAGAGAGCAGAGAGCAGAGAGCAGAGAGCAGAGAGCAGAGAGCAGAGAGCAGAGAGCAGAGAGCAGAGAGCAGAGAGC
>MHDZ01000092.1:12905-53787 GCA_001805055.1 Nitrospirae bacterium GWC2_57_13
AGAGCAGAGAGCAGAGAGCAGAGAGCAGAGAGCAGAGAGCAGAGAGCAGAGAGCAGAGAGCAGAGAGCTTCATACCCTATGCGCCATGCCCCATGCGCTATGCTTTCTCTATGCCCCATGCCCTTTAAAGTAAAGACCAGAGGTGATGGAGACCCATGCAGGAAGCACGTGTGCTGATAATGGATGACGAGGATAGGGATCGGAAGAGGATCGAGCAGTACCTCACGCGGAAGGGACATGACGTGCTCGGCGTCGGAACCGTTGAGGAAGCGGTCGATGCCATCAGGCGCGAACGGTTCGACGCCTTCCTGACGGACTGCAATATCCCGGGTGTTGACGCTCTCAAGACGTCCAGCGAAGCGCGGAAGATCAATCCTGACATGGCCGTGATCATCATGACCGCCTTCGGCACCATAGAAACGGCGGTGAAGGCCATCAAGGCAGGCGCCTATGATTATCTGCCCAAGCCCATCGACCTGGACCAGCTTGCTCTGCTCATCGAACGCATCTCGGAGCGTCAGAACCTGATCCGCGAGAACACGGAGCTGAAAGAACAGCTTCGGGAGCGCTACAAGTTCAAGGAGATCGTGAGTACCAGCCAGGCCATGGAAGACGCGCTGAACATGGCGGGCCGCGTTGCGGGAAGCACGGCCACGGTCCTGCTGCGCGGCGAAAGCGGCACAGGCAAGGAACTCGTGGCCAAGGCGATCCACTTTCACAGCCCCCGGGCCGAAGCCCCTCTCGTGAAAGTCAATTGCGCGGCCCTTCCGGAAACGCTGCTCGAGAGCGAACTATTCGGCCATGAGAAGGGCGCCTTTACGGGCGCGGCGGCGAGGCGGATCGGCAGGTTCGAGGCTGCTGACGGCGGCACCCTGTTCCTGGACGAGATCGGCGAACTGACGCCGGGCATGCAGGCGAAGCTGCTCCGGGCGCTGCAGGAGAAGGAGTTCGAACGGCTTGGCGGCAACCAGACGATCAAGGTCGACGTTCGGGTGATCGCAGCCACCAACCGGGACCTGGAGCAGGCGATGGGCGATGGAAAGTTTCGCGAAGACCTGTATTATCGCCTGAACGTGGTCTCCATCGTCATTCCGCCTCTCCGGGACCGCAAAGAGGACGTTCCCGCTCTCATCGACCATTTTGTTCAGAAGTACCGCGAGGAGAACCGGAAAAAGATCAGCGGCGTGTCCGCCGAGGCGCGAGATGTGCTGATGCGGTATGCGTATCCGGGAAATGTGCGCGAACTGGAGAATATCATCGAGCGGGCCGTGGTGCTGGCAAAAGGCGGGCTGATCGCCACTGTTGATCTGCCGCTCCATCTGCGCTCAGCGGAAGGCGAGAAGAAGCTCACCTGCTGGAAGGCAGGCGGTTCGTTGAACGAGACCCTGGATACGGTGGAGCGGGGGCTGATCCTGGAAGCGCTCAAGGATGCGGGCGACGTCCAGACGCGGGCCGCCGAAAAGCTCGGCATCAGCGAGCGGGTGCTGCGGTACAAGATCAAGAAGCATCGGATCCGTTCGCCTGAGTAAGGTTTCGGAGCGGGGCTTCAGCGGCTCCGTTGCGGAAGATGGCAGCGGGTGCAGTTCTTTGTTGACTGGGCGTCGAAGCCTTTCATGCCGTTGTGGCAGTGTTCGCAGAAATCCTTTTTTGTCAGCTTCTCGCGCTTCATCTGGTAGCTTTTTCCGGTTTTCTCGAACATCTGGAAGTGGCAGGCCATGCATCTTACGCCTTTGACCTTGGTATGGTGATCGTGGCTGAAGATAATGGGGTCCATGCCGGACGGCGTGAAGCGCAGGTCACCTCCACTCTGGGCGATGATTACGTCGGGAATGCAGAGCATCGCAAACAGCACGAGAAAACCGAGTTTTCTAACCATCATTCAATCTGTCCTCCTGGTCCTTCTATTTATGGCATCGCGCGCAATGCTGTTCGTCCGTCGCATCGAAGGCCTTGATGCCGTTGTGGCATTTGCCGCAGAAATCGCCTTTTGTGATTTTGCTCATTTGCATTTTGTACGAACCCTTGGTCATCTGGAAAATCTGGTAGTGACAGCCGGTGCATTTAAGACCCTTATCATGAACGTGTTTTTCGTGGCTGAAGATCACTTCCTTGGCGTTTTTCGGCGTGAATATGATGTCGCCGCCGCCGATCGTGTCTGCCGCCGCTGTTACGCCGAGCATGATCACCAGCAGGCAGGCAACTACTGCGCTGTTTCCAGGTACGTTTCTCATGGCGTTCCCTCCCCCTGACTTCTGATGGTACGTTGCGCACATTATAACAGTGAATGCATAGGAGCGCAAGGGGCTTGACTGGGGCGCTGAGATTTACCGTATCATTGCAGCCGTTGTATTTGATATACTTATATATATTCCGTTCACTGTTGAGGATGCGATGATCACCGAAACAGACCGATCGTACATGAAAGATGCCTTCGCGCAGCTCCGGGATCCCGTGCGGCTCGTGGTATTTACGAGCGCCCTGGGGTGCGCCTCCTGTCAGGCCGCCGTGGAAACGGCGAAAGCGATCCGCACTCAGTCACCCCGGATCGGTCTGGAACCCTATGATCTGACCATGGACCGGGACAAAACCGACCAGTACGGCGTGCAGCGCGCCCCCTGCATCATTGTCCAGGGCGGAGACGGAAGGCTGATCAAGTTTTATGGTACGCCGAAGGACGTCTTCTTTCGCGTGCTTGTCGACTGCATTGCAGCGGTCTCTACTGGCAAGGACTGGTTTCCCGAAGAGGTGCGTGCTCCGCTCGCCATGCTCACATCGGACGTTTCGATCCAGGTGTTCGTTGAAAACGGCTGCGAGGCTTGCCGGCCTGTTGCTGAAACGGCGATCGGACTCGGATTATCTAGCAACTACATCTATGCGGATGTTGTTATTGCCGAAGATTTTCCCGATCTCATGAAGAAACACCTGATCGGCAGCCTGCCCAAGACGGTGTTCGGCGGCAACCTCCATCTGGATGGCCATGTGACGGAAATCCTGTTCCTGGAGATGATCTTTCAGGCCGAAGGCCTGAAGCCGGGGCTCGGCAAACACTGTGTCGTGTGCGGGAATCCTTCGTCTGATGTCATTTGTACAACTTGCAAGACGAAGATCCAGGCGGAAGCGGTGGACCACAAGCTGCGGTCGGAGAAGCTCGGGAAGTCCGATTCCCGTCGAAGCTGAACATCGCGTCCTGCGCATCGGCTGTTGTCTCTCCGTTCTTATCCGCATTCGCTTATGCGTCTTCATCTTTTTCCGCGATAACGATCCTGATGCTGCGCTTGTCAGGCAGAGGAGACAGATATGAAGCAGGCGATGTTCCAGGAACCGAAGGAACAGCAGCAGGTGCAATGCAGCCTCTGCAGCCACCGTTGCCTGATCGCCGAGGGCAAGCGGGGGATATGCGCGGTGCGGGAGAACCAGGGCGGAATCCTCTACACCCTGGTGTATGACAAGATCATAGCGCGGAACATCGATCCCATCGAGAAAAAGCCGCTGTTCCACTTCCACCCCGGCAGTCTTTCCTACTCCATCGCCACTCCCGGCTGCAATTTCCGGTGCCGCCATTGCCAGAACGCCGACATCTCCCAGCTTCCCCGCGATCAGGGCGGTATGGTCCTCGGTGAAGAATTCACGCCGGAGCAGATCGTGCGGTCCGCGCGGGGACGGAGGTGCGCCAGTATTTCCTACACCTATACGGAGCCGACGATCTACTTTGAGCTGGCCTACGACACGGCTAGGCTTGCCGCCGAGGTCGGCCTGCGGAACGTCTTTGTCACGAACGGCTACATCACTCCCGAGGCACTTGAAACGATCCGGCCCTATCTGCACGCGGCGAACATCGACCTCAAGGGCTTCAGCGACAACTTTTACCGCAAGGTTTGCGGCGCGCGGCTTGAACCGGTGCTGGACGCGATCAGGCTGTACAAGCAGTTCGGCATCTGGATCGAGATCACGACGCTGGTCATTCCCGGCCATAACGATTCCGATTCACAGCTCCGTGATATCGCCCGCTTTATCGTTTCCCTGGGGAAGGACATTCCCTGGCACGTCTCGCGGTTCCACCCTACGTATAAGCTCACTGACCAGCCGAGTACGCCCCTCGAGACGCTGCGACGAGCCAGGGAGATCGGCCTGGAGGAAGGCCTGCGGTATGTCTATGAAGGCAATATCCCCGGCGAAGGCGAGGACACGGCCTGCTGGAGCTGCGGCAGGACGCTCGTGAAGCGGACGGGTTTTCATGTTGAAGAGAACAGGGTAAAAGAGGGAAAATGTTCTTACTGCGGAGTGCTGATGGACGGGGTGTGGGACTAAAGCGACGAGAAGTTAAGAAGGTAAGAAGGTGGGCGCAATACAATATGAAACCTTTGAGCATGAGGCTGATATCGGCATCAGGGGCTTCGGCAGGACCGTCGAGGAAGCCTTCGAGAACGCCGCCTCATCCCTCTACTCCGTCATGGTGGATGTCGAGGCGGTCGAGCCTCGTGAACGCCGGGAGGTGAGGGTAGAGGCTGGTGACCCGGAGCTGCTGCTGCTGGAATGGCTGAACGGGCTGCTGGCTCTTTCAGATATCGAGCGCATGGTCTTTTCGCGGTTCCAGGTCCGCATAGCAGGTTCGTCCCTTGAGGGCGAGGTCTGGGGCGAACAGCTTGACCTGGACAGGCACAGGGCGCATGTTGAGGTCAAGGCCGCGACGCTGCATATGCTTCGTGTTGCGGAGGAACAGGGGCGCTTTGTGGCGCAGTGCGTGGTAGATGTGTAGAAATGCGGAGTGCGGAATGAACTGCGTTGAAAAGCAAATGCGGCATTGCCAGCGCAGGCGCATTGAAGGCAGATAGCCGCTAAAAGGCGCAAGATGCGCAAGAAAGATAAACACTTTTGCGAATTTTGTGCATCTTTGCGGCTGATAGGGAAGTGTTTGTTTAAAGAGCAGGGGAAGTATCGTGGATGTTAATTCGCTGCATAAAATAAACGACTATCTCTGGGAGATCCCGCAGCAAGGGGGGATGCAGGTCCCGGGCAGGATCTTCGCAAGCGAGAAGCTGGTCAAAGAGATGGACGAGAAGGTGCGGGAGCAGGTCACGAACGTGGCCATGCTGCCGGGCATCCAGATCGCTTCCCTGGCCATGCCCGACGCCCACTGGGGCTACGGGTTCCCCATCGGCGGCGTGGCGGCCTTTGATCCTGACGAAGGCGGCATCATCTCCATGGGCGGCGTGGGGTTCGACATCTCCTGCGGCGTGCGCACGGTCAAAACAGGCATGACTCGCGAGCAAATGGAGCCGCAGCTCACGAAACTCGTTGACGAACTCTTCCGGCGCGTGCCCGCAGGCGTTGGGTCCGAAGGCCTGATCAAACTCACTACGAGTCAACTTGACGAGATGCTTCTGGGCGGCGCGGAATGGGCCGTGCAGAAGGGTTATGGTTTGAAGCAGGACCTGGAATATATCGAGGAGCACGGCAGGGTGAGCGGCGCTCAGCCTGAGCACGTCTCTCCAACAGCCAAGAAGCGGCAGGAGCGCGAGATGGGCACCCTCGGATCGGGCAACCATTATCTCGAAGCGCAGGTTGTCGATGAAATATTCGACAAAGAGGGGGCCCTTGCCATGGGGCTTAAAAAGGACGACGTGGTCATATCGATCCATTGCGGCTCCCGCGGCCTGGGCCATCAGGTCGGGACGGATTATATTAAAAGCCTGGCCGGTGCGGCATCAAAGTACAATCTCCCGATCAGAGACCGTGAACTTGCATCAGCGCCGATCGATTCCCCTGAGGGCAGAAAGTACTTCGGCGCCATGTCGGCAGGCATCAACTGCGCCCTGGCCAATCGCCAGATCATCACCCATCTGGTGCGCGAGATCGTGCAGGATATCTTTCCTGAAGCAAAGGTCAGCATGCTCTACGACATCAGCCACAATACCTGCAAGGTCGAGACGCACATGGTGAAGGGGAAGAAGAAGCGGCTGTACGTGCATCGCAAGGGGGCCACGCGTGCCTTCGGGCCCGGGCAGATCGACCTGCCGAAGGAGTATCAGCACGTGGGTCAGCCCGTGCTGATCGGCGGCACCATGGGCACGGCATCATATATCCTTGCAGGCACGGACGAGGGGATGAAGGTCGCTTTCGGGTCTGCCTGCCACGGCGCAGGCAGGGCCATGTCGCGCACGCAGGCGAAGCGGCAATGGAAAGGTCGGGAGGTGATCGACCAGCTTGCGGCACAAGGCGTCGTCGTGCGCGGCCACTCCTATTCCGGCATCGCTGAAGAAGCGCCGGAATCCTACAAGGACGTGACCGAGGTGGTGGATGCAGCCCACTACGCCGGACTGGCGCGGAAGGTGGCGAAGGTGAAGCCCTGGGCCTGCGTGAAGGGGTGATGTTGTTCTGCTACCATGATGAACGGTATTCGCCCTTCGCTCGTCCTGTATACTTATCGTGTCTGTTTTTTCTTTGATCTGTTTCTGTTCATGAACTACCTTGCACTGCTTTTACAGGCCTCGTGAGTTTCGAAACACTCCCCGTTTATCATGCTTTTCTCTCATCATTTTCACTCATCACAATTCTTCAAAAAAAACAATAAGCTGATTTTCACTTTAATAGCATAGTACTTTTGTAATTAAAGCGAGTACTTTTTCATCACAAAACATTTCCCGAATATTCAAGGAATTGACGCTCCGCGCAGCAACTATTTGCAGCTTTGGATTTTGTTATACTGACAGCTATATGAGCGGGAAAGGAGGTGCGTCATCATCGGAGCGCTCGAGCAACCATCCAATGCAGAAGGAGGTGGTATATCATGAGTTACCAGAAGCGGAACAGCATACTGGTCGTACTGGGCATTCTTGTCTTTTCCGGAGCGCTCATCGTTTCCTTTAGTGCGCCTGCTGTCGCCCTGAACGAAGGGTGCGCCTCGTGCCATCAGGGTAAGGTGAGCAGCATTGCTACATCGCTTCATGCGACACTGGCATGCGAGACCTGCCACGATGGCGCCGCCGGCCATGCCTCGAACACAGCGATCAGGCCCGCCGTTCATTTCGACCTGCAGCTCTGCGGATCCTGCCATCCTGATCAGTACACGACCTACATCAAGGACGTGCCGATGAAGACGCTCTTCGGCGGCAGCGTGAACCCCCCGACGGATTGGGCGAAGACGAAGGATTTCCCCTACTACAACACGATCATCGACGGATACGGGTTCGTCAAGGAATATAATGAAGAGCGGGCGCACGCGTATATGCTGAAGGACCACCAGGAGGTGACGCGGTTCAAGTACGACACCTGCATGCAGTGCAAATCAACGAAGGTGGCATACTACTGGGACAGCGGTAAGGCGCGCACACTGGAGAATGATGTTCATGTTGAAGCCGGACACTTCGATGCCGGTGAGACCATCACGGTGCCTGAAGGAACCACCATATCGCTCTCCACGGACAGGATAACGCCATACAGCGCGACCGGACGGCCCAACCACGAGGTGAAGGTGCTGGCCGCGCTGCCGGACGGGACCCTGTATGCGAGCTATGCGTACCCGGGTGCGATCACCGGCGTCGACCCTGACCCCGCAATAGCGAAGAAAGCCCGGAAATGGACCTGGGCGGCGGTGTATGCCCTCTTCCGCGATGGTTTGAGCGTCGGGTCGCCCACGGTGGATGCAGGCGTCGCCTGCAACCATTGTCATGATCCGCACACGGTGAAGCCGCGCATCATACGAAAGTCCCTTATCGACGCCATAAGCAGGAACGGTATCAATCCCTATGCGCGCAGGAAGGTCTATGCGTTCGATAGCGCATCCCGGCAGGACAAATTGAACACGCTCTGCGCCCAGTGCCACGTGGAGTACGTATGCGGCAACAGCGCTCTCGACGTGTATGACCGGGATTACTTCCCCTGGGCCAAGGTCAGCGCGCTTGAATCCATCTACTCGACGATGTTCGATTATAATGTTGACTGGAAGCATGGCATCGGCATGCGGCCGTGGCAGAGCGTCGATCCGGCGCTAGCCGGGTATTATCCGCCGGGCGCCCTGTACCCCATCACGGAAAAACTGATCAAGAGCCAGCATCCGGAGACGGAGACCTACTGGTCGAGCATGCACTATCAGGAGCGCGCAAGCTGCGCTGACTGTCATATGCCCAGGACCGTGAATGCGGAGGGAGAGGCGTTCACCAGCCACTGGTTCACGTCGCCCGTGAAGCTGCTGAAACTGGGTGTCAACCCCTGCCTGTCCTGCCACCGGGAGGAATCCATCAGCAGGAAGCTCGAGCAGATCGAGAGCCGGCAAAAGGGCATCTTCAGCCTCCAGGCCGAGGTGCAGCAGGCGCTGGTAGAGTCGCTCAAGGCCATTCAGGCAGCAAAGGCGCTGGGCAGGAACGTGGACTCAGCGGTGTCGTACCACCAGATGGCCCATATTCGGTGGGAGAACCTGGTCGTGTCCGAGAACAGCATGGGATTCCACAATTGGGACGAAGTGGAGCGTGAACTTGAAGCGGCCCGGTCCTATGCGCGGACCGCCAGGTCACTTGCACACTGACGCATTTCGATCGCAGGGGAGGCGGCGAAGCCGTCTCTCCTGGTCATTTGCTTCTTTCGTTCTTCTTCGAGCCATCGTGTGAACCGTGAGACGGCCGCCTGATCATAATCATTCCATAGCTGCGCGAAGCGCAAATAACGGTTGCAGAAAAGATCCTTGACAAAAAACGCTGCGACCAGTAGAATGTAAGTAAATACTCACTTAAAAGGAGCGCATGCATGGGGCGGAATGGTGGTGCAAAGATACGCGGAGAGGTCAGGCGCGAACAGGTGGTTACCGCAACGCTCCGAATCATCGGAAAGAAGGGTGTGAGCGGCCTGACCACGGCCGCAATCGCCAGGGAAGTGGGCATGTCGGAGGCAAACATCTATCGTCACTTCAAGAACAAGGAAGAAATACTCTACGAGACAGGGAAGAGCATCGGTCGGTCCCTCAGCAGTAATCTTGATGCTGTGTGGAAAATGGAAATACAACCTATTGCGAAACTGAAAAAAATCTTTCAACTTCATCTCGAATTTCTTAAGGCGAATGACGGGATACCCCGCCTGGCCTTCTCCGAGGAAATGCATGTGAACAACGCACGGCTGCGCAAATTATTTTTACAGAATATCCAGGCATACTCCACGGGCCTTGAGGAAATTATCGGACATGGTGTGCGTTCGGGGATCATCAGGAAGAACGTCGATCCTCAAGGAGCGGCACTTATGATGATCGGTATGATACAGGTCACGCTGATGCGTTGGTCGCTTTCCGGACGCGCCTTCGATCTTGTAACGGAAGGCATGAAATTATGGACGAATTGTGAGCGCTACCTTTCCGAAGGGTAGCGCAGAAAGAGAGGGTCGAGCTATGCGAGTGGTAATCGCTCTCGTCTGTCTGCTGATGCCTGGTATGGCCTGGTCCTCCGGGAAAAATGATGTATTTACTCTGGACGAGGTCATCGCCTATGGCATGGAAAACAGCGCGGTTGTCAGATCGGCACAGGCCGATGTTGCAGCGGAGTCCACGGGTGTCAGGGCGGCAGAGGCCGCCAGGATGCCGAAATTCGACCTTCAAGGCGGCGTGACGAAGTACAGCTATCCGTCGCCGGTGACGCCGATTGCAGGTTCTCCAACTGCCGGTCTGGCGTTCCCGGAATTCGATAGGACGATCTACAACGCCGGGCTGACCTTCAACCTGCCGCTGTTCCAGGGCGGAAGGCTCATCCGCGGCGTAACGATCGCGAAATTGAGACGATCGATAGCTGAAGACACGTTTCTCATGAGCAGGCAGGATCTTATCTACAATCTTACGAGCACCTATTATAAAATCCTTCAGCTTGATAAAATGCTGCAAGCACATGAGGCGTCCGTACGGCAGCTCGAAGCGCATAAAAGGGACGTTGAAGTCGCCCTTGTGGCGGGCACGGTTGCGAAGGTGCAGTTGCTCAAGGCAGAAACAGAACTGGCCCACGCTCGACAGGCGGCGCTCATCAGCAAGAATAACCTTGAAAGCGCCTACGAGCTGTTAAAAGCTCTCATGGGTATCGAAGACAGTAATCGGTCCATCACGGTCATTGAGGCGCCGCAGGCACACGACCCGCATCTTTCTCTCGAGGAGAGCATGCCATTGGCTCTCAGGCAAAGGCATGATTACCAGGCGTCCAGGAAGAAGCTCGAAATGCATGAGGAGCGGGTAAAGCGGACGGAAGGAAAGAAGCTTCCCTCGCTGAGCGTCACGGGCGAATATGCCGATACCGCCGGAACGGACCTTGAGTTAAATGAAAACTGGGCGATCGGTCTCCGTTTGACCATTCCTCTCTTCGACGGCGGCGCCGTCGCGGCGGAGATAGGCCGGGAAAAGGCGGAGCTGCTGAAGGCAAAGGAGAATGAGCGGGCCTTGAGGATCGACATCTTTCGCGAGGTGAGGATCGCCCACCTGAGCATAGAAAACGCGGCCGACAGAATAGACGCAGCAGGCACATCGATTGAATCGGCGAAGGAGAATCTGCGGATCGAGCGGTTGAAGTATAAGGCCGGGGGAGGGACGAGTACGGACGTGATCGATGCCCAGGAAGCTCTTCTCCGGGCTGAGACGGATTACTACCAGGCGCTGTTCGATAAAAAGATCGCTCTGGCTTCCTTGCGGAAGGCGATAGGAAAAGAGTTCATTGGCGAGGAGGGGGAGAAATGAAAAAGAGAGCTTTGATCGCGGGTATCGTCGTCCTTATCGGAACGACTGTTTTTCTGATACGACATTTCGGCGGCGAGCACGATGACCATACGCTGATCGTGTCGGGAAACGTTGAAGTAACCGAGATTAACATGGGGTTCAAGAGCTCCGGCCGCGTGATCTCGCTTCTCACCGATGAGGGCCGCACGGTCAAGAAGGGAGAAAAGCTCGCAATTCTCGACAACGACGAATACGAAAGCCAGGTGGCGCAGCTCAGGGCGGGACTGAGGAACGCAGAGGCGGAGCTCGAGAAGGCGAAAAAGGATCATGAGCGGGCCGCTTTTTTGTATGAAAATGGAGCCATATCGGCCCAGTTGATGGACAACGCACAGAAAGCGTACGACGTTGGCCGTTATCGCGTCCAGGAAGCGACGGCGGCGCTCAGGACTTCCGAGGCGCGATTGCACGATACGGCGATCCATGCCCCGGTCTCCGGGGTGGTCCTTCGGAAAAGCATCGAGGCCGGAGAGACCGTTGGAGCCGGAACGCCGGTCTTGGCCATCGGTGATCTCGAAAATCCGTGGATCAAGGTGTACGTGAAGGAAGATAAACTTGGTCTCGTGAAACTTGGCCAGAAGGCGGAGGTAACGGTGGATTCCTACCCTGGAAAAGTGTACGACGGTACGGTCACTTACATATCCTCGGAGGCTGAATTCACCCCGAAGAACGTACAGACGCAGGAAGAGCGGGTCAAACTCGTGTTCGGCGTGAAGGTAAGCGTCAAGAATGAAAAGGACGAACTCAAGCCGGGCATGCCGGCGGATGTGAAGATACTGCTGCAGCCGGCAGTCAGCAGCCAGGAGTCAAGAGTCAGGAGTCAGGAGTGAACGAGTCAATTGCCATCAAAACAGCAGGTCTTACCAAGTCCTTTGGGGACAATATTGCCGTCGATCGTCTCAATCTCGAGATCCGGAAAGGCGAGCTCTTCGGGCTGGTTGGGCCTGACGGCGCAGGCAAGACCACGACCATGCGGCTGCTCACGGCGATCCTGGAGCCCACGTCGGGCGAGGCATGGGTGTCCGGCAGTTCGATCCAGACGGACGGTGAGCGCATCAAGGAAAAGATCGGCTACATGTCGCAGCGCTTCGGCCTCTACGAGGACCTGACGGTGATAGAGAATATCAATTTCTACGCCGATCTTTATGAGGTGCCGAAAAAAGAACGGCCGTCGCGGATCGAGCGACTGCTCGGCTTCAGCAACCTTATGCCGTTCAAAGAGCGGCTCGCCGGCAAGCTCTCGGGCGGCATGAAGCAGAAGCTCGGCCTGGCCTGCGCGCTCATCCACACGCCGGAGGTCCTCTTTCTGGACGAACCGACGAACGGCGTCGACCCCGTTTCGCGAAGGGATTTTTGGCGGATACTTTATGATCTTTTGCGGGAGGAGGTGACTATCTTCGTCTCAACCGCATATCTGGATGAGGCTGAACGCTGCACAAGGATCGGGCTCCTGCATAGGGGGAAAATCCTGATAGAAGGCATGCCGGTGAATGTGAAGAATTCCCTCGGCCTGCCCATGATCGAGGTGTGGTCAGACGATTCGCGGACTGCGCAGGAGATCGTCAAAGGGATAGCAGGCGTCAAGGGAGTGAGCATCTATGGCGACAAGCTCCATGTTACTCTCGATGCAAAAGAAACCGCAGAAAAGGTCGTGAATACGCTGAAAAGCGAGGGGGGGACGATTAAAGATTACCGGGAAATAACGCCGTCCCTTGAAGATGTGTTCATTTCCATGGTGGAGAAGTAAGAGAGCAGAGAGCAGAGAGCAGAGAGCCTCATACCCTATGCGCTATGCTCTATGCGCTTTGCGTAAGGTAAGTGCCTGCACCAAAAAACGAGGATTCTATCTTGAAGGATGACATAGCCGTCAAAGTAGAAGAGCTCACCCGCACGTTCGGTGATTTTACGGCCGTGGACCATATCGACCTCGAGGTCAAAAAGGGCCAGATCTTCGGTTTCCTGGGTCCTAACGGCGCAGGAAAATCAACAACGATCAAGATGCTCTGCGGTCTTCTGCTGCCCACGAGCGGCAGCGGCTTAGTGGCCGGGTACGATGTTATGCGTGAATCCGAAGAGATAAAGAAAACCATCGGCTACATGTCACAGAAGTTTTCACTCTACGATGATCTCACGGTAGAGGAAAATATCAACTTCTTCAGCGGCATCTACAACGTCAGGCAGGATAAAAAAGAGGGGCGCAAGGAATGGGCGCTGGAAATGGCGGGGCTGAAGGATAAGAGAGGCGTTCTGACGAGGACCCTCCCTGGCGGATTCAAGCAGAGGCTTGCCCTGGGCTGTGCAATTTTACACGAGCCGCCGATCCTGTTCCTCGACGAGCCAACATCCGGCGTGGACCCCATATCTCGCCGGAACTTCTGGACGCTGATCTACGAAATGTCGCAGACGGGTACCACGATATTTGTTACGACGCATTACATGGATGAAGCGGATTACTGCGACCGGCTTGCGCTCATCTATCGAGGAAAGATCATTGCTGAAGGCACGCCGGACGAACTCAAGCAGAAACACATGGTCAAGACCGTGCTTGAGATCGACGTTGACAGGGTGGTCGAGGCCATGGAGGCGCTCTACAAGAATAAGATCGAGACCGCGATCTTCGGCAGTCTGCTCCATGCGACGGTGGATGAAGCCGGGACAGCGGTTCCGGAGATCAGAAGAATACTTGGAGAATCGAACATCACGATCAATAAGATTGAAAAGATCGTCCCGTCGCTGGAGGACGTGTTCGTGACGCTGATCGAGGTGTCGTAAATGCAGGAGACAGTAGTCTAAACATAGTAGACAGAAGACAGCATGCAGTAGACAGCACTTGGACTTCACCATGAAATTATTGCGAATAAAAGCCATAGCAAAAAAAGAGCTGATCCAGGTATGGCGCGATCCCCTTAGTCTCGCCATGGCGTTCCTGATGCCCGTCATGCTGCTGTTCCTGTTCGGTTACGCGATCACACTTGATGTAAATAACCTTACGACACTCGTCTATGATCTTGACAAGAGCAGCTTCAGCAGGGAACTCGTCGCTCAGTTTCGGGAGTCGGGGTACTTTACGGTCGTAGAGCATGTACATGAACATCGGGAGATCGACAGATACCTCGATACGGGCAGAGCCCAGGTGGCGCTATCCATACCGGAAGACTTCTCGGAAAACATCCGAGCGGACAGAAAAGCCCAGTTTCAGGTGATCGTCGATGGGAGCGACTCGAACACGGCGACGATAGCCCTGGGTTACATAACCGCAATTACGGAACGCTATTCCCAGAGCGTAAAGGGTATTCATATAACGCCGCTGATCGATGCGCGATCGAGGGTCTGGTATAATCCCGAACTTGAGTCGAGAAACTACATCATACCAGGGCTGATCGCAGTGATCATGGCGGTGATTGCCGCCCTTCTCACCTCGCTTACCATAGCGCGGGAGTGGGAGCGGGGCACGATGGAACAGCTCATCTCCACGCCGGTAAAAACACCTGAGCTGATCACGGGAAAGCTGATACCCTATTTCCTCATCGGCTTCATAGACATGATCCTGTCCATTCTCATGACCGTCTTCGTTTTTGGCGTCCCCCTGAAGGGAAATGTCCTTCTGCTCATGGCGCTTTCGAGCGTATTTCTTTTCGGCGGCCTCAGTCTGGGGATACTCATATCGGTCGCGGCCAAGTCCCAGCTTGTGGCGAGCCAGTTCGCCATGGTGGCAACGTTTCTTCCGGCGTTCCTGCTTTCCGGCTTCATGTATGCCATATCGAATATGCCCCAGGCGCTCCAGATTGTTACGTATTTCATCCCTGCCCGGTATTTTGTGACCATCCTCAAGGGGATATTCTTAAAGGCGAACACGCTCGGTTTCCTGATGTTCGAGACCGTGCTCCTGACCGTATTCGGGTTGGCGGTATTTGCGCTGGCAAACATGAAATTCAAAAAGAAGGTCCAGTAACCATGTGGGAACGCATCAAACAGATGATCATAAAGGAATTCATCCAGGTCTTCAGAGACAGGAGGATGAAGGCCATTATCTTCGCGACGCCCATCATGCAGCTTCTTATGTTCGGTTACGCGGTCACGACAGACGTAAACAATATATCGACGGCATTCTACGACCTCGACAGGTCCTATGAAAGCCGGGAGCTGGCGCGAAGGCTCGAATCGTCAGGATACTTCAACATTGCATATACTCCCGCGTCTCCGAATGAAGTTCAGGAACTGGTCGACAGGGGAAAAGTGACCATGGCCCTTCAGGTCAACCGGGGATTTTCCAAGGATTTGAAAAGGAATATTCCCACCGAGGTCCAGATAATCGTGGACGGATCCGACTCAAATACGGCCACTGTTGCCATGGATTATGCGAACAAGATCATCATGCAGTACACAAAGGATAGGGGCCTGCAGACCGGCAAGATATCGCCCGCAAAGATCGACCTCCGCACGCGGGCATGGTACAATCCCGAACTCAGGAGCAAAAACTACAACGTACCGGGTGTGATCGCCATCATTATCATGCTCACCTGTCTGCTTCTCACCGCCATGGCGGTGGTGCGGGAACGGGAGATCGGCACCATGGAGCAGCTTATGGTCACGCCGCTCAGGCCGGTCGAGCTGGTTCTCGGGAAGACCCTGCCCTTCGCCGCCATAAGTTTTTTCGATATGGCCCTGGTAACGCTGGTCGGCGTATTCTGGTTTGCGATTCCGATAAAGGGATCAGTCGTGCTCCTTACGGCGAGCACGGCGATATACCTTTTGTCCGTGCTGGGCGTGGGACTGTTTATCTCCACGATCTCAAGAACGCAGCAGCAGGCCATGATGGCGACTTTCCTTTTTTATATTCCGGCGGTGCTGCTATCGGGGTTCATGTTTCCCATCGCCAACATGCCCCAAGTGATCCAGTACGGGACATACCTGAATCCTCTGCGGTATTTTCTGGTCATCATCAGGGGGATATTCCTGAAAGGCAACGGCCCCGACGTTCTTTGGCCGCAAATGGCGGCGTTGCTGGCTCTTGGCGTGGTGGTGCTTACCTTCAGCACGCTCCGGTTTAGAAAGAGGCTGGGATGAGATAAGGGAGATTGAAACCGAAATCAGAAAGGAGAAAACATATGATCGGAAGAGCAAACGCAGTAAGAATGGTTATTCTGTTGGCATTGGCAGGGAGTATCTGGTTTTTACCGCAAATGGCGGTCGCGCATTGCGACACGCTCGACGGGCCGGTGGTGGCGGATGCGAGGAAGGCATTGGATAAGGGTGATGTCACGCCTGTGCTCAAGTGGGTGCGACAGGATGATGAAAAGGAAATACGGGAGCTTTTTACGAAGACCCTGGTCGTCAGAAAAAAAGGGAAAGAAGCAAGGGAGCTGGCTGACCTGTACTTTTTCGAGACCCTCGTCCGCATCCACCGGGCCGGAGAAGGAGCGCCCTACACCGGCCTGAAGCACGAAGCTGCCGAGCCGATCATTCTGGCCGTTGACAAGGCGCTCGATACAGGGTCCGCGGCTCACGTGGTGAGGCATGTTTCGGGAACCGTCGCATCAGGCATCCAGGAGCGATATGATCGGACCAGGGAGGCGCTGAAACACGCTCAGGAGAGCGTCGAGGCTGGCAGGAAATACGTCGAGGCCTATGTTGAGTTGACGCATTATGTAGAGCGGCTGTTTCATGACGCGTCGCACAGCGCCCATGGGGGAGGCAAAGAGTCCTCTTCGCTCAAACAGCCTGCTGCGCACGGGCATTGACGCACTGGGAGATGCTGGCGGGATCATGGTCTCAAGGTTTTTCTTCATGGCTTTTTGACTTCGTGGTACAATGACGTCTCGGCTCACCGCTCTGTGAGCCGCGCGAAAAGGATGTCTTGACTCCATGATCCCGCTTTTCTTTCAAAAAGAGATCATTCTGCCTGCCGCAACGGACGACGACCGGCGTGCCGACGACCAGCGTATTCGCGACAGCCTGGATCTGCATCCGCTTGCGATCCCCCTTGGAGTGCTTCGCAAGGTCCCGCAGACGGTGCGGGGCAAGGACCGGATCTCGTGCATCATCGGCAGGGACAGTGCCGGGTTTCGGCTGATCAGCATCGGGACCGGACGGTCCTGCTCCGTGGCTCTTGATATCGGGACTACGAATCTCGTGGCCACGCTCTGCGACAATGTGACGGGCCGCGACCTTTCGACCTTGCATGTTGAGAATCCCCAGATCGCCTTCGGCTCCGACATCCTGACCCGCCTGCATCACGCCATGTCAGGCCGGGCAGAGGAGCTATTCAGCGTATTAGTCACGGGCATCAATGGGCTTATTGCACGGCTTTGCAGTGACGTCGGCGTTGACCAGCAGGACGTGCATGGCCTGGCCGTGGCAGGCAACACAGTCATGAGCCACTTTTTCCTCGGCCTCGACGTCAGCACCATCCCCGTGGACCCTTTCGTTCCTGTGGTCAGGACGCCGGGGTTCTTCGATGCCTCGGAACTGGGGCTGGCAATCCACCCCCAGGCCCTGGTCTATGTCTTTCCGAACGCAGGCAGCTACGTGGGCGGGGACATCGTGGCAGGCATCGTGGCCTCAGGTCTTGCGTCGTCAGCGGAAACATCCATCCTGATCGATGTGGGCACGAACGCCGAGGTGGTAATCGGGAACAAAGACTGGATGCTGGTCGGAGCAGGGGCTGCGGGTCCGGCGCTGGAGGAAGGAATATCCCTGATCGGCAAGCGCGCCAGCAAGGGGATCATCTACGACGTGGCGATCACGGGCAAAGGCATTGCCTGCTCCACCTTCGACAACGCTGCGCCTGAAGGCATCTGCGGCTCAGGTATGGTGAGCCTGCTGCATGAACTGTATGCAGCCGATATCGTGGATAAAAGCGGTGCCTTCAAGTCCGGGGCGAAGAACGTGGAAACGATGAACGGCGAGCAGGCCTTCCGGATCAATTGTTCCGGAGGGGAGGGCCTGGCGATCACGCAGAGCGAGATCAGCAACTTCATGAAATCCAAGGCAGCCATGTTCACGCTGCTGCTGGTGCTGACGCGCGCTGTGGGGATAAGCTTCAGGGATATCCGGCGCGTTTTCGTTGCCGGAGCACTCGGCACGGGCATTGATGTCAGGAAGGCGGCAGGCATCGGCATGCTTCCCGGCTGGGAGCCGGGCATCATCACGCCCCTTGGGAATGCCTCGCTTACGGGGGCGCGGATGCTGCTTGCAAAGGGCGATCTGCTGAGAACGATCGATGCGATCAGCGACAGGATCACCTATAAACACATGCACGATGACCCGGAGTTCATGAAGGAGTTCCTCGGCGCCGTGTTCATCCCCCATACGGACCCGTCGCTTTTGAAGGTCTGAGACGCAGAGGCCGCAGAGAAAAGCAAAACAAGATGGTTTCTCGCCAAGGCGCCAAGGTCGCAAAGAAAGGCTATAGCCTCTGGTTTTAAAACCAGGAGGAAAAGGTTTCCTTTGCGAACTTTGGAGCTTTGCGAGAGACGCCTTTGGGTTCCGATCTGTCCGGGTCAGGCCAACTGACTCCTCAACTTCTCAAACGACTCGCGCCAGGAAGCGGAGAGTGCAGGGGCCGACAGGACACGCTCGATGCCGTCGCTGTCCTTCCTGTTGTGGTGAAATACGCTGTTTGCGAATGCGACGGTGATGGCGTGATCGTCCTTTTTGACAAGGCTGAGTGCATCACCCTGTTTCACGACCCCTTCTTTCAGCATCCGCATATAGAATCCGGTCCTGCCTGCATCCACCACGAGCTTCACCATGTCGCTTCTGCCGAACCGGGCCGCGAGCGTGTTGCAGGGCTGGCGGGGCTGGCTCACCTGGACCAGCGCGGTCCCGAGCTGGAAGATATCTCCGATGTTGACATCGGCCTCCTGCAGTCCGGAGACCGTCAAATTTTCACCAAAGGCCGCGTCAGGCAGCTTCGTGCCAAGCGTCCGTTCCCAGTACTGGTAATGCTCCAGGCTGTAGACGCAGACCGCTTTGTCCGGGCCGCCGTGGTGTTTCGTGTCGCCGACGCCGTCGCCTTCGAAGCCGTTCATGGTGAGCCTGACCGGTCCTGATGCTGACTTCTTGACGATCCCCGTAAAATATTCCTTGCCCTGGAGCAGTTCTTTGCGGGGCAGTCCGATATTGAGTGATTCAATGAGTGGCAGGGTCATGAGTCGCCTTTAGGCGCTTAGGCCTATATTATCGATAAAAGAGATGTTTTCTCGCCAAGGAGCAAAGAGCGCCAAGAAATGCATAGTCTTTTGGATTTAAACCCTGGACTTAAAGGTTTCCGTTGCGTCCTTTGCGAGCTTTGCGAGAGACGCTTTTTGGTTCCCGCTTTTCCGGATCAAGATTCAATACCAGAATTCGGGATACCTGCGGTTCCTGGGAATATTGTTCACCAGCAGGGCTATGAGCAGCATAACTAAAGCGCCGGCGCCGGCAGGGACCAGGGCATAGAGATAGCCCAGACTGTGGATATTCTCGCCGCCGATCACGGCGATGAGCGCTGTGGCGCCGCCGGGAGGATGGAGCGTCTTGGTGGCGTGCATCAGGGCGATGGCCGTTGCAACAGCAGCGGCCCCGGCCAGCCAGAGGTTCGGACCGAAGAGCTGAAAGCAGGCCACGCCGATGATCGCCGAGAGCACGTGGCCTCCGAGAAGGTTCCGCGGCTGGGCGAGGGGGCTTTTGACGGCGCCGTAGATCAGGACAGCCGAGGCGCCGAAGGAACCGATGATCATCACCGCGCCTGTGCCGTCGATAAGCGTGAAGTTGATCAGCCCTACGGCCGCAATGCCCAGGAACGCTCCCACCCAGGACCAGAATATTTCCAAAGCGCTCACGCCCGGCGGGCTCTTGGTGATACCTTTCATCTTGGCGATGTAGTCGGTTATCATTAGTTCCTTATACAATGCATGATGGTCTTTGTGAAATTCGTGGTTCAAGTCTTTGATCGCGGTTCGGGTTTTCCCTTGTGTGTGGCCATGATGATATCTTCCCTGGACACGATCCCGATGATCTCTCCCGTTTCTCCCACTACCGGCACACGATTTATCCGTCTCTCCGTAAGGAGCGTCGCGATCTCGAGCAGGGTGGTTCCCGGAGAGATCGTGACAGGCGGAATGGACATGATGTCTTCCGCTTTCTTTGCGCGGATAGGAAGAGCTACGCACCCGGAGCCTTTGAGGCAGTCGGCGATCACGGCCATGAAGGTCGTTCGGCCGCTTGAGCCCATATGGGCAAGAAAATCCTTCTCGGAAATTACACCTGCCACCTTGTTGTCGTTGTCCAGCACCGGCAGGCCGGAGATGCCTTTGTCCGCCATGAGCAGGGCCACATCGCGAAGAGGCATGGACCGCTTCGCCGTGACCACGGGAGCGGTCATGATGTCACGGGCCGTGATCGATCGATTGATGCGATCAGTCGCGTGGCGGAAGGCAAGGCGGTATACCTCGCGGAAATCCGCGGCCGTGATGTCCAGATAGCCCTGGATCTCCTTCATGGCCTCGTGGACATCGTCGTCGGTCATCTCCAGACCCCGGGGAAACCCCAGATCGCTGTTCTCGCTCCTTTTCACGAATGCTCCTTAGCTTGAGATATCTGCACTTGCTGACGATTGTATGCTTTACAGTATAGCATGAGATATGATCTGGATCATAATTCTGAAAATAGTGATGGAATGTAATGAGCCCTCTTTGCTATACTGACATATATCACCTGAAAAAGCATACTACCAACGTAGCAGAATATTGACAAAGGAGCCCCCATGCCTGTCCGATCGTTCAGGGAGATAAAACACGATTACCGGTTCACCGACGAAGATGAACAACGCCTCGCAGGGCTCAAGACCGTCATGGATGACCACGCTGACATGGTGATGAGCACGCTCAGCCTCTGGATCATGGGCACCAAGGGCGCTGCGCAGTTCTTTACCGACGAAACGCGTCAGAAGCACGTGTTCGAGGCCCAGCGGCGGTGGTTCCTGGAGCTGTTCTCAGGCGTCTATGACAACAGCTTTTACGAGAAACTGATCAAGATCGGCAGAGTGCACGTGAAGTTCAACGTGGACGCCCACTACATGAACCGGGCCATGAACATCGTGAAGAACTCCTGCATTGACGTTCTGCAGCGCACGGAAGAAGTGAAGGAGGAGTACACGAACAAGATCATCTCTCTCGGCAAGCTGCTTGACATCAGTCTGGACGTTATAACCACGGCCTATATCGACGAAGAGCTCAAGACCTATTCGCCGGCCTATAAGGTCAAGAGCGCGCTCATCGCCTTTGCAGAGCGCTTCTCGCAATCCATGAACCTCGTGCTGGTGCTGGCGCTGATCGGGCTGACCATTGGCGTGGTCTGGCTCTTTGTGATCGACGTGGGCAAGCTGATCAACGGCGATCTGGAGCGGGGCATTATCGGCGCATTGGGCTCGCTCCTGCTCCTGTGGGTGATCATCGAACTGATGAACACCGAGATATCCCATCTTAAGGGCGGGAAGTTCCATATCAGCGTGTTCATCGGCGTGGCCCTGGTCACGACGATCCGGGAGACCATGATCGCGACGTTGAAGCACGAGAAAGCCGAAATGATCTATTACCTCGTGGCCGCCATTCTGGTGATCGGCGTGGTCTACTGGCTCGTGGTCCGGACCGAGGACAGGACGCGATGATCCTTATGATATAGACCATATCGTTTGAGAGCGATCTGTCCAACTCTTTCACTAACCCGCATAAAGCGGAATTGAAAATTGTAAATTGGAAAGTGCAAATTTGCGGAAAACGGCGGTCCAAAAACAGCCGTTTCATCCTTTGTTTGCAGGGCCTTTATGATTTTAGTAAATATATTCAACCCGTTTTGAGAAGCTTTTGATTCCTTAGTTATTAAAGCAATGCGTCACCAGGCGGATGTACGAGATCGATGGCTGAGGAGGTGGTGGCCAATGAGATGATCGTCCGTGGTGCCCGTCTTATTTTCCTTCCGTAACAGCATTCGCCTTTATTCAGTTCGAACACAGGAGGTGCGGTATGACCAAGAAGGTTGCGTTATGGATCTTTCTTGTCGGCACCATCTCCTCGTCGGCCCTGTTCCTGTGGCTCACCTGGGACACGCACCGCCAGGTGGAGTTCCTTGCCAACGTGGACAAGCTATCCGACGATGTGGTGGCCGGAAAGAGGGTATTCGAGAAGTACAACTGCAATGACTGCCATACCATTCTCGGCTTCGGTGCTTACTATGCGCCGGACATGACAAAGGTCGTGAAGCGCATCGGCGTCGACGGTATCCGCTACCGGGTGAAGAGCCCGGAAAAGGCCTTCGCGAACTCCTCGCGCAAGATGCCGCAACAGAACCTCACGGACGATGAGATCGAGAAGCTCATCGCCTTCTTTACCTGGGTGGGCGAAATCGACAACAATGACTGGCCCCCCCAGGACAGCGCGAAGCGGCTGACCCGGAGCGAAGAGGTGATGGTCGCCTCGGCAGGTCTTTCGCCCGGTGCGGCCGTGTACCAGCGCCGGGGATGCATGAACTGTCATTCCCTGCAGGGGAAGGGCGGTTCCGTGGGGCCGGCCCTGGACAAGGTCGGCAAGCGATTGAAGCAGGCCGAGATCCGGCGGTACATCCGGGACCCGAAAGCGGTGAATGCGAAGGCTATCATGCCGGCGCAGAAGGACCTTTCCAACAAGGAACTGGATGAGGTCGCCAGGTTCCTGGCGAATTTGAAATGAGGAGGCTGCCATGACATACCAATCCCAACGGATATCGCACTGGTACTTCAAGGCCGCCCTGCTTCTCTTTGCGCTGCAGGTGGTCCTGGGGCTCTGGCTCGCGATCAACTACAGTTATACACTCCCCCAGTCGATTGTAAACGTGTTTTCCTTTGCCACGGCGCGGGCCATCCATACGAACCTGCTCGTGCTCTGGATGCTTCTGGGGTTCATGGGAGGTACGTACTATATCGTACCTGAGGAGACGCAGAGCGAGATATACTCTCCGGCCATCGCCTGGTTCCAGCTCATTGCCTTAGTCGTGACCGGCGTAGTGGCCATTGTGGGCTTCGTGTTCGGCTGGACCCAGGGAAGACCGCTCCTGGAGATCCCCCGGCCCCTGGACGCAGTTGTGGTCATCGGCGCCCTGCTGTTCCTGTTCAACGTGGGCATGACCATGTTCAAGGCCAATCGGTGGACAGTGGTGCAGGGAACGCTCCTGGGCGGGCTGCTGTTTCTGGCCCTGCTGTACCTCTTCGGCATTCCGTTCTATAAGAACGTTGTCATCGACTGGTACTACTGGTGGTGGGTGATCCACCTCTGGGTGGAGGGTGCCTGGGAGCTGGTGACCGGAGCGATCCTGGCCTTCATCCTGATCAAGACCACCGGCGTTGACCGCCACGTGGTTGAAAAGTGGCTCTATGTGGAGATCGGGCTGTTCCTCTTCACGGGCATCGTGGGAACGGGCCATCACTACTACTGGATCGGCGCTCCGAAGTACTGGCTCTGGTTCGGCGGCATCTTCTCGGCTTTGGAGCCGCTCCCGATCCTGCTGATGATGATCGACACGATCATGCACGTGAAGAAACGGAAGCTGGAGATCAAGAACCCCTTTACGTTCACCCTCGCCGTGGGCTGTGCCGTGCTGCATATGATCGGCGCTGGCGTGCTGGGGCTGCTGCACACCCTTCCGCAGATCAACTACTATACGCACGGCTCCCAGGTCACCGTGGCCCACGGCCACCTGGCCTTCTACGGCGCCTATGCACTGCTGAACTTCCTGGTCTTCTACTACGCCATGCCGAAGTTGAAGGGTATCGAGGTCTACAACGATACGAAGGGCAAGATCGCGTTCTGGACCATGTCGAGCGCCATGTCGCTGATGGCTGTCACCTTCGGCATCGCGGGTGTGGTGCAATCCTACGTGGAGCGCATGCTCGGCATGGGCTACATGACGGCCCAGCACTACATGCGGCTCTGGTTCGAGGTAACGCTCGTTCTTGGTATTTTTTTCTTCATCGGCATGCTGTTCATGGTATATGATCTGTTCACGCTCAAGCCGGCAAAAGTAAAGAAGTAGTGTGCATAGAAAATGCAAAGACCGGAGGGGTTTACCCTCCGGTCTTTTTTGTTGTTCAGTCTGGACAAGCCTCGAAACAGCCGCGCAGGCAAGAACGGAAGTTTTTTTGACCGACCCTAAAAAGAGCAGTTGGGACGCGGAAAAATCGGATAAACGCAGATAACGGCCGGAACAAGAGACCTTCTTGGAATACCATAAGATTCATCAGCAGAGTGAACCGTCTTTCACGGAGAATGCTTTTGAATTATTCGCTCGTATCTGCCTCCAAAAAGCCGCTTCTCGGCCTGCCTGATACAAATCGAAAATCGGCATTCCAAAAGCCGAAATCGAGTTACTCCACCGGCGTCACCACGGCCATGACCACCAGCCGTTCGCCCTGGTCCGCGGCAAACCCATGGAGTACGCCGGGGTCGCAGGGGATGCAGGTCTTCTCGCCGGCAACGATCTTTTCGTCACCGACCGTGAAGGTCCCTTTTCCTTCCACGCAGTACATCAACAGCCGGAGCGGCGCCTTGTGCGGTTCGAGCTTCTGCCCCTTCTCCAGACACATGAGCGCGATGCGCATCTCAGGCTTGTCGGACAGCATTTCGCGGGAGATGCGGTCAGGCAAGAACTTAATAAGTTTTTTCAGGTCAAGGGTTTCCATGGCTGCCTCCTTTTTTCTGGGAACACATGAGATCATTGAGCTTGCATCTGGGGACATTATGCCACAAGCGAAAAGAGAATGGTATGATCTGCGTCACACGGCCAGCTACCACCAGCGCCACAGGGCGATGACGAAGGTGATCACGAAGACCAGTGTAAGGTTCATGTAGGCGAAGAAATAGAAGAGCCGCACATGGAAGGGGCGGTGTGGCTGCTCGCCTGTGGACAGGCGCTTGCTGACGACCGTCATGGCTTTGACCTTGTCCTCGCCGTGCGGGGCCGTGGATAGCAGGGACGTAAGGTCATGACCTGCCGCGTGCTTCATCATGTGAGATCCGTTCTTCCAGAGCCTGCTGCCGGTGACATCATATATGCGTCCCTGATAGGCAATGTAGGCGGGTCGGCCATCCTTCCCGTCAAAGTGCGGGAGCTGTTCGGGCGTGATTCCTCCAGCGATGTTCAGGGCCGCAGGCCCGCCCCGTTTCCTGAGCCGCGGTCCGATATAGATAGTCACGATAATGGCGCTCGAGAACATGACCAGGAAGAGCAGGATCTTGATGCCAAGCAATGCGCCGTAGCGGGTGGAGAAGAACAGGTCCCAGGAGGGGACCTTCCAGAAGGTCAGATAGGTCCCGGTGAGCAGGACCACGATCATCGAAAGCCAGCCAAGGCGCAGTTCGCCTTTGGGAAGCCCCTTTGATGCATAGGCAGGCTTGAGCAGAACATGGACATAGAGGATCGTGCCGAACCAGACGATAGAGGCAAGCAGATGGAAATAGCCCATGATGATTCGCAGAAGCGTCTTTGTCACGGGCGTAGTGTGCCCGCCGGAGTGCTGCAGTGCCGGCAGGAATTTTGATCCCGCCGCGGTCAGTTCCCTGCCGCCGCCGGGACTTACGTGGCAGTGCGAGCATGCTTGCCCGGACTGCAGGGCGAATTCCGGTGTGGCGGCAGCTTGGCGGGGGAATAGCGCGAGCATGCAGAAGAGAAGGGTCGCGCAGCAGGCCACGGTGATGGAAACGCGAGAGAACATGGCCGTTATTATAGTGGAACGGGGCCGGTATTTCAAGGGGTGGAGATCCCGCTGCTGCCATCCAGCTTTAGTTTGACAAAATGCAGCAGGCGCCTGCAGCACGGATGGCAGGGTTTTACTATTCAGCAGGCTGGTCGGCAGACGACGTGAGCACCGCATGCAGCACCCGGCTCATTTCGTGGATGCCGCATGGTTTGGTTACGACGCCGCTGAATCCGTGCAGCCGAAAGTCTGCCATGACAGGATCGTTCGAATATCCACTCGAGACGATGGCCTTGACCGCGGGATCGATGCTTTGCATGGCCCTGATGGCGTCCTTGCCGCCTTGTCCACCGGGAACCGTCAGGTCCATGATCACCGCATCGAAGGGCCGGCCTGATTGACGATGCTTCCGGTAGATATCAACGGCCTCGTCGCCGTCCTTTGCGAACTCCACTTCATAGCCGAGTCGCCGCAGGATCTCGCCGGTCACGTCGCGCACGGCCTCTTCGTCGTCCATGATCAGGATCCTGCCTTTTCCGCTCATCAGGGCGCCGTTCTCCACTCGCTCCATGCGCGTTTTTTTGCGGGATGGCGGCAGATAGATATGGATCTGCGTTCCCTTGCCGACAATCGATTCGGCGACGATATGTCCGTCGTGCTTCGTGATGATGGAATAGGACGTGGCGAGGCCCAGCCCGCTGCCCTTTTTTTTGGTTGTGAAGTAGGGGTCGAAGATATTGCCAAGATGTTCCTCAGGGATGCCGACACCTTCATCTTCAACGGTGATCTTGACGAACTTTCCTTTTCGTTCCAGTTCAGGCTGTTTCCGGGTGAAGGTGACGTTTTCGACGGTGATGCGTATGGTACCACCTTTCGGCATCGCCTGATCAGCGTTGATGATCAGATTGTTCAACACCTGGGTGATCTGTCCGGGGTCTATCTCGACGGGCCAGAGGTCTTCGCTGATCCTGCAATCGCACCGCACGTCGGCACCCCGCAGAGCGAAGGAGGATGATTCATTTACGATATCCGCAACGGACATGGTTTTTTTGATCGGGACGCCGCCCTTGGAAAAGGTGAGAAGCTGCTGGGTCAGGTCACGGGCGCGGAGCGACGCTTTTTCAGCCTCGTCAAGCCGGGAGGTTACGGTATCATGGCCGTCGGCATGGAGTTTGGCCAGGCTGACATTGCCGAGGATCGCGGCGAGCAGATTATTGAAGTCATGGGCGATGCCGCCGGCGAGGATCCCCAGGGATTCGAGCTTCTGTCCCTTGAGGAGCTCGCGCTCCATCCGGAGGCGTTCTGAAATGTCGCGGGCTATGGTGCGTGTGCGCACGAGGCTGCGGGTTTCATTGAATTCAGCATAGACGTTGAGGCTTGCCGGGAAGGTCGTGCCGTCTTTCCGGACGAACTCCCGTTCAACAGTGATCAGGGCGTTTTCGGGGGTGAGGGCCTCGAACTGCTCGCGGAATTGTTTCCGAGATTTTCCAGTCAGGAAGTCCACGAATCGCCGTCCGATGATCTCATGCTTGCTGCAGCCGAGCATCCGCGCCTCTGTTTCATTGCAGTCAATGATGATCCCGTTCCGGTCGAGGGAGTGGTACATGTCGGGGGCATTGTCAAAGAAGTCCCGGTGCTTCCGCTCCGACTCTTCAAGGGCCTGCAGGTTCTTGGAATTGGCGATGGCGAGTGCCGCCTGGTTGGCAATGTTCTGATATACCGCGATGTCTTCATCTGAGAAGGCGCGCCGTTCGCGGGTATGCCCGATCAGCACGCCGAGCACTTCGTGCTCCGTCATAATGGGAACACAGACGCCGGAGGTGATATGGTTTTCAAAGACCATCGGCGGTACTTCGAAGCGAGATTCATTCTGGAAATCCGCGACTGTTCCCGCGGTCCTCTGTGCCATGACATAAGATGCAAGCCCCTGCCCGCTGACGAGACTGAACGTGCTGATCGCGGACTCCGGAAATCCGATCGTATCCTGAATGATGAGGCGGTCCTTTGAACCGCTCAGGAGCATGAGGGTGGAATAATCGAACCGAAGCAGCTCCCGGGCGGTCGTGATGATCTTTCTGAACAGGAGCGGCAGCTGCGGGGTTGTGACAATGTCGCGGGAAACGATGAGCAGTTTTTCCAGGAATTGTGCACGCCGGGTCAGTTCTTCCTCAGACCGTACACGGTCTGCAATGTCCCTGATGATTGCGAGCATGATCTTTCGGTCTCCCAGTTCCGTTACAGCTGCGCTGATCTCGACGGGGACCCTTACGCCCCGTGCCGTGATAAGAACCAGGTCCCGGATGCATGATGACTGCGAGCTGCAGGTCCTGAGGAGTTTTTCGTGATATCCCCCTGCCTCTTCGGGGGGATAGAGCTGCGTCAGAGATGAGCCGACGATCCGGTCTACGGGAGTGCCGAGCAGATCACTCATCTTTTTATTGGCATCGATCACCAGGCCTGTCTCGATATCCGCCGCGATGATGGCATCGTTTGCGGTGTCGAGCAGCTTCCGGTACTTGATGTCCGACTCCCGCAGGGCGCGCTCTGAACGCCTGAGCGAGAGATATATGATGGATATCCAGCTGATGCCGACAGCGAGGAATATCGAGATGGTCAGCGCAATGAGCTCAGCGGACAGGTCCGGGTGCTGGAAGAGGCTTTCATAATGTATGAGGGTGAACGATCGTTGGACGGCCATGAGCAGGATCGCAGACGCGATCAGCAACCATGCGGTCTTTCTGGTGGTGACGAGAGCGAGGCGGAAGGAAAAGAAGGCAGCGACGAACTGGAGAAGGATGGACAGGACCAGCACCAGGGTAACGAGCATTGCGGGTAGACCTCATCAGGAGATGTTATTCAGCGCCAAAAGAGACGACCGTCATGGCCGGGAATACGCTCATAAGTTTATCATACTTTAGTGCGACCTTCCCGAAAATTATAATTTTTATCAAAACTGCCAGAAAACCCCTGCCTTTTAAGGCTGGGGATGAATGGCAGCCCGGAGCGAGGCGGAGGCAGAAGTGCCTTTGCTTGAACCGGAAACCACGGGCTTTAGCCCGTGGTAGTTCATTTGATTTTTTTTGGGATTTATTATGATCGACGGATCAGCAAACGATCATGCAGATCAACGATGAGGGGCGGACGCCACGATAACTTCCGAGCTGATACTGAAGGAGGAGACGATGGACCGGTGTTCGATGGACCAGGCGTTCCGATCGATGAACTCGAGGAGTTCCACGGGCCGGCATCCTCCGACGAGGGCTGGTCTGAAGGAATGGACGCGTTTCCAAAGTCCCGACACTATCCTGCCTGAGAGAGTCTGTCCCGCACCCAAGCTCGAAGACGGCCTGAGCGTGCTCAAACCCGGCATAGGAAAGGAGGCGTTCGATCGCGGGATTTTCGTAAAAGGCCTGCGCATCCTGCCGCGAGCCGAATCGGTCATGAAATTTCCTGGCGTCTTCGGGCCTGAACTCATGAGACATCGCGGTTACCGGCGTAAATGCAGGTCACTTTTGCCGCTCGTCACGTGACGGGGCAGGGATCTGAAAATCGGGGCGTGCTTCCTGGTGGCGTATCTGGCCGCCGAGATTGGCAGTGAGCCCGGCCACACCGGCGCCTGACAGGGACAGGATCAAGGCAACGAGCATGAACCATCGAGGAATGCTTTTCGTACCCCGAAAGGTGAAGAGGCCTGCTGCTGCGACAGCGCCCATCAGCAGCAGCGTGGTGAGGGCAACGGACGCCATCTCTTCGTGCTGTTCAACATGGTTCTTGTTGACGCCAGGAAGCCTTTCAACCATGTCTTCAGCAGCTCCACCCGTGAAGTAGGCGGGCAGGGCCGCGAGGGCGACGAGGACGAGGAAGATCAGAGCGAGCCGGTTCACTTCATCGTTCTTGCGCACAAAGGCATAGAGGGCCAGCAGAAGGCCGAACAGGATGCCGATGACGGGAAGGTGGTTGACCATGAGATGCAGATGGGCCCAGTTCATGTTATGTTTCCTCCGAGAGAGATAGGCGCTGCGACAAACGTTTTCTGCAAGAGCCGCGAATGTTTTATTAACATCATGGCCTTCGGCCAGGCATCAAGTTTGCAATTTGAAATTTCCAATTGCCACGCGAGGCCGCGCTATGGATTGATCCATTTTCTCACAGTGCGAGAAGGCGAAATGCGAAATGAAATTATCCTTGATTCATAATATCACAACAAGGAACGCTTATCAACCGGTCGCCACGGGTGCAGAAGGTGACAAAAAGATGGCTTTCCGGTACTATGGTCCCATGGGCAAAGGAGTGAATAGTGAAGGTATGGAGTTATTCGACGATCTGAAAGAGGGCATTTTCCAAACCAGGCCGAACAGGTTCGTAGTCGAATGCACGGTAGAGGGCAGGAATGTTCGTGCTTATCTTCCGAACCCGGGAAGGCTGACAGAGCTTTTTTTGCCCGACAGCAGGCTGCTGCTCGTGAAGCATGATCCGGCTTCCGGCAGAAAGCTGGCCTACACGGTCGTGGCAGTGGAAAAGGACGGGGTCCCCGTCATGCTCCATACTCATAGCACGAACGATGTGGCGCGGGTCCTTATCGAACATGACAGGATATCGGGCCTCGAAGGAGCCCGGATTGTGAAGACCGAGCACACGATCGGGCATAGCAGATTCGACTTCCTGCTGAGCAGGGAGGGACGGGAGCTGGTGCTGGAGGTCAAGTCCTGTACGCTTTTCAGCGGCCGGATAGCCATGTTCCCTGATGCGATCACGGACCGGGGGCGTCGGCACCTGATGGAGCTGGCGGAACTGTCCCGCACGGGAATGCAGACAGCAGTCTTGTTTATTGTACACTCGCCTTCTGTAGATTATTTCATGCCCGAGCACCACACGGACCTTGCCTTCTCGCGCACGCTCTTTGACGTGCGTCATGATGTCATGGTCAAGGCGGTCGGGGTCACGTGGGCGCAGGACCTGCGTCTCGGCAGCGCAGTACGGGAACTTTCGATCCCCTGGGACCTTGTTGACCGCGAGTCCCATGATCGAGGGAGCTACATCGTGGTCCTGCGGCTGTCGCGTGACCGGGTGATGGAGATCGGCGATCTCGGGAAGATGCGGTTCCGGAAAGGCTATTATCTGTATACAGGTTCAGCCAAGGCTGATCTCACGCAGCGCATCGAACGGCATCGTCGGATAACAACGAAAGTCCAGGGGCATATCGATTATCTTCGTCGGTGCGCTGAGTGGCACGCTTCCTTTCCCATCCGGACTTCCGATGAACTTGAATGCGACCTTGCATCAGCCCTTGGCAGCATCGCTGAGTGGTCCGTTCCGGGCTTCAGTGCTATTGATTGCGCCTGCGCCACTCATCTTTTCGGCATGGCAGGTGATCCATTGCACAATGCGGCGTTCATAGATATATTGATGGACTTCAGGATCAGGAGGTTGGAGAAGAAAATCGAGGCGTGAGACGGGGGCAACGCTTTTCCCGTTGTATGATGCATGCTGAATGAAGATTTAGGAAGCATCTCCGCCGATAAACGAAAGAGCTGGTATGCGGTTCAATCGCTCGCACTGGCCGGAGAACGTTCCCTCATCGTGAAACTGCCAGGGTCACCCATTTCCCGTCATGGAGGGAATCCATGACGCCCAGTCCTGCCTTGTTAAAAGCAGTGATCACATCCTGTTCCTGCCCTTCGATCATCCCTGAGAGTATCACGCTGCCGCCTGGCGCCACATGCAGAGCGATATCATGCGCGATATGAATAAGAATGCCGGAAAAGAGATTGGCGGTGATGAGCGGGAAAGTGCCCTCCACATCATCGATGGTGCCATTGCGAAAGGTTATGTTGCCGAGAGCGTTCAGTTCAGCGTTCCTGCGCGATGCGTCGACGGCCAGGGGGTCTGTATCCACGGCGTTGATTTCCCGGAACCCGAGATGAGCGGCTGCGATGGCAAGGATGCCTGTGCCTGTACCGACGTCAAGGAACCGGTCCTTCGGCTGCCCGGCAGCGAGCTTCTCCATCAAAAGAAGGCATGAGCGCGTTGTTTCGTGGTGGCCCGTGCCGAAGGCCATGCCCGGGTCGATGATGATGTTCGTTCTGCTGCTGTGCGGTTCTTCCCAGGGCGGGAGGATAGTGAACCGTGCACCTACATCAAGGGCAGTGAATGCTTTTTTCCATGCCTCGTTCCAGTCCGTGTCAGGTAGCCGCGAATAGCGGTATGTCAGGCCCTGTCCTGCGCCCGTCTTATCGAGCAGCGCCTTTGCCAGGTCCAGTTCAAGCAGCAGTGTGGGCAGATCAAAGGACGCCGGGAAATACGCGACAAGGTCGTTCTCCCTCTCGTTGAGGCCGAGCGTTCCCGCCTCGGACAGCTTCTGGATAAGACTGTCCCTGACGACGTCGGGAACGGTTATGGTGAGCT
Source organism: Nitrospirae bacterium GWC2_57_13 (assembly GCA_001805055.1). Classification (GTDB taxonomy): domain Bacteria; phylum Nitrospirota; class UBA9217; order UBA9217; family UBA9217; genus GWC2-57-13. The sequence continues at coordinate 44,747 of MHDZ01000092.1, forward strand.
CGTAATACTCCATGCTTGTACCTGTATTTCTTAGTGCCTTCGCGCCGACCTGGTATATTCGACTCCAGCTTGTACAGTTCAGGATGCTCGTAAAAAAATCTCAGGCACTAAAGTACCACAAAATGCCACGTCAGAGCAAAATCTTTCCTTCGTTTAGACGATTCTATCCGAAATCCGGTCTTCCTGTGAAACAAATATCCATTTCGACCGTCTAAAGAACAAAGATATGATTTGTGTGCGCCGACTTTGTTTCAGGGGGCTTCGTTGAGCATGCATCAACCCGGTGAGCGCCGGGCAAGAGGATGAGCAGCAGGCAGCCATACGTTCCTTCTGAATGGAGAGGTGCGCACGATGAGCGGACGAGAGGTGCTATCGCGAAATTCGTCAGGCAATGTGCAGGAAGACTACGAGTGCTCCTATCCGGAGACGGCATGCAATGAAGAGCAGAAAGAGCATGATGAGACAGGGAAGAGTCGATCAACGGTCCGGTTCAAACCGGCGGAGCAGGATGCTGTATCGCATTACCTCAAGGATATACGAAAGACGAACCTGCTGACAAGGGACGAGGAACGGGAGCTTGCGTGCCGGGTCGCCCGCGGAGATGCCGAAGCGCGGCAGCGGATGATCGAGGCAAATCTGCGGCTTGTTGTGTCCATCGCGAGACGATATCTCTACGCAGGGCTTGAGTTTTCTGACCTCATCGAGGAAGGGAATATCGGCCTCATACGGGCGGTCGAGAAATTTCAATGTGAGAGAGGCTTCAAGTTCAGCACCTATGCGACCTGGTGGATACGGCAGGCCATTGAACGGGCGATCGTGAACCAGGCGAGGACCATCCGCCTGCCTGTGCACGTTGCAACGACCGTCAACGCCTACACCCGGGCAGTACGGCGGCTGACGCAGCAGGACAGCAGGGAGCCGCGCATCGAGGAGATCGCGGAACTGATGCAGGTGTCCGTGACGACGGCGCGGAGGGTGTCGCAGGTCGTTCGGGAAACAACGTCGCTTGATGTGCTTATCGGCGAGCATGAGGAAGATACGCTGAAGGACATGCTGCAGGACAGGAGCGCTGTATCGCCCGACGTTGCTGCGACTTTCGCCCGCAGGAATAAAGACATTCAGGAATGGCTCTCGCATCTCACGGCGATCGAACGCAGGGTCATCGAGTTGCGGTATGGGCTGTATGACGGCGATGACCGGACATTGGAAAGCATCGGCAGGGAGTTCGGGGTCACGCGGGAACGGGTGCGGCAGAAAGAGGTGCAGGCGCTCAACAAGCTCCGGGCGATCTCAAGAGAAAGGAACGTCGAACTGGCAAGCATGCTGTAGCAGGTCGGGAAAGGGGGGCGTGATGAAATGTCGGTTCCTGACAGGGCGGTATATGCTGTCTTGCACGGCCATACGGATCGGTTACGTACCGAGCCGCTTTGAACTGGATGAATATTGCACCAGCCGGCGGCATACGATGTGCCCGTTTTTTCGCGGTTTAGCCGGCGAACAGGGACAGGCCGGTCCCGTCGGCAGCGACGGGCCACGCTGCATCGGGTAGTGCCCGCCTATATGCGAGGCAGGACTACAGGGATGGACCAGCAGCCCTATCCTGCGTTTTTTCCCTTGACAACTCCGCAACTTACATGGTATTGTAAGCCCCTTGTCACAGGGCTTCATACTTATCAGGAGGCAGAGAAATGTACGCAGTCATTAAGACGGGGGGCAAGCAGTATAAAGTGTCGCCCGGAGACATGGTAAAGGTTGAGACGCTCGAAGCAAAGCTTGGCGACACCGTCGAGTTCAAGGACGTATTCATGGTCGCCGACGGCGACAACATGAGCGTGGGCAAACCAATGCTGGCATCGGCGATGGTCACGGCCGAGGTCATGGAGCAGGGCAGGGGTGAGAAGCTTCTCATCTTCAAACACCGGCGGCGCAAGAACTTCCGCAAGACCATCGGGCACCGGCAGAACTACACGGCGCTCAGGATCAAGGAAATCAAGGCGTAACGGGTACAGCAAGCACGAAATTCGAAGTTCTAAACGATAGCAGACCAAAGCCTGTGGTCATCTGAGGCTGTTTCGAATTTTGATAATGATAGTTCGAGATTGTTTAGGGTTTCGGTATTCGGATGTAGAATTTTTTCGGAGGAATAAGCAATGGCTCATAAAAAAGGCGTTGGCAGTTCAAGGAACGGTCGTGACAGCAATCCCCAGTACCTGGGCGTAAAGCGTTATGCGGGAGAGAAGGTGAACGCAGGCACGATCATCGTGCGGCAGCGGGGCACCAAGATCCACCCGGGCACGAACGTGGGCAAAGGGAGCGATGACACACTCTTCGCCAAGATCAACGGCGTGGTGAAGTTCGAGCGCAAGGACAAGACCCGCAAGAAGGTGAGCGTCTACGCAGAGGCGTAAGCGATCACTCATCGGACCATTGATCGAAAGGCGGCATGGTAACACCATGACCGCCTTTTTTGTTTACCTGGTACGGATTTCTCGATCCAACAATACGTAGTGCCTTCCCCGTCCCGCATCCTATTTTTTTATGAGACGGGGCGGGGCGTGATTTTCTCCGTCTCCTTCCCGCATCGATAAGATGTATAACTCGGAGCGGGGCCCGCATCCAATAGTAAATGGTAACGCCCGCCCCGGATTCAATAAAGAGTGGGCACGGGTCCCGCACCTTTGCCAATAGTAGTGGACGCGGGACTCTCGCCCGCCCCGGATCAAATGCTACTATGACGAGGGCCGGGGAAACGGAGCCGTGGGAGCGGGGGTGGTGGATTTTGATCCGGCCTTGTCCCGCTTGCGGGGCTTGTCCGGGCTAGGAGGGAATGGCGACATGAGATCATTGGCGAACAGATTGTCCGCATTTTTTCTTGTTTTAGCTTTTGCCCTGTCCGCAGCGGGCTGCGCAAGTAAGGCAGCATTTTCCGACGTTTCAGCTCCTGTCGGGGAGCGAGCGCAGCAGGCGGAATTTGAGGCTGCCAGGCCCGACCGCATGCTGGTCTGGCGGGCAAGCATGAAGCTTGAGGTCAAGGACGTGGAGGACGCCGCCGGAAAAGCGGACTCCGCGGTCAGGCAGGCCGGCGGTCATGTGGACGATTCGAACGTGAACGCGCCGGAGAGAGCGACCCTCAGGATCAGGGTTCCTGCCGATCGGCTCAACGCAACATTGGACACGCTCGCGGCGCTCGGTGCGGAAAAAAACCGGTCTGTTTCGTCTCAGGACGTGACGGAGTCAATGATCGACATGGAGGCGCGGCTCAAGAACGCCATCGCGTTGCGCGACCGGCTTCGAACTCTGCTCGACCGGGCAAAGGACGTGAAGGACGTTCTTGATATCGAACGGGAGCTGGTGCGGGTCCAGAGCGAGATCGATTCCATGGACGGCAGGCTGAAGAATCTACGGTCCCAGGTGCAATACGCCACCGTGAGTCTGTATTTGGAGCGGAAAACGATTCTGGGGCCGCTGGGGTATATCGGAAATGGCATCATGTGGGTCATTGAAAAACTCTTTGTTATCCAGTAAGACTCGGAACCCGATACCGGCGTTTTCGAAGCGAGATCATAATGCAGGAGATGGATACGATGCCGGCGGTGTGGAGCAATAGATGCGCTACCCGCCGGTTTTATTTCCAGGGCTTGCAATTTCTCGACAAAATCTGTATAGTTCCCACTACTTAGCCAGCTATGTCTAATTTTATCGACAGAGTCAAGATCTACGTCAAGTCCGGCCATGGTGGCAAAGGCTGCATGTCCTTCCGGCGTGAGGCCTATGTTCCCAAAGGCGGACCAGACGGCGGCGACGGCGGCAAGGGCGCCGACGTGATCATCCGCGCCGACAAGCAGCTCGGCACGCTGATCGACCTCAAGTACCAGCAGAACTATTTTGCCCGGAGCGGCGAACAGGGCCGGGGCAAACAACAGACGGGCGCTGATGCCGCGGACGTGATTATCCGTGTGCCGATGGGCACCGTGGTGCATCTGGTCGAGACGGGCGAGGTGATCGCCGACATGGACCAGGACGGCATGGACTTCGTGGCAGCCCATGGCGGCCGCGGCGGCAAAGGGAATGCCTTTTTCAAAACCGCCACGAATCAGGCGCCGCGTCATGCCCAGCCCGGCGAGGATGGCGAGGAGATCACCCTTTTTCTGGAGCTGAAGCTCCTGGCCGACGTGGGGCTCGTGGGATTCCCCAACGCGGGCAAGTCCACGCTCATTTCGCGCATTTCCGCGGCAAAGCCGAAGATTGCCGACTATCCCTTCACCACGCTCACACCCGTGCTCGGGATGGTGAAGCCTGAAGGCAGGCCGGGTTTTGTGGTTGCCGATATCCCCGGCCTGATCGAGAATGCCCATAAGGGAGCTGGCCTTGGTTTCGAGTTCCTGCGCCACGTGGAGCGCACAACCATCCTGCTGCACCTCGTGGACGTATCGGGCATCGTGCCTGGCGATCCTGTCGAGAATTTCCGCAAGATCAACCAGGAGCTTGAGCTCTATAGCCCCGAACTTATCAAAAAGTACATGGCCGTGGCGGCAACGAAGATCGATGCCGTCATCCCTGAGCATCTCGCGGCCCTCGAGAAACATTGCCGCGGCGCAGGCTATGAGTTTTTCCCCATCTCTGCCGTGGCAGGCGAAGGCCTGGACCAGCTGCTTTCCTTTCTTTCCGATCGGGTGGAGGAAGGGAGGAAGCTGAGAAGAGGCGAAGATGAGAAGATGGGAAGTTGAGAAGGTAGGAAGGCGTCGTAACACTATGCGCCAGGCCCTATGCTCTATGCAAAGTTCTCATACAGCAATCATAAGCCCAAATAAATATGAGCATCAATAGAAAAGAACTATTCTCCAAGTCCCGCCGTATCGTGATCAAGATCGGCAGCGCCGTGCTTACGTCATCGGGCATCGGTCTGGACCAGGAGCGCATCGGCAAGCTTGCGGGTGAGATATCGGATATCATTGCGTCAGGCCGTGAGGCCCTCGTGGTCTCTTCAGGTGCCATTGCCGCCGGTTTCGCCAAGCTGGGCATCGAGAAGAAGCCCCGGGGCATGCCCCTGCCTCTGAAGCAGGCCGCTGCTGCTGTCGGACAGTCCAGCCTTATGTGGATCTACGAAAAGAGTTTCGGTGAATGCGGCCGGAAAGTGGCCCAGGTGCTGCTGACAGGGGAGGACCTCTCGAACCGCGAGAGATTCCTGAACGCGCGCAACACGCTTCACACGCTGCTTGAGTACGGCGTGGTGCCTATTATCAATGAAAACGACACCGTTGCTGTCGATGAGATCAGATTCGGCGACAACGACAACCTTTCGGGCATGGTGGCGCATCTGGTAGATGCCGACCTGCTCGTTATCCTGTCGGACATTGACGGCCTCTACAGCGCAGATCCCCGCCTGAACCCCGCTGCGAAGCTCATTCCCCTGGTCGAGAAGATCACACCCGAGATGGAGCAGGCAGCAGGCGACGCCCTTTCCGCTGTCGGCACGGGAGGCATGCGGTCCAAGATCATGGCGGCCAGGAAGGTCGGCGCCTATGGCGTGCCCATGGTGATCATCGACGGCAAACGCGAGGGTGTTCTTGCCGAGTTGTTCGAAGGCGGCGACGTGGGAACGCTCTTCCTTCCCAAGGAGCACAAGAACCGCAGCCGCAAGCACTGGATCGCCTACACGGCCTGTGCAACGGGAAGGATCGTGGTCGACGATGGCGGCAGAACGGCCCTTGTGGAAAAGAACAAAAGCCTCCTGCCCGGCGGCGTCGTAACAGTGGAAGGGACGTTCAAGGCAGGTGACTGCGTGACCTGCTTTGACAAGGCGGGGAATTCCTTTGCCCGGGGACTCACGAACTATTCGGCAACAGACCTGGAGCGGATAAAGGGTCACAAGACAATTGAGATCGAGAGCATCCTGGGCCGGAAGGATTATGATGAAGTGATCCATAGGGACGATTTGGTGATATTGTAATAGGGACAGTCCCCCTTGTTTTTAAGGGGACTGTCCCTGTGTGCAGGAGGTATCCATGGACATCAAACACTATGTGACCGACAAAACGAAAAAAGCCAAGCAGGCGTCGCGGCTTCTGGCGAACGTTTCCACGGAGATCAAGAACAATGCCCTGTTCAAGATGGCTGCTGGTCTTGAGAAGGATATGGACCGGCTGATCACCGAGAACAGAAAGGACCTGGACGAGGGTGGGAAGAAGGGCCTTTCCGCGGCCATGCTGGACCGTCTGAAGCTTACGCCGGAGCGCATCAAGGCCATGGCCGATGGTCTGCGCGAAGTTGCGGCCCTTCCCGATCCCGTGGGCGACGTTATCAAGATGTGGCGCAGGCCGAACGGCATGCAGGTGGGCAGGATCCGCGTGCCGATCGGTCTTATCGGCATCATCTACGAGTCCCGGCCGAACGTTACAGCCGATTCGGCGGCACTCTGCCTCAAGTCCGGCAACGGCGTACTGCTGCGCGGCGGGTCCGAGGCGGTCCATTCGAACACAGCCATCGCGGCGATCCTGAACCGGGCAGGGACCGAAGCGGGCATCCCTGACGGTTCGGTCACTTTTATCGATAATCCCGACCGTGCCTGCGTCATGGAGATGCTGAAGGCGAACCACTCCGTGGACCTCATCATTCCGCGAGGCGGCGAGGGTCTTATCAAAATGGTGACGGAGAACTCCACCATCCCCGTAATAAAACACGACAAGGGCATGTGCCACACCTATGTGGACTGCGCTGCAGACCCGACAATGGCCGAGGATATCTGCTTTAATGCCAAGGTGCAGCGTCCCGGGACCTGCAACGCCATGGAGACCATGCTGGTGCACAAGGACCTGTCGTCGTCCTTCCTCCCGGCCATGGCGGCAAAATTCAAGAAGGCCGGCGTGGAACTCCGGGGGTGCCCGAGAACGAAAGTGCTGGTCCCGGACGCGAAAGAAGCAACGGACAAGGACTGGGACACGGAATATAATGATATGATCCTGAACGTGAAGGTGGTGGAAGGGATCGATGACGCCATGGCGCACATCGCTCGCCACGGGTCCCAGCATTCCGAGGCCATCGTCACCCGGGACTACGAGACGGCCATGCGGTTTTTGCGGGAAGTGGACGCTTCCGGCGTTTTCGTGAACGCCTCGACACGTCTGAACGACGGCTTTGAGTTCGGACTTGGCGCCGAGATCGGTATCTCGACCACGCGCATCCATGCCCGGGGGCCCATGGGGCTCGAAGAGCTCACGTCAACCAAGTTCATTGTCTTCGGGAACGGGCAGATAAGGAAATAAGGCAGAGAGCAGAGAGCAGAGAGCAGAGAGCAGAGAGCAGAGAGATTCTTACTCTATGCACCATGCTCCATGCGCTATGCCCTCGATGGAGGTCTATTGGCACAGAAGATCGGCATTCTCGGCGGCACCTTCAACCCCGTCCACTACGGGCACCTCGCCGCTGCTGAAGAGGTGCGGGACCGGCTGAAGCTCGACCGTGTGCTCTTTGTCCCGTCCTTTCTCCCGCCCCATAAGAACGAGGAGGACATGCCGTCCGCGGCCCAGCGGCTCGAGATGGTGCGGCTGGCTGTGGCGGGAAGTCGAAATTTCCGGCCATCGGACATAGAAGTCCGGCGGGGCGGCAAGTCCTTTACCATTGACACCATCGAGGAATTGCAGGAGTCCCATCCCGGCGCAGAGCTCTATTTCATTACGGGACTGGACTCTTTTCTTGAGATCCGGAGCTGGAAGGACTGGGAGCGCCTGCTCCGGAAGTGTAGTTTTGTGGTGCTATCGCGTCCTGGTTTCCGGTTTCAGGACCTGGAAGAGCTGCCTTTTCTGGCCGGCTCAGGCAAGGAATTAGCCGCCCTCGACAATGGCGAACATATTCAGGCCATCGTGGAGCCCGACGGGTTCAGGATCTGCCTCGAGGTGGTCCCGCATTACGATATTTCGTCCACAGACATCAGAACGAGGGTCAAGCGCAGCGCTACGATCAAATATCACTTGCCTGATGCAGTGGAAACCTATATAATTGCAAACAAGTTATATGCTTAATTCACTCGAGACCGCCCTGCTCTGCGCCGAGGCAGCGGACGGAAAGAAAGCCTACAATATCGAGGTCCTCGATCTTCGGGGTCTCACCTTTATAGCCGATTATTTCGTGATCTGTTCCTGCGACAATACCACACAGATCGGGGCGGTGATCGACGGGATCGAGGAGTCACTCGCCCAGGCGGGGATACGGGCGCTGCACATCGAAGGGAAGAACGAAACGAACTGGGTGCTCATGGATATCGGGGACGTGGTGGTACATGTCTTCGATGAACAGACAAGGGCCTACTATAGTATAGAGCGCCTTTGGGGCGACGCTCCCCGGGTACTGCTGCCGATGCAGGCGAGAACAGGGAAGGGATGAGGATCTTTCCGGCCCCGGAAGGGATGCTGTTTCCCGCTGGTGGCATGCAGTGAAGATCACCGTCCTGTGCGTCGGCAAGACAAAAGAGCGGTTCCTGCAAGAGGGGATCGCGAAATACCTGAAGTATCTCAAGCACTATGCCGATGTAGAGGTCCGGGAGATCAAAGAGGAGAAGATTCGCGATCTCCGGGAGGCTCCGACGGTCAGGAAGAAAGAGGCGGAGCGGATCCTGAAGGCCCTTCCGCCGGGCGCCTTCGTGGCTGCCCTGGACGAGCGGGGTCAGTCGTTCACGTCCCATGAGTTCGCGGACTTCGTGAACGGCCTCCAGGAGTCTGGCGTGCGGCAGGCGGTCTTCGTCCTCGGCGGGGCCATGGGGCTTGAAGAGACCGTGACGGAGCGCGCCGACAAGGTCGTTGCCATGTCGCGGTGGACCTTCACACACGAGATGGCGCGGCTTGCATTGCTGGAACAGCTGTACCGGGCATTCACGATCATCACAGGCAAGACGTACCATTATTGAACCCCGCGGGTCACGGGAAGAGCGCGCGGCAGGGGGCAGGGAAGCGGGCATTGCAGTTCAGTATCTCATGAGAAAGGGAGCATGAATGCGGATTATCGTCTCAGTCATTGTGATCGCCGTCTCGGTATTCATGGTGCTGCTC
>MHDZ01000093.1 GCA_001805055.1 Nitrospirae bacterium GWC2_57_13
CAGGATCAGGCTTTGAGCCTCACTGGGAGGCCGTATGACGATACCTTCATATTCGGGCATATATGTGACCTCTCAGGAATCAAATCAAGCTTACCGCAATGACACCAGGGACGCAAAGGAAATCTTGGCTGAACGCTGTGGCCAGTCGAGGCAAATAAAAAGGCCCCGCTGAGGGGGCCATGCTTTTCGTCTGTTCTATTCGTGGCAATTCGCGCACCTGTAAGCGCAGGCTAAAGCCTGCGGCTACGGCTCATTCCACACTCCGCACTTGTCACCCGCTCTTCGCCTTCCCCCTCTTCCAGTACTCCAGCTTGTTCAGGGCGTTGATATAGGCTTTCGCGCTTGCAACGATGATGTCCGTGTCAGCGCCGTGTCCCGCCACCTTTTTGTTCCCTTCTTCGAGCTTCACCGTCACCTCGCCCAGGGCGTCTGTGCCGCCGGTGATGCCCTTCACAAGGTAGGCCTCAAGCTTGCTCTTCGTGCCTGTAATGGCTGCAATGGTCTTGTACACAGCGTCAACGGGACCGTCGCCCTTGCCGGTTTGTTTTACCGTCTTTCCTTCGACTTCCATCTCCACTTCGGCCGTCGGCGTGACGCCGGTGCCGCTCTCAGCGTGCATGCTCTTGAGCACATAGACCTCCTGCACCTGCTGCGTCTCGTCAGCCACGATGGCTTCGAGGTCCTCGTCGAAGACCTCTTTCTTCTGGTCGGCGATCTGCTTGAACCGCTCAAAGGCCCGGTTGATCTCTTCGTCCGTAAGCTCATGCCCCAGTTCCTGCAGCCGGGAACGGAAGGCGTGCCTGCCTGAATGCTTGCCCATGACCAGGTTCGTCTTCACAAGGCCGATAGACTCGGGACGCATGATCTCGTAGGTGCTGCGCTCCTTCAGCAGGCCGTCCTGGTGAATGCCCGACTCGTGGGAAAAAGCGTTTGCGCCCACAATGGCCTTGTTGGGCTGGACCTGGATGCCCGTGATCTTGGTCACGAGCCTGCTGGTGCGCATGATCTCCTCGGTAGTGATTCCCGTGTCAGCCCCGTAGTAGTCCTTGCGCGTACGCAGCGCCATGACCACCTCTTCCATGGAGCAGTTGCCTGCGCGCTCGCCGATGCCGTTCACCGTGCATTCCACCTGCTCGGCCCCGTTCTCAATGGCCCTGAGCACATTGGCAACGGCCAGGCCCAGGTCGTTATGGCAATGGACGGAGATGATGGCCTTCTTGATATTTTTCACCTTCTCGGTGATGCCCATGATAAGCGCGCCGAACTCGCCAGGCGTGGAATACCCCACGGTGTCCGGGATGTTCACCGTGCTCGCGCCTGCATCGATCACCGCTTCCAACACCTCGTGAAGATAGGCAGGGTCCGTACGCGACGCGTCCATGGGAGAGAACTCAACGTCGTCAACATAGGACCGGGCGTATTTCACCATTTCGACGGAACGCTTCAGGGCTTCCTCGCGCGATATCCGGTATTGATGCTTGAGGTGAATATCCGATGTGGAATGGAAGGTATGGATGCGCCGCTTCGGTGCGTCCTTGAGCGCCTCCCAGGCCCGGTCGATGTCTTCTTTCTTTGCCCGGGCAAGACTGCAGATAATAGGCCCCTCAACTTCGGCCCCGATGCGCCGGATGGCCTCGAAATCACCCGGAGAGCTGATGGCGAACCCGGCCTCGATGATGTCCACGCCGAGCCGGGCGAGCTGCCTGGCCAGGGTGATCTTCTCTTCAACGTTCATGCTCGCGCCGGGAGACTGCTCCCCGTCGCGCAGCGTGGTATCGAATATTTTTATGCTCTTGTTCATGGGTAAACTCCGCTTGAATATAATCACGAAGCTGGGAAGTTGGGAAGATTTGAAGATGGAGGGAAAACTTCTTGAGCGAACATCGCTTTTCAACTTCTCAACTTCTTACCTTCCCATCGTCCGCCGCTACGCTGCTGCGCGGTCCCGCTTCACCAGCCCCAGAAGCGCTTCGCCGATGCCGACCGCCACATAGGCGATGGACACGAGGAACAGCACCAACGATGGATGGTAGGCAACCACTGCCAGGAAGGCCACAACGAAGACCAGGAGCCCGAAAGGCCGCCGCTCGGTCAGGTTTGCCTCCTTCATGCTGTGGTAGGTGACCTTGCTCACCATAAGGCCGGCCAGCAGGAAGGTGAGGGCCAGGACCCAGTAATCCATCGTAAAGAGATCGGCCAGCCGGGAAAGACCGACGGACTCGAGGATCGATACCATGTCATCATAGGCGAGCACCGTCGTGGCAATCATCAGCGCGGCCGCCGGCGTGGGCAGGCCCGTGAAATGCTTCTTTTCCTCGGCGCCCATCTGGACATTGAACCGGGCGAGCCGCAGCGCAGCGCAGGCCACCAGGAAGAACGCACCGAGCCAGCCGATCTTGCCGAAGGACTGGAGCGTCCAGGTGTAGACAAGCACGCCCGGAGCAACGCCGAAAGAGATCACGTCCGACAGGGAATCGATCTGGATCCCGAACCGCGTCGTCGTGTGCGTAAGGCGCGCCACCCAACCGTCGAGCACATCGAAGATGGACGCGGCCATGATCGCCCATGCAGCCCTCCCGTAGTCCGCGTTCAGCGACGCGACGATGGAGTAAAAACCGAGGAACATGCTCGTGAGCGTCAGCAGGTTCGGCAGCAGATAGATCCCTTTTTTCATTTCAACACTCCGATCACGTCCCGGGCGCCCTTCACCCGGTCGCCCACTTTCACCTTGATCTCCGCGTCCTTGGGCAGGAAAATATCAACGCGGGAGCCGAAACGGATCAGGCCGTACCGTTCGCCTTGCGCGAGCGAGTCGCCCGGTTTCGCATAACAGATGATGCGCCGAGCAATGAGACCCGCGATCTGCTTCACCAGGACCTTCCGGCCGCCCTGTGTGATGACCATGGCCGTCTGTTCATTGTCCAGCGAAGCCTTGTCCACCGAGGCCACATGGAACTTGCCGGGATTGTACTTCACCGTATCGACCTTGCCGCCGATGGGCGCGCGATTCACGTGCACATTGAAGACGGACAGGAAGATGCTGATCTGCTTCACGTCCTGTTTCAGGTACGTAGGCTCAAAAATGTCCTTCACCACGACCACCCGGCCGTCAGCAGGCGAGACCACGAGGTTGTTTCCCTGAGGCACCACGCGCTCGGGGTCCCGGAAAAAGAAGAGGACAAAGATCGTCAGCGCGAGGACCGTGTAACCGGGATATCTCCAGCCGAGAATGAAGAACAGCACCGTCACGATAACGAGCGGCAGGATGAATATCCAGCCTTCTGAGGCAACGGGTATTCCGTAGTTTTTCATCATAGTTTATTTTTCACCACGAAGACACTAAGACACGAAGAAAAGCTCCTGTCATTGCGTCTTCCATAGTTCTTTTTTGGGCCCTTCTGATTTTACTTTGTGTCTTCGTGCCTTAGTGGTAAATTTTAATTCTTGCTCTTATCGACCAGCTTGCCCTTCTGCAGCCAGGGCATCATCTTCCGCAGCCGGCCGCCCACTTCTTCGATCGGATGGTCCTGCCCCTTTTTCGTAAGGGCCGTGAAGGTCGGTTTGTTCGCCATGTTCTCGAGCATCCACTCCTTGGCGAACTGGCCCGACTGGATCTCGTGCAGGATCTTCTTCATTTCCTTCTTCGTCTCATCCGTGATGATCCGCGGTCCCCGCGTCAGATCGCCGTACTGGGCCGTGTTGCTCACCGAGTAGCGCATGTTCGAGATGCCGCCCTCGTAGATCAGGTCAATGATGAGCTTCAGCTCGTGCAGGCACTCGAAATAGGCCATCTCCGGGGCGTATCCCGCTTCCACAAGGGTCTCGTACCCTGCGGTGATCAGCGCCGTGGCGCCTCCGCACAGCACAGCCTGCTCTCCGAAAAGGTCCGTCTCCGTTTCTTCGCGGAAGTTCGTCTCGATCACTCCCGCCCTTCCGCAGCCGATGGCCGCGGCATAGGCCAGCGCCATATCCTTTGCATTGCCTGAGGGGTCCTGATGGACAGCGATGAGGCCCGGCACGCCCTCGCCCTTGGCATACTGGGAGCGCACCAGATGGCCCGGGCTCTTGGGAGCCACCATGAAGACGTTCACGTCCTCGCGCGGCACGATCTGGCCGAAATGGATGTTGAATCCATGCGCAAAGGCGAGATAGGCGCCCTTCTTGATGTTCGGCTCGATGTCCTTGCGGTACATGCCGCCCTGGAGTTCATCGGGCACCAGGATCATGATCACATCAGCTTCCTTCGCTGCCTCGGCCGTTTCCACGACCTTGAGGCCGGCGCCGGCGGCCTTCTCCCAGGACTTGCTCCCCTTGCGCAGACCGACCATAACATCGATACCGCTTTCCTTCAGGTTATTTGAATGGGCAAAGCCCTGGCTGCCATAGCCGATGACGGCGACCTTTTTGCCTTTCAGCAACTTCTGGTCGGCGTCCTTCTCATAGTACACTTTCATTGGATCCCCTTTCTTTACAGCACATCCTTCGTTCGAATAGCGAAACACAAAACCAATTGGCGACAGCCTCTGAGAACAGCGTCTTTCCTGATCAGTGCTCGTTGCTTACTGTATCTTCTTTTTGACTTCCTCGTCGTCCAGCAGCTGGCTTACCGCTGCCGTGACCGCTTCCGCCAGCATATCCTCCACCTGCGCACGCGAGAACAGAACGTTTTCGCGCTCCTGCTTGCTGTTCAGGTTGATCGTCCGGACGATCTTCTTCTCCGCCGCGTCGGCCAGGGACACCCGGAGCTGGACAGAGGCCGTGATGTTCGTCTTGAAAGGCCGGGAGACGGACTCGACCCAGAGTCCCTTGATCTCGCCGCCGATCAACAGATCGACGCCTTCAGCCTTGATACCTTCGGCGGTCATATCCCAGACCGCGTCCTTGACCGTAATACCGCGGGCCGCCAGCACGTCCTTGAGCCGCTTCGTCACGAGCTCCGAAGAATTGCCCTGAATGACCAGCTCATTCTCCTGCCCGTCGGGGATCGCTTTCTTACCCACTACCGACGACTTCACGCCGCGGTGGTCCACAAAGGGGCTGACGCCCACGACAGGCTTCGGCGCCGGTGCGACCTCAGCGGCTGCGGGGAATTTGACATCAAGCAGGACCGGCCCCTTCTGAGCACAGCCCGCCATCGTCATCAAAACGAGAACTAGAGCAAAAATGAACGAATGTGTTCTCATAGCCTTCCTCCAGTTGTTCCGAGATATGATGCCTGATGCCGGACACAAGATCGGATCATGCATCGTGGATCATGAATCGTTTCTCACTCCCTCGTTATCGCCACCTTGCCGGTGCGAACGATCTCCTTGATGCCGATGGGGCGGAGCAGTTCAATGAAGGCTTCGAGCTTTTTCTCGTCGCCCGTCACCTGGAACGTATAGCTCTTCTGGGACGAGTCCACAACGCGGGCGCGGAAGATATCGGCGATCCGGAGCGCCTCGGCCCGCTGCTCCGATGGAGCATTGACCTTGATAAGGCACATCTCGCGCTCCACGAACTCTTTCTCCGCAAGGTCCGCCACCTTGATGACGTCAATAAGCTTGTTCAGCTGCTTGATGATCTGCTCCAGGATGCGCTCGTCGCCGGAGGTCACGATGGTCATCTGGGAGACCGTGGGATCGAGGGTCGGCCCCACCGAGATGGTCTCGATATTGAACCCCCTGCCGCTGAAAAGACCTGATACCCGCGACAGCACTCCGAATTTGTTCTCAACCAGCACTGATATGATATGTTTCATAATGTCTGTTCACTCCGCGTCCCGAAATCCGCACTCCGCATTGCCCCTACTTCACTGCTTTCAATTTCTTCTCGACCTTCTTCTTTTCCTCGCCGAAGATCATCTCATTGATGGCCGCGCCGGCAGGGACCATGGGAAACACTTTTTCGTACCGGTCGATCACAAAGTCCATGAACACAGGCTTCTTGGACTTCATCGCCTCTTTCAGGACCGGCAGGACCTCGGACGGTTTTTCCGCGCGGAGACCGACGGCGCCATAGGCTTCAGCAAGCTTCACGAAATCGGGTGTGCTGCCCAGGTCCGTTGACGAGTACCGCTCGGCATAGAAAAGCTCCTGCCACTGCCGCACCATGCCGAGGTAGCGGTTGTTCAGGATCACCACCTTCACCGGGATATTGTTCTCCACAGCGGTTCCGAGCTCCTGGATGTTCATCTGGATGCTTCCGTCGCCGGAAATGCTGAACACTTCCTTGTCCGGATGGGCGACCTTGGCTCCCATTGCCGCCGGCAAACCGTAGCCCATGGTCCCGAGACCGCCGGAAGAAAGCCACATGCGCGGCCGGTCGTACTTGTAGAACTGGGCTGCCCACATCTGGTGCTGCCCAACGTCGGTGACGATGATGGCGTCCCCTCCCGTTACCTCGTAGAGCTTCTCCACCACGAACTGCGGCTTGATCACCTCTTCGGAGTGGTCGTAGTCGAGCGGGTGCTCCTCGCGCCACTCATTGATCTGTTTCAGCCAGCTCTTCCGGATCGCGTCCCACGGCTCCTTCACCAAGCGCAGTTCCTTGTTCAGGTCGACGAGCACATGTTTTACGTCTCCAACCACGGGAATGTCCACGCGCACGTTCTTCCGGATGGATGTGGGGTCCACGTCGATGTGGATGATCTTGGCGTCCGGTGCGAACCCTTCGACCTTGCCGGTCACGCGGTCGTCGAACCGAGCGCCGATAGCGATAATCAGGTCGGAATTATGGATCGCCATATTGGCGTAGTAGGTGCCGTGCATACCGAGCATGCCCAGGGAAAGCGGGTGCGTGCCCGGAAACCCGCCGATCCCCATGAGCGTATGGGTCACGGGGATCTTTGTAAGCTCCGCCAGCTCGCGCACCTCGTCCGCGGCGCCGGACAGGATCACGCCGCCGCCGATATATACGACGGGCTTCTTGGCTGCTGCAATGGCGTCGGCAGCCTGCTTGATCTGGCGCGGATTTCCCGTCACCGTGGGGTTGTAGCTCCTGAGCTTGATCTTGTCGGGATAATGGAACTCGGCCTTGTTCGTCACCACGTCCCGTGGAAGATCGACGAGCACCGGACCCGGCCGGCCCGTCGAGGCGATATAGAACGCCTCCTTGATGCACTGGGCCAGGTCCTTCACGTCCTTTACGAGGATGTTGTACTTGGTGCAGGGCCGGGTGATGCCGATGATGTCCGCTTCCTGGAAGGCGTCGTTCCCGATCAGGGCCGTAGGCACCTGCCCGGTGAACACCACGATCGGGATGGAATCCATGTAGGCCGTGGCAATGGCCGTCACCACATTCGTGGCGCCGGGGCCCGAGGTTACAAGCGCGACGCCGGTCTTGCCCGTGGAGCGCGCATACCCGTCGGCCATGTGGACCCCGCCCTGCTCATGCCGCGGCAGGATGCACCGGATGTCCTTCTGGTCGAAGAGGACGTCGAAGATCTTGAGCACCACGCCGCCGGGATAGCAGAACAGCGTGTCGACCTTCTCCTTCTTCAGGCATTCGAGGAATATTTCCGCGCCGGTTATCTGTTTGCTAGACATAATTGCACCCTATAAAATACAGAATACGAAGTTGGGAAACTAAGAGGCTGGGAAGTTGAGCGAGAAGAGAAAGACCTTTTTTCCCCACCTTCTTACCTTCCTCTCTTCTTAACTTCGGCCTTACGAGACCTTCAGCACTGCTCCCGTGTTCGCGCTCGTCACCTGCCTGGCGTACCGAGCGAGCCAGCCCGTCGTGATCTTCGGCTCCCGCGGCTTCCAGGCAGCCAGGCGCTTCTTGATCTCGTCCGCCGACAGCTTCAGCTCAAGCTTCCGGTTCGGCACGTCGAGAATGATGCCGTCGCCGTCCCGGACAATGGCGATGGGCCCGCCCTCGGCCGCTTCGGGAGAGACATGGCCGATACAGGGTCCCTTCGTGCCGCCCGAGAACCTGCCGTCGGTGACAAGTACCACGGACTCGCCCAGACCCATGCCCATGATGGCCGACGTGGGCGACAGCATCTCGCGCATGCCCGGACCGCCCTTGGGCCCCTCATAGCGGATCACGATCACATGGCCGGCTTTGATCTTGCCGTCCATGATGGCCTTCATGGCGTCCTCTTCCGAATCAAAGACGATGGCCGTCCCTTCGAAGCGCATCATCTTATCGCTCACCGCTGTCTGTTTCACGACCGAGCCGTGGGGCGCGAGGCTTCCGGAGAGCACCGCAATGCCGCCCTCCTTGTGATAGGCCTTGTCCAGCGGCCTGATCACGTCGTCGTTCCTCACGATGCCGGCCTTCGCGTTCTCAAGGATGGACTTCCCGCTCACCGTGGGCGAATCCTTCAATACCTTCACGAACCGGGACAGAACGCCCGGAATGCCTCCAGCTGCGTCGAGGTCTTCCATGTAATGCGGCCCGCCGGGCAGCATGTTGCAGAGATGCGGCGTCTCACGGCTCACGCGGTCGAACTCCGCGATGGGAAGCTCGATGCCCGCTTCATGAGCTAGAGCCGGGATGTGCAGCGACGTGTTCGTCGAGCCGCCCAGGGCCATGTCCACGCGGATGGCATTCTCGAAGGCGTTCTTCGTCATGACCTTCCGCGGCGTCACGTCCTCCTTCACGAGCCCGACGATCCGCTTGCCGCTCTCGAAGGCGATCCTGCGCTTCTCGCCTGACACGGCCAGGGCTGTTGCGCAGCCCGGCAGGCTCATGCCGAGCGACTCGGTCACGCAGGACATGGTATTGGCTGTGAACATCCCCTGGCAGGAACCGGGGCCGGGGCAGGCGCAGGTTTCGAGCTCTGCGAGGTCGCGCTCCGACATCTGGCCATTCCGGACCTTGCCCACGGCCTCGAAAGCGCTGATCAGGTTCACGCGGTCCCCGCGGAACCGGCCTGAATGCATGGCCCCGGCCGTCACGACGATCGTGGGAATATCCAATCGAGCAGCGGCCATCAGCATGCCCGGCGTGATCTTGTCGCAATTCGTGAGCAGCACCAGCCCGTCAAAAGCATGGGCCGTTGCCACGGACTCGATGATGTCGGCGATCAGCTCCCGCGAGGGGAGCGAATAATGCATGCCCCGGTGGCCCATGGCAATACCGTCGCAGATGCCCGGCACGCCGAAGAAAAGGGGCCATCCGCCGCCGGAGTGCACGCCCTTTTCGATGAACCGCTCAAGATCCCGCATGCCGATATGGCCGGGTATCAGGTCCGTAAAGCTCGTGGCCACACCGATCATGGGCAGGTCGAGCCCGCTCCGCGTGATGCCCGTGGCAAATAAAAGAGACCTGTGCGGCGCGCGCTCCAGGCCTTTCTTGATCCTGTCGCTTCTCACAAATGATTCTCCAGAACCAGAAGACGGGGGAAAAAAGGTCATGCAACGACGGCAGATGCGCCGATGCCCGCCGCGCTTCGTCGTATGAATAATTTGTTATTTTTAACATAGATAACGGCGGGGAGTCAATACAAAAAATCCCCCTGTCACCGTCCGCGAGGGGGGATCTCATATTCTGTCCTGATTGTGGCTGAAGACGCAAAAAGGCGAGGATGCTGTCCTCGCCTTCTTTAGCTCAGGCGCTGCCGAACTGGGATCGCCTGACCATTTCCATCATTCTGTCTTTTGCCGCAAGCTTGAGCTTCTGGACACGCTTGCGTTCGATCTCTTCCTCAGGCGAGATATAGGGGTGAGCGTCGATGCTCAAAAGCGTTTCTTCCAACTGCCGGTGCTCCTGCTCCCACTGCTGGAACTCCTGATTCTCCTTCCTGAGGCGCTGCAATACTGCTTCGTCTTTTACCTCCACACTCATCGTCCGTCCCTCCTTGTTCATGGGATGTGTTCGGAACTTATGAAAACCGGGAAGGTTTTGCTCTATCTATAAAGAGCGGCGGATCCTGCAGAACATCACACTGACTACAAAAAAGCGTATCACATTCCGGTAAAAAAGGCAAGCATTGGCATTACAGCATTGGGCAGGGCCTGCCGGGATATCCTGAATTCATGTTTTATTACCCGCACTTGCGGCCTGAACAAAAGCATCTTCCGGCAGCGTCATGACCAGGGCGTCCTCAGGAGGCGAATCATAGTAGCTTTTGCGAAGAGCCGAATTCACAAAGCCCAATCCGTGGTAGAGGTTCCGCGCCGGCCTGTTCGACGCCCGGACCTCAAGGAAGGCCATACGAGCACCCTTGGCCAAGGCGTACCGCAGGCCGGACAGGATGAGAAGCTTCGCGATCCCCTTCCGCCGCCCGGCAGGCGCCACTGCAAGGTTCAGGATATGCATCTCCTGAGCCACGACCCAGAACACGAGATACCCAAGCACCGACCGCGATCCCCTCTCCCCTGTGCAGGCAACGAAACTCGTGGAAAGGGCAGGTTTTCGGAGTTCCTGCTCAAAGAGAGAGAGCGACCAGGGCTGGTTAAAGGAGACCTGCTCGATGGCGAGCACCTGATCGAGGTCCTCACGCCGCATGACGCCTATTGAGATCTCTGCTTTTTTTCCCACGCCACTTCCGCCTCGGGCCGCCGGATGTAAAGGGGCGTCAGGCTATCGGGATCAACCGCTTCGCCCTTCGCGAGCATGGCTATGCCGAGCTCCGCCACGCTCGCCGCCGAAGGAACGCCCACAGAAAAGGGCGCAAAGAGCGCCCGGTCGCCAAGCAGCGCCGTAAGTTCCCTCCGGTACAGGCGCGCCCCCTCACCAATGAAGACCGTCTCTTCCTTCAGCGCGACTGCAAGGCCTTCGAGAGAAATGGCCGTTTCCGCCATCGTCTGCGCCATCTCCTTGCCGTCGAAGCGAAAGAGGGCCGCATAGACCTCCTTTTTGCGCGCGTCGAGGAGGGGGCAGACAGACCTCGCTGAGCAGGCCGAATTCCAGGCAAGCGCTCTGAGCGTCGGCACTGCCGCAACAGGCTTGTTCGTGGCCAGGGCAAGGCCCTTGACCGTGGACAGTCCGACCCGCAGCCCCGTGAAAGAGCCGGGCCCGATGGACACGGCCAGGCCATCGATGTCGGCGAGCGTCAGCCGGGCGTCGGTCAGCACGCGGTCAACCGTCGCCATCAACCGCTCCGAGTGGGTCACCTCGATGTTCAGGGTATACTGGGCGATCAGTCCGTCAGTCGACATGACGGCTACACTGCCCGTGGTCGTGGCCGTCTCGATTCCGAGAATACGCATAGGCAGTACCTTATCGGAAAAGGCCGGTGATGTCAAAACCTTCCTGAAGGAATGCTCGTAAAAACCTAAGTTTGCCACAAAGACACGAAGACACTAAGTACGGCCTTCAAGATTTAATCCTGTTACCAGTCTTTCTTCGCGCCTTCCCCGTCCCGCGTCCTATTTTATATGAGACAGGGCGGGGGAGCGGGGGTGGCAGCTTTTGGTTGTCGCCTCCAGCCGCGCCATGCTATAGTAGAGACCATGCAGCAACGCCTGATCGCCTTCCTCCTCATGATCGCATGCATCGTCCTGCCGGCCCGGAGCGTCCTTTGCCGAGAAGGATCCCTGCGCTTTGACCTTTCCTATACCGTCCCGGTAAGGGGACTGAAAAAAGCCGTCCGCCCTGTTGAGCGGGAAGGACCCCGGCTGGGCCTGGCACTGGCAGGCGGCGGTGCAAAGGCCGCGGCCTCCCTGGGCGTTTTGAAGGTGCTGGCTGAGGAAGGCATCCCTGTCTCGGCGCTCGCCGGAACGAGCATGGGCGCGCTTGTGGGCGGCCTCGCAGCAGCAGGCTATTCGCCGGCCGAGATCGAGGCGCTCTTCCTGAAGAATGACTGGAACGACATCTTCCGGGACACTCCGGCCCGAGCCTTCCTTACGTCAGAACAGAAAAAGGCGGGCGGCCGCCATCTGCTGGACTTCTATTTCCGGGGAGGCCGGTTCATCGTGCCTTCAGGACTCACCGCAGGCCAGAAGCTCGCGAACCTTCTTACAGAGAACACGCTCGCTGCATCGTTCCAGGCAGGGCTCGACTTCGACAGGCTGCCGGTCCCATTCCGGGCCGTGGCCGCCGATATCGAGACAGGCGGCGAAGTGGTCATCAGCAAGGGGCTGCTGCATTACGCTCTGCGCGCCAGTGCGGCGATCCCCTTTGTATTCCAGCCGGTTGAACTGAACGGAAGGCTGCTCGTGGACGGAGGCCTGGCGAACAACCTGCCCGTCGACGTTGTGCGGAAAATGGGCGTTGACATCGTGATCGCCGTGGATGCCTCTTCCCGGCCCGGCCCGCGTGACAAGCTCACAAACCTTTTTTCCGTTATGAGCCAGACGATCACGCTCACGGTCCAGCCGGAATCCCGCCGCCAGGCCGCTCTCGCTGACCTGGTGATCACGCCGGACACGCGCGAGTACTCCTTTGCCGACTTCCCCCGCATGGACGAGATCATCGCGTCGGGAGAGGCCGCAGCCCGCGCAGCGCTTCCCGAGATCCGCGCGCTTCTCGACCGGAAGAGGCAGCAAGCCCTGCAGCGGCAGTACCGCATTGCCGACCTGGCCGTGACGGGGAATCACCAGGTCCCTGACGCAATGATCCTGCCGCAGCTCAGGACCTCCCTTCCGGACCGCGAAGCGACCCGTGATGATATGGTCGCTGCAATGGCCGACCTGTTCGACCTGGGGCTCTTTTCCCATGTCTCCGTGGAACTGCGGCCCTTCGGGGCTGGTTTCCACGCCTTGTTCAGCGTAGAGGAACACCCGGTTGTGCGCGCGATCGAGGTGACCGGCAATCGCCTGATCCCCGCAACGGAGATCATGGCCGCAGCAGCTGTCCAGACCGGCAAAACGCTGAACACAGCCGCGCTTTCAGCCGGACTGGACAGGCTCGTTGATTCCTATCGCCGCCAGGGATACCATCTCGTGCGGCTGGCGGGCGTTTCCACGGACGCCAACGGCACGCTGAGCATCGTGATGGACGAGGGGCGCGTCGATGAGATCCGTCTCACAGGCCAGAAAAGGACGAACCAGTCCCTGCTCGAACGGGAGATCGACACGGCTGCGGGCCGCCCGCTCAATTTCACGACGCTCTCCCGGGACATCCAGAACTTCTACGGGCTGGGGTATTTCGAATCGCTCTATGTGGACATTGCGAAAAGTGACGCAGGCGGCGTTGACCTCTCCTTCCGGGTGAAGGAAAAACCGACGGGATCGGTGCGGCTGGGACTGCGGTACGATCTTGAGGATTCCTTCACAGGCCTTACCGACATCACCGTGGACAACATGGCGGGGCGGGGCATCAAGCTCTTTATCACGGCCAAATACGGGACCTATTCAGACATCGCCATCGGCTATCATTCACCGGTCTTTCTCCGGTCCCATTTCTTTCATACCTTCCAGGCATTCTACAACCGGCGGGAATATGCCCTGTACACGAACAAGAACAAGACGAGCGAATTGGAAGTGACCCGCGCGGGAGGCGAAGTTTCCTTCGGCTATCAGTGGTTCAAGTACGGCGACACTGCCGTCCGGTATCGCTATTCGGCCGACAGGACCGAGGAAGGGCTCGGCCCTGCGTCGACTAAGACCATCGAACCCGCGGGAAGCCTAGCCTTTCTCGCAGCCCTGGACACGCGCGACAGCAGCGCCTTCCCGCACCGGGGCGTGCTTCTGACCGGATCCTATGAGAGCGCCGCATCAGCTTTCGGCAGCGACCTTGAATTCCGCAAAACGAGCCTGAACGCCCAGGCCGCTCTGCCCCTCAGCGAGAACCATACGTTCATTCTTGGTGCCGCTGTCGGCCTCGGAAGCGGTGATCTCCCCTATCATGAGCGGTACGGCATCGGCGGCGCGGACTTTCTCCTCGGGTTTCCGCTCCTGGGATATGAACGCAGGGAGTTCGCGGGCGCAAACCTGCTCGGTTTCTCTGCGGGCTACCGGTGGAAGATCGCTGATTACCAGTTAAAAGCGGTCAAGGCGGTCTACCTTGGCATTACCGGCCAGGCTGCAAATATCTGGGAATCGCGGGACGCGATCGCGGCAAAGGACCTGAGAAAAGGCGGAGGCGTCGGAATCTACGCCGACACCCTAATCGGCCCTTTTCGGCTCGATATCGGCGCAGGCGAGGACGACAGATTCAGTGTCTATTTCTCGGCGGGGTTTGAGTTCTGACGATAGCGATCATGCTTCCGAGGCTGATTGCCTCCGTCGCATAGTGAGGATGATAGCTGCTGCTGCAATGATGCAGGAGAGCAAGATGATGGGATATTTTATACTGCATACGACCGGTGTCAGCGCAACCCGCACGGTCGCTCTCAGCGTCTCATGCCGGGCAATGATATCCGCAAGAGGCGGAGAATAACGATAATAGAGATTCACAAAAACTCTTCCCGCGCTATTGTTCAGAAGATATTCATCCCTGAACTTCCGTAGCGCCTTTACATCAGCATGCAGGTAACTGCCATAAGCCGCGGTGGCGATAAAGCATCCGCCGCCGCCTCCCGTTGCCGCGGGCTGCTGTTTTACTACGGCAGATGAAAAGGCGGACTCATTGCCGCTGGCGTCAAGGGCAACAACCGTGAAGCTGTCTCCATCGATGGCAGTATCATCAACAAAGGACACCGTATCGGCTACGCTGAGATAGACGCCGTTCTTATAGATAGCATATTGCCATATGTCAGGCGCCGTGCTTGCCAACCAGCTCAGCGTAGTACCTGCCAGAACAACGCCCTGAGGAGGCAGCGGCGCGAAACCCGCATCAAAGCTTACGACCATTGATGCCTCTGAAATATTCCGGATGTTGACCCAGTCGTACTGCGTATAGGGCAGCGTCGAGGGCGTGGTGAGCGGCGTGACCGCCCGATTGTTCGTCGTACCGGGAAACGGATCGCCCGCACTGCCGAGATCATGGTCCGAAGTGTTCTGCAAGGCATTGTCGCCGTCAGCTTCGATCAGCCTGACACCGGGCCGGAGAAAGCTGTTGTTCACCGTGTTGGCTGCCAAATTTGCGTTCACCACCTGGTCGTCGATAAGCCACAGGAGCATGCCGCTTCCGGAAAGGCCGCGGTCGTAATTCGCGATGCCGGACAAGGGGCCGGTCTGGCGGTTCTCTAGCAGAAAATACTGGGCTGTCGTGTCGGTGCTCGCCTGCAGCTTGATGATGGACCGGTTCTTCTCCACGACATCAAGGCTCATACTGCCGGGATCCGACGTGGTAGCAGGCGTAAGCGGCGCGACCCAGCCCATGTATATCTTGCTCCAGGCATCAAGGTGGGCTGGAGCGCTGCCATAGATGCATTTGCCGAAAGCATCAGGGCAGAGCGCCGGATCGGCATTATAATTGCCTGAAGCCATGAGGCTCCAGTCTCCTGCGCCATCGGTGAAGCAGATGAGGGACGTACAATACAGGTCCGGCAGGCCCAGCCAGTGGCCGAATTCGTGCAGAAAGACCCCGCCTGGATCAACGTAGATCCCGTCCTGCACATCAGTCTGGGGCATGATGATGGCTTCGGTGATTTGCCTGCCATCCACCGTAAGGCAGGGCGATCCGGAGGCGTTCCGTGAAATGCATGAGGCTCCGTAGGAAAGGGACCAGATGTCGCGCGGTGTGTCGCCCGTGCCGCCGGCGATGTCCGTCTCCTCGCCTGCGCCGGCATGGATGATCATGATGGCATCATAGTTGTTGAAGTCAATATCGCTGTCTGCCGCTGTGATGCTGTCATAGATAAAATTCTGGGTAGCAGCAGTTGATTCACTTCCGTAAGAGGACATGGGCTGGGGCAGGCGATAGGCTGTTCCCGGAGCAGCAGGAAAGACGGCGACGTTCACTGTCAGATCGCCATAGGAGACCTCACGCCAGTAATCAGGGAACACGGTTATGGCCCTGCTGACCCAGTGATCAGGATCAGGGGGTGAACCATAGGCATAGACCGGGTCCGTCCACGTGCCGTTCCCCGTGGTCTGCGCATCCGTATCTGCTGAAAAATCCACTTTCAGGAACAGCACGTTCACGGTCCTGGGCCATGCGGAAATTTTAGGTGCAAACGCGCTGATCATCGGAGGCGGCGCGAAGCGCTGCAGGATATGCACGCCCGGCAGTTCCTGCGGCTCAGGCTTGCCCTTCAGAAAGGGCGGGGCCGCGAGGGTCGTCGAGCCTGCCGCAAGGAACGACAGAATGAAAAATAGAATGAGTACGCTTTTGTATTGTCCTTGCATGCGCATATTGATATCACCACTCCTGAGCGGCCGCCCATGATACCTGCTGCGAACAGCCGTTCGCTTCAATGAGACGAGGAAAGAAGGGGGGCTGCTGCGCCCCCCTTCGGGCACTACGTACTGCTACCTGACTCGCTTACAAGGCGGCGATCAGGCAGACACCATTGAGGTCCACTTCAGGGACATTGATCAGGCCCGGAATATTCGTTCCGTTATACTGCACCGTCACCGTGCCGTCGGCATTGAAAATAATAGTCGTGTTGCTGTTCACGACGAGCCTGCCGGCAGTGGTAATAGAATCAACAGCGTTCCAGTAGACTGGCGTAGTGGTCTGGATGCTGAACCTGCCTTCAAAGCAGGCATTGGGCGTAAAGTCTATCGTGTAGACGCCATTGATGGTGATCTCTTCATCCCAATTCAGATAGGTCTTGATGCCCACGACAAAGTTCTCGTAGGCAATGCTGGCACCGAAGGTGTCCGGACCGAGTGTCCAGCTTTCGCTGACCCTGCCGTTCGTTGTAATGGTGTCCGTATCAAATGACGCTCCGGGCGTGTAGATGTCGCTGATGCCGTAGTTGACGAACGCCATGTTGTAGGTGACGGCGCCTTGGGTCGCTTCCATGGTGCCGTTGCCGGTCATCGACATGGTCAGGCTGGTCCCACTTGCATTCACACCCATGCTTCCCGTGAAGGCTATATCTGCGGTCATTGAGGAAACTACCGTACCATAACCAGACCCGGGAACATATTCGGCGATCGAGAAGTTCGAGAGAGACATGTTCATTGACATCGAATTCACCGATGCCGCCCCATTCAAGGAATAGGTGCCATGGATTCTGGTATCGTATTCCCGGCAATCGGCATACGCGAGCGTAATGTTGAACGTACCGGCCACATCGTCGGCACTTCCGCTGACACTCCATGAACCAAAATCTTGACATGCTCCGCCGTCGGTGATGGTATAACTCGTTCGCGAACCGGCAGCCTTCTTGATGCTCCCTATGGCCGATGCGACAGCCGGTGACTTGGCAAATTTCTCCGACAGTCTGGCCGTGATCGCGGTCCCGCCAGTCAACGCCATGCTGCTGGGCGCCTTGAATTGCGGAGCAAAGGGCAGCATGGCCAGTCCCACAGTACCCATATTGAGGAAGGTAGTGCCTGTGCCTGCCGCAAAACTCGCCGACTGGCTCGAAAGTGAAGCTGCATTTTCCGACTGCGTGACGGATGTGATCGCCGTCAAAGGCGGCGAAGAACTGCCGCTGTCATCACCGCACCCTGCCCATATCAGCCCGAAACCCAGAAACAGCATAGGCACTGAAAGGACCGCCTTTATCCCTTTTGTCATGTTCATAACACCCCTCCTGATTTGTTTTTTTCTATTGCTGTTCAACCAAACCACTCGCACTCGCGAAAGCCGATTCACCTCCTTTCGCCTGAAGATGTACTGCACGCTGCATGCTCCAGCGTGTATGAGCAAGCTTGCATGAGCGTCTTGTCGCATTGCTATCGTCTGAAAACAAGTCTACGATGCAAGCGCCGCAGGGTCAAGGTACTATTCCCCAAAGTGGAAAGGTAATATTCACGTTAGAGCGCGCCGCAACAGCGATAATGGTCATCTGAACGCTGCGCACGAACAGACCGCATCGCTGCTAGCAACGATGCTGCGTTGTGCGGCGCCATGGAGGAATATCAGGGATTTTATCTTGAAGGGATTTGATTCTCGATCACTCAGGAGGGATTGACTTGCTGCTTGCTTCCCATCTCTTCATCGTCGACGACATCGTCCTTGCCTTGACGGACGTCACGCTATTCGTGGACGAGCAGCTCTCGGACCAGCTCTATCAGGAC
>MHDZ01000094.1:0-40248 GCA_001805055.1 Nitrospirae bacterium GWC2_57_13
AAACAGGGCTCAGCCAGGCTGCGAGGGGGATCACCCATTTGCCGTTCGAAAAGAGGAGCAGCACAGCGCCGATCGCCAGCCAACAATATGGCCGGAGGTGCGGCCTGTTCTTGATATATGAGGATGTCGCTGTCATGCTGGCCCCGCCACTATCCGCTCTTGCCACAGAATGCGCATTCCCCTTATGCAGCACTGTTGTTCTGAATGCACAGCCTGACACGCTCACGAACTTTGCATCACATCAGAAGCTGTTGCCGAAACCGACGACAAGGTTCGTTCCTTCAGAGGAGAAACCGACATCAGCCCGGAACAGGGCCATACGCTCGAGGGTAAAGCGGAAGCTGAGTCCGTAGCTGATATAGGTCTCGGCAGAAGTCAGCGCGTGCAGCGCCGGCGCCACGGTGCCGGCATCGTAAAACAGGGCGAGACCGAGGCGTTCTGCCCGGATCGAATCGTTCAACGAGAACCCGCGGGGAAAGACCCAGAACCGGTATTCAGCGCTAACGTGCCAAAGCGCCCGGTCCGTAAAGCGGTTGGCAATGTATCCGCGCAGCGTCTGCGAACCGCCGAGGGTCGGGAGCGCCCAGAACGGGAGATCACCCTCTGTCCAGTGTACGTGCCCTCCCAGGGCAAGGACATCGGTCGGCGGATGTTCCTCGTTGGCGTCGCCTCCGTCATGAAAGAGGCCCGGAACTTTTTTCACCATGTTGCCGCTTACTTTATAGATCGCCGCTGTTCCCCTTCCTGTCTTGGTGGGCGCCCCGTCGACACTTGCTTCGATCATCCATCCCTTGTAGGGCGTATGCTGGCTGTCACGCGTATCGTAGCGCAGCATGCCATTGACCCACAGAATGTCGAAACTGTCCGCTGCGTTGAAAAGGCCGGGAAATGCCGCATCCGTCGTCGGCCGGTCGCTCACGCGCCCGGGAGAAAGATTGTGACGATAGCCGGTAAGGCCCAGGCTGAACAGAAGATCATCTCCTGGATCAGGCAGCGTCTTCTGCAGGCTGACGATAAAGCCGCTGGCTTCGTCGGTATAACTCGTTTCATTATCAGCCGTGGTATCAGGCCCGATGCCGAAAAACCGCCGCGTCAGGGTCCGGCTGTAACCGACCCCTGCCTGGACCATGCTCCGTTCTTCCAGGATCACCCCGCCGTTCTCCAACTCGCGGTGGTTCAGGTACCGCCGCCATCCGATCCCGACGGCCTTCTGTCCTTCCGTCGTATAGGTGAAGCCCGTACCGGCGAATTCCCGACGCCGCTGCTGCCGGAAATCACTGTCAAATAGCAGAATGCCGGCTCCAGCGCCGATATCCTGCTCGTAAAAAACAGAGGGTATGATGAAGTTGCTGACGGTGAACCGTTGCAGGATCGTGCCGGGCTTGATCCTGCCTTCGGGGACATAGCGCCACCGCTCCGGATTCTTAATGCCTTCAGGCAGTTCCGGCCGCGGAATGCGCCCGTCCTTCCCCAACCCCTCATGGGGGTTAAAGCTGGAGAGCGAGGCGACCTCGTGAGATCGCTCTTCGGGGTCTGCTGCGCCGGGCTTTTCTTCCTGACCGCGGGACAGCGAAGAAGAGAAGAGGCACAGAATGATTACTATGGCCATGAAAAGCGTTTGTTTCATCTATCCACCCATACGAACAAATCGCATGCAGGTCCGCTGCATCGAGAGCGTACAACCATACTATAACGAGTTCGCTGCAATAGTCAATCAGGAGGCGATGAAAGCGCGAAAAAGGGGGATGGACGGCACCTGCGCGGGAGGAACTGCAATGGTCTACATTTGCTTGAAGAGATGGGAGTAGGCGCGGCTTACGGGGAGGAGGTCTTTGATGTCCTTGAACCGGATTGTCTGCGTGCCTCCCAGGGAACGATCTATACGGTGAACAGCGTTTATGTTGACGATTGACGACCGGTGAACGCGCCGAAACTGTTCGGGATCAAGTTCGTCGCCCAGCGCCGCGATGGTCTTCCGGATCAGGAATTCACCGTCTCGGGTCCGAACGATGGTATATTTATCCGATGCCTTGAAATAACATACCTCGGCTACAGGGATGAGCTGGACGTCGTTCTTATGCTTCACGTTTATCCATTGCAGAAAGCCGGCTGATTGCTGCAGTGTCTTCAGAATCTTATCGAGGACACCCGGCAGGTCGGGCTGCGGCAGCGAAGCGAGAATACGTTCCTTCATGCGCTTGACTGTTTTTTTCAGCCGTTCGCTCGTAACAGGCTTTACCAGATAGTCCAGGGCCTCGTTCTCGAAGGCATCTACCGCATAGCGGTTATAGGCGGTGATGAAAACTACCATGGCCGTCCCTGCTGTTTTTCTCGCGACTTCTATCCCCGAGAGCCCCGGCATTTTTATATCCAGAAAGACAATGTCCGGCCGCCTCTCCTCAATGAGGCGCAGCGCAGCATCTCCGTCGCCGGCCTCGCCGCTGATGAGCAGCTCGGGCCAGAGCGTAGACAATTGTTTCTTCAGGTACGTCCGCAGGGCTTCTTCATCATCAGCGATGACTGCCGTTATTTGTCTCATAGGGAATGTCGATGACCGCCTTTATTCCTCTTGGTTTATTTTTAAAAAGAGTTACACGTGTGCCTCCACCATACAGCAACTGCAGGCGTTTCCTGATGTTGTCGAGACCGACACCCTTCCTGCCGTCATTTTCGTTCATTCCCTGCCCGGTATCAGCCACCGTGATCCTGACGACATCGCTCTCCGGCTCGCAACGAATCGATAGTTCGCCGCCCTCTATCAAGGGCTCCAGGCCGTGCTTTATGGCATTTTCCACCAGGGGTTGGATCAGCAGCGGTGGAACCTGGACGTCACGGACGCGCTCGGGCAGTTCGATCGTGTAGCGCAGCCGGCTGCTCATCCGCACCGCGCAGATCTCGAGGTAGTTTTTGACAATGTCCATCTCCCGGGAAAGAGGTATGGTTTCGTCCAGCGCCGTTTCGAACGACACCCGGAGCAGCGCGGTAAAGGATTCGAGCATGCGCCTGGCCCTCTCCGGTTCTCCATCGATCAGGCTGATGACGGTCGAAAGTGTGTTGAACAGAAAGTGCGGTTCCATCTGCGCCTGGAGCAGTTTGAGTTCCGTTACGACGGCGTTCTTTTCCGCTTCCAGCCGCTGTACCCGTTCGTCCGATATCCGCTGGAGGGAAAGGAGCAGGTAGCTGATGACCGATCCGAAAAGGCCGCTGTAGAGCAGGGTGAACCGGAAAGCCTGCCAGCTGTTGCCGGAAAGGGCCGGCGGCATGTTCCCGTACAGCGCGAAGCTGAGAACGATTGAGCCCGCCGTCATGCCGACTACGGAGCCCGCAATCACGGCTGTCGTGATAAAGGCGACCTGGAGGACCAGCTTCGGGGTCTTGATGACATGGACGGCAGTGAAGACGGCGAGGGCGATGGAGATCCCAATGCACTGAGAAAGGATGAAGTTCTCGAGAAACCTGTTCCCGGAGTGGGCCAGGAAAATAAAAAGGGCAATAAGCGTGTTCGCGACGAGAATGAAGAATGTTTTTTTCAGGGTGAGCTTAAAATGAATAGGCGAGTCATATTTTGGCAAGGCGAACTGGTGCTTCAGCATACTTCATCCCTTCGGGCCGACACCGTCAGTTGAGGATGAACTATACTATCACTAACCAAGCCAGGGCTGCAAGTCGTTCTTTCCTACTCCCGCACCCATTCCACCCTGATCAGCTTGTTGTCATGGGACCAGTGGTATGCAACGTCGCCGCTGAAGGCCTTCTTCACGGCCTTGCCGATCCGCTGGGCCATCTTCTCGTTCGTGGTGCTCACAACGATGTTTCCGCTCCCGTTCTCCTTTACCGAGATGATCCGCTCGAGGGGATTGAACCCCCGGGCCCGCTCTTCCTCGTTCTTTATGAGATTCATCAGGTCCTGCTTGTGCTCCAGTATAAAATCACCGCGCAGCGTAACGATGCCGCCGGCAAAATTGTCCCTGATCTTCCGGCATCCCGGGCAGACCGTCTGCTTTGTCTCGGGGTCTTTCCGGACCTCCGCGGTCATGCCCTCGTCGGCGTACCATCGCTTGTTCCGGTACACGGCGCCGCAGTCCCCGCACAGCGCGGACTTCTTGCTCGCGCCCCGGGGAAGATAGGGATCATCGGACGCTGTTTTCTTGCGATAGGTTAGATTATAGCGCTTGCCCGTTCGTTTTACCGCTTTCATGATCGATGCCTCCTCTCGCGGCCATGATGCCCTGCGGGCAGTTCGTTATGCCCGTCATTTGACCTTGCGCTGGATCTCGGGAAACCGCTCCTTGAATTCCGGATGATATCGCGCCAGGAAGAGCGTCAGCGCCTTGACCTCCTTTTGGAGGTCGGCCACCTCCTCCTCCACCGTAGCGTCGTGCTTTCTGCTCTTGTCTGCCAGGTTCGACAGCGCTTTTTCCTGTATTCTGACACGTTCGGAAATATTATTCGTCATTTTTGCGTTCATCCGCTCGCCCCCCTTATTTTTTCAGCTCCCTGCCCAGCTTCTGTTCCACTGACGCGACCTTCTTCTCCAGCCGGTTGTCCATTCCCTTCCGGTCATCGATAGAGACCGAGGTCAACACCCGCTCGGAGCTCTTCAGCACCTCCTGATGGCACTGTTTCACCACGGCCATCACCGCATCCCACTCACCCTCCAGCACTGTGCCCATGGGTGTGGCCTTGTAGGCGATTCCGCTTTCTACCACGATCCTGAGAGCCTTTGCAACGGCAGGACTGACGCTGGCGCCCTGACCCAGGGGAACTACGCTGAACTGCACAAGCACGCTCATGAAACCTCCCTGGATTGTCTTCTGGATGGCGTGACAACCTCTATTTTTTCAGTACGCTAACAGGCGGGCCTGCAGACGGTGGAGCCCCTCCAGCAATCCCGCGAGGCGCGGGACGTCCATGGGGCTCATTCGTTCTGCTGATCTAAGTATAGCTCCGGCGGGGAATCATGGCAAGAAATCGCGGTGTGCGCTGACGCGGCTTTGAAGCCCGGAACATCATCACAAAGTCGCAGCCTTCACCGCACCAGGCATCTGGCTCTGACAAACGTGTGCCTTGCCTGCCGATGGCAGATCATTTTGAACATTCCTGCTGCATTGATAATTCTTTCCTCCTATGTCATAATGCGACACGTAATCTGGATCGAGCGGCTGATAACCCGTTCAGCGCGAGCTGAACCGCAAAGCATGCAGCCTCGATCTCAACGCTATCCAGGTCTTGAGACTGCAACATCGAAAAATCACTTCCCTTATGACAAGTGCTGCATTAAAAATCCTGGGCGCAGTGCTGATCGGTTTCGCCTATTTCATTTCATCTCTGATGATCGCCATTGGCTCCTTCACCGGGAAGTCCCGGCGCAGGCGGCTCAGCCGAAACGTGTCCTTCTTCGCGCGCTTTGCGCTTCGCCTGCTCGTCGTCCGGGTGCGGGTGCGCAGCCGCTCGCGGCTGCCAAAGGCGCCTGCGGGAAGATTGATCGTCTCAAACCATCTCTCCTCCCTCGACATCCTCGTCCTGGCGTCCCTCATGCCGGTGGTGTTCATCACCTCCGTCGAACTGCGCCGCAGCGGCCTTCCCGGCCTGTTCGCCCTTGCTGCCGGCAGCCTCTTCGTTGAACGGCAACGGGCCATTGCCCTGCGCGGGGAAATAACAACGATCTCCCGTGCGATAACTCAGGGCTTTTCTGTTGTACTCTTTCCGGAAGGGACATCCTCTGATGGGTCCGGCGTCCAGCCTTTCAAGAACGCCTTGTTCGATGCGGCGATCCGGGCCGGGGCTGAGGTGCTGCCGCTCTGCATACGATACTCAAAGGCGAATGGAAAGAAGATCACGATAGGGGACGGCCATGCCGTCTTTTACCACGGCATCCCGTTCCTCAGGCATGTGCAGACGATCCTCGCGCTTCAGACGCTTGAGGCCGAGGTGGCGGTACTGGAACGCATTCCGGCAGGAACGGTCGGGAGCAGAAAAAAAATGGCCTCGCTGCTGCACAAGGCAATCAGCGAGGCCTATCATCGTTGAACATCACGATCTGGAAATGCTCGTTACTTCCCCTTCGCCCCCGGCGCCTTTTTCCGCCCTTCCTTCACCAGCGCTTCCCATGTGGCATAGCGCGGAAAATATACGAGAAAGAATAAAAGCGAAAGACCCATGAAAAGATAGAAATCCAGCGCCTGTCCTCCGAGAAAGAACAGCACAAGGCCGTAGATCGCCACCGATTCGCACAACGCGTAGGAAATGACCGCCCCGGTGATAAAATGCTGAACAGCACTTCCCTGCTTCGCCGCCTTTCCGGACAAAAACAGCTTCTGCAGATATCCGGTGGCGAAGAACAGCACTGTTGTCACACCGAGCAGCGTATACCGCATGATCTCTACTGTCTCGGCCGGCATGCGCGGCCTGGCAATTGACGGATCGTCCTTGAAGAACTCGACGACGGCCGCGTAGATAAAGAGGGAAAGGATCATCACCGCGCCGATCAGCGCGGCGATCCTGTAGGCTGCCTTCAAGTCCTGCTGAGAACGATCTTCATAGGATATCTTGGTGTCTACCATGTGCTTCTTCCTTTCGACCGGTACGGCCGGCGATGCCCCTTCCGCCGTTCCCGGAACTGCTCCTTTCAGTCTTACTGTACCAGCTTCGCAAGGTCCTCATCCGGGATCGGACGGAATGCGTACTTGTATCCAACATAGATGGCCAGGCCATAAAAGAGCACATCCATGGGCTGGAACGTGGAGACCATGATATCCATGGCCAGCTCGGGCGTCAACCTGCCAAAGAGTTCGAGTAGGGGGATTTCTTTTTCACGTGATACCATAAGCAGCACAGTCAGGAAATTTCCCATTGCGCAGCCGAGCAACGCGATCGCGCCTCCAGCAATGCCGAAGGGCTGGTCAATACCCTTGCCGAGCAGCCGCACAGCATAGCCCACGAGGAAACCGACTCCTATGGCCATCCATCCGATCTGATAGTTGGTCAGCACGGTGACGTAGGCCCAGATTCCCGCCGCGACCGCAGCAGCAGCAAACCCGCCGAGCACGGCCAGGGGGAGGCTCTGGCTGTCCCGTACTTCCTGGAGATAGCTCTGCAGCCGACGGGGATCGATTTGCGGGACGTTCTGCTTGCCTGCATCCTGAGAAGTGTCCTGTTTTTCCATTCGTTCCTCCTGTAAAGATAGATATGTTCTCACGTCAGACAACGAAAGTATAGCATGAAATTCGGCGCGTCAGGAGTGGCCATGCTTTAGAAGATAGCAGAAAGCGACAGGATAAATCAAGGCGAAATCGATCATCGTTGCGGAGGACGCCTCCGGCTTGACAAGAACGATGCTTTATCCAGTTATGCGTCCTCTACCGCTTGACTCTCCCCGTCTCATTTGTTACAGTGCTCTTGAAATATGCTTTAACAAATCCTGCTGTGATCACAATTTATCGTTCTCAGCATGCCACTATGAAGACGCAAAAATATCCATTGATCATAAAATGCGGTGATGAGCATTTCCCTGCCATTCACTCCATCATCAACGACGCATCACGGGCATACAAAGGCGTGATCCCCCCGGACTGCTGGCATGATCCGTACATGAGCAGGGAGCACCTGCGGCAGGAGCTGGATGCGGGCATCGTGTTCTGGGGGTATGAGCAGGATGGCGAGATTGTGGGGGTCATGGGCATCCAGGAGGTGCAGGATGTTACGCTCATCCGCCATGCTTATGTGCGCACTGACTTCCGCAACTCGGGCATCGGCGGAAAGCTTCTTTCTCATCTCCTGTCCTTGGCCACAAGGCCGATGCTCGTGGGCACCTGGGCAGCAGCGACCTGGGCGATCCGCTTTTACGAAAAGCATGGATTCGGGCTGGTCACCTGGGAGGAGAAGGAACGACTGCTCAGGAAATACTGGTCCATCCCGGCACGCCAGACCGAGACGTCCGTTGTTCTTGCTGATAAGAGGTGGCTTGCAGCATTAGGTTCCAGCGCCGCTACTTCATTCTTCCCTTGACCACGACGGGTAGAAGCAACGATGACTCGAACATTGCTGCCGGCGAGATGACCGGTTCGTCGAGCGGCACATGGTCGCCATATCGTTCGCGTAATTTCTTTTTAACTTCGGCATGCGACAGGTCGAAGTCCCCCAGGCGCTGCAGGCTCCCGATCTCGATCCCTGCAACCCGCTGATATACCTTCCAGACCAGCTCGGAACAGTAGATGCGTTCGTCGGACCAGCCAAAGGCGAGATCATAGTTCCTTCCCAGGAAGGACATTCCCAGGGCCTTCATTTTCTTCAGCACCGCCAGCGTCAACACTTGATCCGCATCCTTCAGCCGCTTGACCACATAATGCCCCTTTTCTCCGCGCCGGACCCATTCCGAAAAAGGTGTGAGCTTCACCGGCTGCACAGCCTCGAGCACCACAGGCTTTCCACGCAGGATGAAGATGATCCCCATATGGCTGTACCGGGATCCTGTTGCGAGCTGGATCGCCCTGCTCTGGGACGAACGCGACGCCTGAAAGATGATGTCCCCGTCCCTGAATGTTCCTTCGACTGCTGATGCGGCAACGGGAGAGAGAAGGAGGATGGCGGAGAGGACGATGCGCAGGAGCCGGACTGAATGGACGGCCGAACTCATCGCATGATCCCATCAAAGATCATTACAACGAGGGCGATGGGAAGGATGACGATCAAGGCGGCAATGCTCGTGGTGGCCAGGGCCTTCCAGGCAGAGAACCGGTGGGCTTCGCCAAGGCATTTGAGATAGACGATCAATGCCCAGAAGGCCATAACGATCTCGACCAGGTAGAACCCGATAACGGTGAAGGACAGGGAAAGGCTTTCGTCAAGGATGGGCGTTTCGCTCGTGAAGAGCTCGCGTCCGAACAGGAGATACTCTGGCACCCAAAGAAGCAGCGCCCAGATAATGGGGATGTTGGACCAGGCCACGGCTGAGCGAACCTCGGCCTGCCCGGCCTGCCCGCCGAGCCATGTGCCGGTCCAGGAAAGAACAAGACCGCTCAGGTAGAGCGTGATGAGTCCGCTGATCGGACCGAACATCGCGCAGACGGCAAAGACCGCGGCGGTCGACAGCTTGTCACCCAGGCTGAAGAGCGAGGCATTGTCCAGGGCCTGCGACAGGCCTCCGAGCATGGCCAGGACCAGCACGAGCCGCGCCGGGTCCGTCTCGAGCACCTGCCGCATCGTATAACGCGGCCTGGTCCAGATCGAAAGCCACGGATTGAGATAGCTGTCAGGCTTCGTCAATGAACGGCTCCTTGTTCCCTGCGGATCATGCGCGCCCTGCCCGCTGCTGCGCTTGAAGATCTGCGCCCGGAAATCCCTTCCAGCCCATCAGCTCTTGTCATATCTTCGGCAGCCTGGCCAGCGCTTCCCTGATCTTCGCTTCGGGATATTCGTAGTCCGTGAGCTTTCCTTCGTGGTAGTCTGCATAGGCCTGGAGGTCCAGGTACCCATGGCCGCTCAGGTTGAAGAGGATGGTTTTCTGCTTGCCTTCCTCCTTCGCCCTGATCGCCTCGTCAATTGCCGCCCGTATGGCATGGGCGCTCTCGGGCGCAGGGATGATCGCCTCGGTATTGGCGAACTGGATCGCGGCTTCGAACACCGTGGTCTGGGGATAGGCAACAGCCTCGATGAGCTTGTCATGATAGAGCTGGGATACGAGCTGCGAATCGCCGTGGTACCGCAGGCCGCCGGCGTGAATGCCCGGAGGCATGAAGTCATGGCCCAGCGTATACATGGTCATATAGGGGGTGAGCCCGGCCACGTCGCCGAAATCATAGCGGAACTCGCCCTTGGTGAGCGTGGGGCACGAGGCCGGCTCCACAGCGACGATGCGGACGTTTTTCTTCTTTCCCGCCAGCTTATCATGCAAAAAGGGAAATCCGATACCGGCCAGGTTGCTTCCGCCTCCGCAGCAGCCGATCACCACATCGGGATAGTCGCCGACGATCTCCATCTGCTTCTGCGCCTCGAGGCCGATCACGGTCTGGTGCAGACAGACATGGTTCAGCACGGATCCGAGAGCATAGTTTGTGTCATCGTGTGTGGCTGCGTCCTCCACGGCCTCGGAGATCGCGATGCCCAGGCTGCCGGGGCTGTCGGGGTCGAGCTCGAGGATCTTGCGGCCCGAGTTCGTGAGCTTGGTGGGGCTTGCGTGGACCGTTGCCCCCCAGGTCTCCATGGCGATCCTCCGGTAGGGCTTCTGGGAAAAGCTCACCTTCACCATATAGACAGTCACATCGAGGCCGAAGAGTCTCCCGGCCAGTGCCATGGCCGTGCCCCACTGGCCCGCGCCGGTCTCGGTGGCTATGCGCTTGACACCCGCCTTCTTGTTGTAGTAGGCCTGGGGAATGGCGGTGTTTGGCTTGTGGCTTCCTGCGGGACTGACGCCTTCATATTTGTAGTAGATCTTCGCCGGTGTCTTGAGCGCCGCCTCGAGCCGGTGTGCCCGAAACAAGGGCGCCGGCCGCCAGAGGGTATAAATGTCCAGGACCTCCTGGGGAATGTCGATCCACCGCTCCTGGCTCACTTCCTGCTCGATCAGCGCCATCGGGAAAATCGGCGTAAGGTCCTGGGGGCCGATAGGCTGCTGCGTTGCCGGATGGAGCGGCGGCTTCGGCAGGTTCGGCATATCAGCCATGATGTTATACCACTTGGAGGGTATCTCCTTGTCGGAAAGCAAGATCTTGGTCTGTCTCATGCACTTCCTCCTGCAAAAAATTTAAGCTGACCCGGGGCAGCAGCCAGCGGGCAGAACAGAGGGACTGCCGCGCCCAAGCAGCGCACGCTGCGGCCTGTAAAAACAGCCGTAGACTAACACACTTTTCGGCCAAACGCAATATTATGTAAAGCCTTTCTAAAACCATTATCAAGGCTTTTTGTGCAAGACTCCAGGGTCATCAACAAAGCAGCGGGGGTCAGGCGCAGCAAGGTCTCCTGCCAAAAGGAATCCATGGGCCGGACATCCGCCGTGGCACTGTTCGTGGAGCCTGCATGTTTTTTTCGGACAGGCATTGCCCTGGAACTGCCGGAAGAAATCAAGTTTCTGATCATGCCAGATCGCATCAAAAGGATCTTCAAGGATATTGCCGAGCCGGAATTCCTCTGTCCCGAAGAACAGATTGCAGGGATAGACGGACCCGTCAGGCATCACTCCGAGCTTCGTGGTGCCTGCAGGGCACCGGACCCGGGCAAGATGCGGATAGTGTTCCACATCAGGCAGGAATCCCGAGCAGTAGACTCCGCCCGCTCCATCGCCATGAAGGCCGAGCGCGTCAAGGTAGCTCGGAAACGGCACTGCCTGCGGAAGTTCCTGTATAGTGAGAGCATCGCGGTAGATAAGATAGAAGCGGGAAGGACCGAGCAGCAGGATCTCCCGGACAAGTCTCCGGTCCAGACTGTCGTGAAAGACCGACTTTACCACCGGCCGGTGCTGTTTCACAAAGCTTTTGACCGCCTCAAGCTCCTTGCGGTCATTGACTGAAAGGCCGAGCACAATACTGCTGCCTGACGAGGCGAGCTCGGAAAGCAGGGAAAGATTAGAGCCGTTCGAACTGAGATTGACCCTGAGGCTTGCTGCCAGGGTCTCGCTGGTCATATCGAGAATGTCCGGATGCAGTGTCGGTTCGCCGCCCATGATGTCAATGGTCCTTACGCCCTGCTGACGGCAGATCTGGAGCAAAGCGCGAAACCGGTCCATGGACATGTCAGGCATCGGCGGCATATCTTTGTTGAAACAGAAAGCGCAGGCGCGGTTGCACCGCAGCGTGGGGTAGAGCTGGATGTAGTCAGGAGCTGAGATCATGAACACTCCAAAATAGTTTTACACCACGGATGAACACGGATTCACACGGATATAAATCATTAAAACTTTTTTAGCCGCGAATGGCCGCACATTATCACGAATAACCGCTGAAATGTTTTATTTGTGTTCTGGTTTCAAATCCGTGTCCATCCGTGTAAATCCGTGGCTAAATAATGACGTATGTCCTCCCCACCTTCTTAATAAACCCCTCCTTCCCCAGTTGAGCCAGGTTCTTCTTCACCTGCTCCCGGTCCATGCCGACGGCCTTCGTGATCTGCGGTCCGGTGAGCGGCTCACCTCCCACCAGGGCCTTCAATATCCTGCCCCGGACCTGGCGGTTCGAGTTCTCAAAGGGACTCTGGCGTGTGTAGTGGGCGCTGCGACGGTTCGGGTTTCCTTCTTTGCTCTTGAGCATGGCGCCGAAGTCCATCAATGCATTGTACCACCTTCCAGCGTGCTTCCTGTCCAGTGTCTCTTCGACGAGCGGGAGGATATCGACGTCCCGGACGCCCTTCTTGTCCTGAAAAAACTCATGGATAAACACGCGCCGGATGTTCGTATCCATGACGACCACAGGCTTGTTGAAGGCAAAAGCCGCCACAGCGCCCGCAGTATAGGGCCCGATCCCGGGAAGCTTGATCAGTTCAGCGGGATCGGCGGGCAGCTTGCCCTGATGCCCGGCCACCAC
Organism: Nitrospirae bacterium GWC2_57_13; assembly: GCA_001805055.1. Lineage (GTDB taxonomy): Bacteria > Nitrospirota > UBA9217 > UBA9217 > UBA9217 > GWC2-57-13. The sequence continues at coordinate 12,513 of MHDZ01000094.1, forward strand.
CTGCTGCGCCAGCCTCTTGAGAGAAAGTGCGCGGCGGTTGTAGCCCATGCCGGACCATATCCTGAGCAGCCGCGCCAGGGGCGCCCGTGCCAGGGAGGCAAGATTCGGAAAGGCTCTCAGGAACTCCCGGTACTTTCCCGTCACGCGCTCCACCTGGGTCTGCTGCAGCATGATCTCGGACACGAGGATATGGTAGGGATCATCGGTCTTGCGCCAGGGAAGGTCGCGGCCCTGTTTGCGGTAGTGATCGTATACCTTTCTCCGAAACGATCGGATTGTGGACGGCGTCAGTCGCTTCATGCCTTAGTATTCAACAGTCGCACACCCAGTGCCGTAAGATTACCATTTGCCGGGCTTTCGAGTGTCGCAACCGGCTTGCCCCAGGAAAGAATCTCGCGACAAAGCATTTCGGTCTTGCCTCCCGGCGCGGCAGAGGCGACAAAAATCTTATCCGCTAGCGCAGCCACGAAACGATTCCTGATCAATGCCGTCTCAGCCGTCATTCGCTTCTCTCTGGAGGGGAACGGGGAGAGAAAGAGCAGACGGCTCTCGGCGAGCGGGGTCCTGTGCTCCGTTTTGAGCCGCATGGTCTCGATGCTCCTGGCCGGGCAAAGGATGACCGGCTGCTTCCCCCGGAGCAGAATATTCAGACATTCCTGCTCCATGGGCGAATGAAACCCGCCGATCACCGTCACACCGTCATCACGCCATTTCTTTGCAAGGTCATAGGTTTTGATGATCAGATCGCCGGGGCACTTGGATGAGCAGAAAAAGGCCATTTTTTTCTCTTTGAGGATGTCGAGGCTTCCCAGTACGGCGATCCTTTCTGGTGCATGCTCGGCGAGATAGTTTCTCAGGCCCGCCGGATAATGTAAGTCGCCCTGATTAATGTATTGAATGCCCATGCCGGCTTTACCCTTGGAAAAATCAGCTTGATAATCATTACGCTGTGCGGCTAGATTAATGCAGCTCATCCACCGCGTGTGGAAGTAAAGAATCAAGAAGCTCCTGATCAGTTGCAATATGGTTGCAATCGCAACCGCTTGTGTTTCCAGGGGTTATCAGCCTGCTACGCCCGACAATTGCTTTTATTCTTGTGGATGGTTGCAATCCGGCTGTTCGGGACCGGGATACCATCGTGCCGCCTTGGTAGCACCGTGAACATGGACGACCTTTTCTTTTACCAGCTCACGCAACAATACCTGTATCTCACTTCGCGAGTTAGACGGAAGCACCTGCCTCAATTCCTTCATTCTCGAACCTGTTATCTCGTTGGCTCTTATGTGTTTGACGAGAAGCGCCTTGTTTGTTTCCCGGTCCAGTCCCTTCTTTCGGGTATGCACCCCTTTTGCGCCAATCGCCGCGTAAAGACTATGTGACAGCAGGTAGCGTGTACCCTTACCCCGCCCTATTGACTCCACAATGCCGGACTCGATCAGTCCTGGCAAACGATCTCTCAGATAATCCGGCAATGGCAGTTCCCGATGCAGATAATCCAAGGCAAGAAAATCGTACGTGGAAAAAGATCGGAGCCGCTCCTCTCCAAGCCGCTCCATAAAGCGAACAAAATTCGGATTCTTCACAACGCCTTCCAGCGTCAGTCGCACTTCGTGCGCGGACGTCCCGGAAAAGCTCGGCAACGCTTTCCCCTGTCGAATTGCGCTTTCAAACATCAGGTTCATGCCCTGGCCGGATCTCTCGATCAATCCGCACTTGGCCAGAGCTTCCGCAAGGCGACGGTTGCGGGGATTTTGCTGATCAAGAATATTCTCCGGAGAGATTCCAGGGGGGAAGCCGCCGGGGCTCACGACCTCAAGCCTGTGCATAAACTGTCTGATGAATATAGAACCACCCAGTCGGTAATCACGATGCGCCACGGCATTCAAGAGGGCTTCCCGGACAGACACTTCGTCGAACGTCGGCAGGTCCATCCGGAACAGACCGTCCTGATAGCTTTGGCGGTCATTGCGCAGGTTGATCTTGTTCCATATTGCATCCTGCCAAAGAAAGAAGCCTTCCCGCAACTCCTCACGGTCCGCAGCGGGACCGGAAGCATCAGAAGAGCGGTACTCGAAAACCAATTCAGCCTGCGCGAGCCAACGCCCCAGGGCTGCGCGGGTGCCGAACAGGATCAATGCCGCATAGGTAACCTGTTCATCCACCAGCAATTCAGCATTGGTCAACGTTTCGTTGTCGGTCCAGCCGGCCTTCCGCTCGTCACGCGTTTTTTTCGCCCAGCGGGCGCGGAACGTTGAAATAGCCTCCGATGACAAATCCGCAAGGACTGCGCCGGAGCAGGGCTCTGCCGAAAAATCCGGGCCCGTCTCGGCGAAGATGGTTTTCAACTCCGCATCAGCCATGCTGATGAGCTCATCCCCTGCGCGCTTCAGAAAACGCCCGTCGATCTGCCAGACTGTGCCGGGCAGTCGTGGCGGCACATGTACTACCAACACGCGACCTTCAGTAGTATGGATTTCCTCAACCGGTATGCGATGCGATAGACGATCGTGCAAGCCCGCCTCGGTACGTCCGGGTTCTGCAAAGGCGGTTGTCCCGACGATCCGGCGCGGACGCAGATCCGTCACGCCAAGAATGATCTTGCCGCCGCCCTCATTTGCGAGGGCCACGCAATACTGTACCAGTTTCTCGAAATGGAAGTTGTTTTTGGCTTCCTTGAATTCGAGGTTCGCGCCCTCCGGTTCGCCGAGCCATTGCTGCAACTGTTCGAGGCTTGTGTTCAAGATACTCACTGCACCGTCCCCTTCTTCCTCTCCACAATCTTTATCTCTTCTTTCGTGAGGTAGGAGAGCTTATATACCTGCGGTGGCTTGTTAGTGTGAGCCGGGCTGCAAATTTACCATGACGCGCCTGCTGTATTCTGCCCTTGATGTCGTGCAGTTCTTACTGCGCATTTCATTCCGCAATCCGCAATCTGAATGCCATCTTTTCACATCTCACAGGATCAATTCAATGTCGCGTGCAAAGAAACTGGCCTTTAATCCATCCCGCCGCAATACGCTCGGGGAACAAGCCTCCCCAAAAGTGCCAAAAATTTCTTCCACCCTCTCGTCGTCAACTGTGAGTGCGTTTGCCGAGTACCGCGCAAATGAGGTTATAAAGCTGTTCCTGTAAATCCTCCGCCGTTTTCCAGACAACGTGATTGTATTGTCGGGTATCGAAGTGAACGTTATCTAAGTCGTCCTCGCGTACGCACCAGATGATCGGCCGCTTGAGGCCGAGAGCATAACCAGCTTCAAAATAAACGCCCTGTTTCTGCTGCGTCACATCCGCAATCATGAACGCTGAATCCTTGATGTCGGCGATGATCTTAGCATCAATACGGTCTAAGTGCGGCTCTTTATCCACTCGATGAGGTTTGTAACCGGCCCTCTCCACGGCGATCTTGATGCCGTTTTCCCAAAGGGCATCGAGTGACTTATCGAATGACATCGCGATAAAAGCCCGATCCTTAAAAGCTGATTTAGTTGCATGACTGTCAAGATAGACCCACCCATCTGTTAAAATTACGACGTTTAAGACGGAAGTTCCTATGGTCTTATCTTGTGCGACGAACCGCCTATCTTCCAAAGACTTTACAAGATACCGGAGTTCATCAGGATTGCTCGCCCATGCCAGCGGGTAATCATGAGTCAGATTCAAGGATACTTTCGCACCGGGATAATCTGTTCTCTTCTCTATTGCTCGCAACAGCAGAAGTTGCTTTTCCAAAGGGCTGCGATTCGTGATGTTTTTCAATACATCTTCGAGAATATCACTACTTATTTCAGGAGGACTCAGATTACTTTCATAGTGGTCCCTGATCCATGAAGACAGCATTGAGCCTCGCGGCTTACCCTGCACCATAGCCTCGGCAGTGCTCGTAATGAAATAAGGGCCGCATACGGGACATTTGTAACCTTTGTGGCGGCCAAAGTCCGCCGCTTCAATAATCGCGGCTTTCGTTTGGCAAATTCGGCAGTTAACATCTATCATTGGTTTCTCCGCTATATTTTACTGACAACAACAGGCCCCATAAGGCCCATTGACTCATATCTTTTCTTTGCTTTCTGATAGCAATCATTCTTCGTCAATATGTCGTTTCTCAATCTGCGATAAGCTTCCCGTAAGTCTGCACAAAAGTCCTCAAGGTTAAGAATAATGTGCCCTGTTGCTGTAGTATTGAAATGATATCCTGCTTTGTTGGCATCAGTAAAAACATACGTTCCGCCCTCTGCATAGGAGTGCACAAGACCACAGCGCAGATCGGCCCACAGTTTCTCGGCATCATAGTGCGGCAAATATTCTGTGACAAATCGCTTGAATCGATCTCCTGATCTATGTTTGGATTCGTCCTTGTCAATCCCCGCATAAAAGCCGGCCATTGCGTCAATAAAGCAAGCGCCTAAAACAAACCCCGCCAATTTCGCTTCACCATGAACGGAGGCTCTTTCGATATCTTTATAAGCCCAACCGAATAGATTTTGATCCAAAATAGAAACTAATTCTTCTTTTGTCATAACTTACCTCTTGCCGTCGCCGGCTGACATAGCAAGCGATCATGCGTCAAGATCATCACTATCCCGGCCCATACGATACTTGATGTCGTAGTTGATGATTAAGTCCAGCTACTCGTCCGTAAAGCCGTAATGCTTCGCCAGTACAAGGTCGATTTCGTCGATGATATACTTGGATCTGAATGCATCTACGAGTCAAGCTGCTTCCAGCCGCGCAGATTGAAATAACCCACGCAGAAATCGGCCCGGTTCGAGACGTGCAGAGTCTCCTGAAGGGCGCCAAGCAGGTCCTGGTCTATGTTGTCGAAGATACGGGGCATGGGATCATCTCATATGCCGGGCCATGCGAATAGGTCCGTCGGAAAGGCTTACCGGGAAAACATAGTATAAATTCGGAGAAAAGGCAAGGAGAAGCTGGGGCCGTGTCGTTCGTTGTGGAGCCGGGACGGATGGTGCGCGCCACAACAAAGCCCATGCCGGATAACCGGCATGGGCTGAAATAGAAAAAGATCAGAGCGGGCCGTAAGCCGAGTTCTGTCTCCTCCGGTTGCCCGGAGGCGATGACCATTTATCTGGGCCGCTGATTGCTCAACGGCACAAGCGACCTACCCGGAAGTCTCGGACGGGCCGTCCTTACCCCCGACAAGCGGGGGACGCTTCCCTATGTGGTCTTGCTCCAGGCGGGGTTTTCCAAGCATCCCGCCTCGCAGCGGGACCTGGTGAGCTCTTACCTCACCGTTTCACCCTTGCCCCGGAGATCCGGGGCGGTCTTCTTTTCTGTGGCACTGTCCATGGGGTCGCCCCCTGTCCCGTTTCGGGACCGCCTTGCCCTGCGGAGCTCGGACTTTCCTCCCCCCGTTGCCGGGGAGCGATCATCTCACCCGCTCTGAATCAAAGAACTATTGAACATTGGAAATTGAAAAATGGAGATTGAAAATTTTCAACTTCCAATTTCCAATCCTCACTTTTCAACAAGCTTTTCATCTATCGCCCTGTTCGCCAGGGCATCCGCTTCCTTGTTCTTCGCCCTCGGTATATATTGTACCTCAACACGGCCGATCGAGGCAATCAGTTCCTTTGCCCGCCGGTAGAGCGGGAGCAGACCGCTGTTCTTCACCCGATACTGACCGTTCAACTGCTTGACGAGAAGCTCCGAGTCGGCAAAGAGGCTGACGCGCGAGGCCCCGCGCTCAAGCGCATACTCCAGGCCCATGATCGCGGCTTGATACTCGGCCACGTTGTTCGTAGTCGTGCCGAGATAGCGGGCGAGCGCAGCGACCTGCTCTCCCTTGCACAGGATGACCACGCCGGCCCCGGCCTCACCCGGATTGTTCCGGGATGCGCCGTCGCTATAGATCGAAAATTCCTCCACTGATGGACCTCTCACTCAGTAAATTGCAGGCAGCCGCGGATCGAACATCTCCGCACAGCGGTGTGCGTTCCTTGGGAATGTCATCCGACCTTCGTCGGGGGTACACCTTCCGGCAGTGGGCCTCTGATATTCAGGATGGACGGACACCTTCACGCTTTGTAGAAGAGGATGCGGCTGCACTGGGGGCAGGGGATGAGCGCGCTGTTCTTCTTGACGTTCACGTACACCTGGGGCGGGATCCGCATGAAGCAGCCGGAGCAGGTCTCGTTCATCGCCTCGACAACGGCCGTTCCCGCCCGGGTCCTGTGCAGTTTCTCGTATTCGGCCATGGCGGCCGAATCAATGCGCCCGGCGGCATCGTGCCGTTCACGCTCCAGGGCCTGCAGGTCCTTGTTCAGCCTGGCCACTGTTGCCTCAAGTTCCTTCTGCTCCGCATCGATGGCAGCGGACTCCGCAGCGGAGCGCAGCTCCGCATCCTTGATCTTCACCGCCGTGGCCTCGGCCGTCTCCATCAACCGGAGAATATCATCCTCCACGGTCTTGTTGTCCTGCTCGGCCGTTTCGATCTCCTTCAGCAGCGCCTGATATTCCTTGTTCGTCTTGATATCCCCTGTGCGGGTCTTCAGCTTGTCCACTTTTTGCACGCCCGACTCAAGGTCGCGATCGCGGTCGCGCTTTTTTTTCTGCGCTTCTTCGAGCGCGGCGCGAGCCCCGGCGAGCTCCTCGGCATTCGCCTCCCGCTTCCGCGCCAGAACATCGAGCATCCCGGGAAGCTTGCCTCGCTCGGCCATAAGGGCATGGATCTTTTTGTCCACGTGCTGGAGTTCAATAAGGAGGTTCAGCTGATCGTCCATCGTTCCGCCCTTCAAATAAAAAATGCGCCGAGAGGCGCATTATTGTTCTTACCCGATTTGGAAAGCCGTAAAGCATTCTGTCCTGTGCCTGAGTTCCATGAACGGCTCTCCCCCAAATCGAAAATCACGTGGTGGGCCCACCAGGACTCGAACCTGGGACCAACCGGTTATGAGCCGGTAGCTCTACCAGCTGAGCTATGGGCCCTGCATGTCGCTGCAAGGTCGTTGCGGCGACCATATTCTCACAACGGCCCGGAAATGTCAAGCCGGCTGTTCCGTTCTGTGCATTAGACTGAAGACGAACCGGATGCCACGATCCGGCGGTTACTCCATGAAGCTCTTAAGCTGCTTGCTTCTGCTGGGATGCCGGAGCTTCCGGAGCGCCTTGGCCTCGATCTGACGGATGCGTTCGCGCGTTACGTCGAACTCCTGGCCCACTTCCTCCAGGGTATGGTCCGTATGCTCGCCGACGCCGAACCGCCATCGCAGCACCTTCTCCTCGCGGTCCGTCAGCGAGTTCAGCACCCGGCCGACCTGATGCTGCAGGTTCTTGCGGATAGCTGAATCGAGCGGCGACATGACCTTCTTGTCCTCGATGAAATCGCCAAGATGGCTGTCCTCTTCTTCGCCGATCGGCGTTTCGAGCGAGATGGGCTCCTTGGCGATCTTCATGATCTTGCGGACCTTCTCGACGGGCAGCTTCATCGTTGCCGCGATCTCCTCGGTGCTCGGCTCCCGTCCCAGTTCCTGCACGAGCCCGCGTGACGTGCGGATAAGCTTGTTCATAGTTTCTATCATGTGCACGGGGATCCGGATCGTGCGCGCCTGGTCGGCGATGGCCCGCGTGATCGCCTGCCGGATCCACCACGTGGCATAAGTGCTGAACTTGTACCCCCGCTGCCATTCGAACTTGTCCACGGCCTTCATCAGGCCGATATTGCCCTCCTGGATCAGATCCAGGAACTGCAATCCCCGGTTCGTATATTTCTTGGCGATGGAGACCACAAGCCGCAAATTGGCCTCCACCAGCTCGCTTTTCGCGATCTTGGCCCGCTCCTCGGAGCGCTCAAAGGCCCACAGCGTCTTTTTCAGCTGCTCTGCCGCGATCCCGCATTCGCCCTCGATCTTTCTGACGCGTTTGCAGGAATCACGATAGATCTTCGCCACATCGACGAGATCGGCCTGGCGCATTTCGAGCCGCCGCGCGGCGTTCTTGAGCTCGCGCTCTCCGCTCCTGATCTTCCGGAAGACGTCCTTCAGCTCGGCGATGCTCAGCCCCGTCTTTTTCTCAAGCCGCCGCACATCGCTCTCGCACTGCAGCACCTCGCCCACCTGCTCCCGCAGCCGGGCGACGATGCGGTCCGTCTGCCGGCATTGGATGTTCAATTCCTCCAGCTTGTCATACAGCGCATACCGGACGATCTGGGCCTTTTCCCGCAGCCCCTTGCGCTTTGCATCACTGCACCGGGGGCTGTTGATATGATTCATCAGGGTTGCATGGTTCGCGCTGTGCCGGTCGACCTCGGTGATGAGCTTCAGCACGCGGGCCTGGAGGTCCTCCTCGTTCTGTCCCTGGAGGTCCTCCATTTCATCCTCGGCCGTGTGGACCACCTCATGAATGCTGATCTTTCCCTTTCGCAGTTTGTCGCCGAGATCGCGCACCTCTTGGAGAGAAAAGGGGAGATTGTAAACGATCTGGGCCGCATCACGCTTTCCTTCCTCGATGCGCTTCGCAATGGCCACTTCGCCTTCCTTGGAAAGGAGCGGCACGGTGCCCATTTCCTTGAGGTACATGCGGACAGGGTCGTCGGACTTTCCGACGCCTACCTCAACGTCTGCTTCCTCGGCATCCTCTTCTGCGGCCTCTTCTCCGGCCTCGTCTCCGGAAGCGTCATCATCGCCATGGGCCTCGGCGGCCGGAGGGTTCGCCTTGCCGTCGCCGCGGGCGCTCACGAACTCCATGTCGAGCTCGCCGTCACCGAAAAAGGACAGGATGCTGTCGATCTGCTCCGGCTGGCTGTCGTCGTGCGCGGCGCCTTCTCCCTGCTCCTCATACGGCACGTACTGGCTCTTTCGGGCCGAGCCGTTCGATTTTTTTGGATCGCCTGTATTGCCCCGTTTTGACATACCCTGGTGCTCCTTGTCGAGATGCGGCGTAATCGTTCGCAGCGTCGGTATCGCTTCTGCATCCGGGGCGCTCCCCGGAACGCCTTCAGCTTCCCGCGGCGTCTGGTCGGTCTTCTCTCGTTCTTCGCTCTGCAAGCCGTCGCTGTTCGTCCAGAAGGCTGCGCAGACGCTCCTGATCTCCCCGCGCCTCGGCTTCTTTGACCGCTGCGCCGATCTCCTTCATTTTCCGCGCGAGCCCCTGCTGCCGGAGCCGCTCCACGCAGTCGCGCTGCGCCCGGCCGGGATCTTGATATTCCAGATCTAGCACGGAATAATGCGAGATCAGATGATTCAGTTCCTCGTCATCGCCCTGAAGCAATGCAGCGCTCTCGAGCCGCCCGGTCAGCGCCACCACCGAGAAGATGCGTTCGGCAGCGCGACGATACAGAGGATCGGTAAAATCGTCGGTACTGAGCTGGCCCTGAAGGTCCCGGGCGATACCGTCTTCGCGCAGCATCAGGTGGATCAGCATCTCCTCCGCCCTGGGGCGCTGATGCGCAGGGACCGCTGAACGGGGCTGGTCAGCCGTCTGCCGCGTCGGCCCGCCTGACGGCATTTCCCTGCGCAGCAGGCCCTCATCGAGATCAAAGGCCTCGGCCGTGCGCTTGAGGTAATGATCCCGTTCAATGGCGCTCGGCAGCTTGGCGATGAAGCCGAGCATCTCTCCGGCCCGCTCCACCTTCTCATCGATCGGCGCTTTCCTGCCGCCCCGCGCTACCTGGCCAAGTACGAATTCCATGAACTTCACGGACCCGCGCAGCTGTTCGGTGAAGGCATCGCGGCCCCGGCGATGCAGGAACGTGTCTGGGTCCTCACCGTCGGGCAGTGATACTACATTGACCTTCATCCCGCTCGTTGCAAAGAGATCAAGGCCCCTCAGGGCGGCCTTCACTCCTGCAGGGTCGGGGTCGAAGATCAGCACCACCTTCTTCGCAAACCGCCTGAGCAGCCGGAGATGGCCCTCGGTGAGCGCCGTGCCGAGGGTGGCCACGGCATTCTGCACACCGAACTGATGGCAGGCGAGCGCATCGAGGTAACCTTCAACGATGATGAAGTAGCCGAGCTTCCGACCCGCCTCCTTCGCCCGGTCCAGACCGAAGAGCACGTTGCTTTTGCTGTAGAGCGGCGTCTCGGGCGAGTTCAGATACTTGGGCAGCGTGTCGTCCATCACCCGGCCGCCGAATGCGATCACCGTTCCTGAGACGTCGCGGATCGGGAAAATGATCCTGCCTCGAAAGCGATCATAGTATCCGTCGCCGCTGCTTCGCTGCACCACAAGCCCGGCCTTCTCCAGGAGTGCGGGAGCAATGCCCTTCTGCGTCAGATGTCGCAGCAGACCGTCCCACTCGGGCCGGGCATAGCCCAGCGAGAAATCCTTTGCCGCGACTTCGCTCACGCCGCGCCGCTTGAGATAGTCGCTGGCAGCCGCACCGGCAGGACCTTCGAGCTCGCGGCGGAAATAAAATTCTGCCTCGGCAATGGCGGAGCGGAGAACTTCCCGCTCTTCCCTGTCGCCGGCATCTTCCTGCCTGCTTCGCTGGTCCTCCGGAAGGGCGACACCGCTCCGCTCTGCCAGTCGCCGCATGGCCTCGGGAAAGTTGAGCCCCTCCTGGGTCCCGATGAACTTGAAAGCATCGCCGCCGGCGCCGCACCCGAAGCAATGAAAGATCTGCTTATCCGGATTCACGGTAAAGGACGGCGTTTTTTCCGTATGGAACGGGCAGAGGCCGACATAATTCTTGCCCGTTTTTTTGAGGGAGACATAGCCCGACACCAGATCGACGATGTCGACGCTGTCCCGTACCCTGTGTATGACGTCTTCGGAGTACAATTTACTTCTTCAGCTCCGCCACCGTCACGCCTGCGCCGCCTTCAAACTGGCCTCCGGGCCGGCAGGCCGCCACGAGCGGATGGCCCTTCAGAAAATCGTTAACCGCGGCCCTGAGCGCTCCGGTGCCGTGGCCGTGAATGACGACCACCGACGATAATCCGTGCAGCGCAGCCCGGTTGAGCATGCGCTCCACTTCGGCCAGCCCCTCTGGCACGTGGTAACCGATGATGTCCACACGGTCAGGGGCGGTCTCATCCTCCAGCAGGTCGACACTCCAGCCCGGTCCTTTTCCCGAGCCCGAGCCCGACTTCTGCGCCGCCAGAGGAAAAACATCCTGCGTCTGCAGCCTGAAGGTCTTGCCTGCCACATCGACCTCGACAGCGCCACGAAAAGAGGCCGTCACTGTTCCGATTGCATTGAACTTCGGGATCTTGACCCGCTCGCCCGGCTGCACCTGCAGGCCCGCCGCATCGCTGCGCTCGGGTTCTGCGGGCTGAAGCTGCCGGGCGAGTTGCTCCACTTCGCTCCGGACCAGATGAACCTTCGGCGGCTCCATGGAGACCGTGCGGGACAGATCGCGCAGCTTCCCGCGCAGCGCACTGAGAATGGTCCTTGCCTCGTCGCGCGCTCTGGCCAACACCTCGCCGGCGGCCTTCTGCGCAGCAGTCAGTTCCCGTTCCGCGGCTGCGCGGTCCCTGCTCGCCGCCTCTCGCTCCTGCTCCGTCTCTTCCCTGCGGCCCGCCAGATCGCGGGCATCCTGCTCCAGACCTTCGAGCAGGTCTTCGAGCCGGAGCGCGTCTTTCTCCAAGCGGGATCGCGCCCCCTCGATGATCTCTCCGGGGATGCCGAACCGCGCCGCCATGTCAAGGCCATAGCTCCTGCCCGGCCTGCCGGCGATCATGCGGTACGTCGGCTTGAGCGTAACCGGATCGAACTCCATTGCCGCGTTCACGGCGCCGCCGGTTTGGGCGCCGAAGAGCTTCAGTGCGCTGTGATGGGTCGTCACCACGGTCATGCATCGGCGGGACAGAAGGCTGTCGAGCACTGCCGCGCCAAGGGCGGCCCCTTCGGCCGGATCAGTGCCGGCGCCGAGTTCGTCGAACAACGCCAGCGCGTCGGCTCCTGCGCTGCGCAGGATATCGGCCACCCGCACGATGTGGGACGAGAAAGTGCTCAGGTCCCGCTCCAGGCTCTGCTCATCGCCGATGTCGGCGAATACACCGCTGAACAGAGGAAGCTCGCTTCCCTCTGCAGCCGTCACCGGAATGCCTGACTGCGCCATGAGGCTCAAAAGCCCCACTGTCTTGAGGACCGCGGTCTTGCCGCCCGCGTTCGGTCCGCTTATGATCAGCAGGCGATCAGGACCGCCCAATTCTATATCATTCGGCGTCACCGCCGCTGCGTTGCCTTCCGGGCCGGCACGGCCCATCAGCAGGGGATGGCGGGCAGCCCGCAGCCGGAGAGGTCCTCCCCGTCCGGACAGCGACGGTATGCTGCCGCCGTATTCAACGCCGAATCTGGCGCGGGCCTGGATGACATCCAACCCTGTCAGGATCCGGAACGTGACGCTGACCGCCGTTGCATCCTGAGCGATGAGGGCCGTCAGTCCGCGCAGGACCGCCTCGACCTCTTCCCGCTCTTCGCTCCTGAGCTCCGTAAGCCGGTTATTCTGATCCAGCACATCGAGGGGCTCAACAAACACCGTCGCGCGCGATCCCGACTGGCCGTGCACCACGCCCTTCACGCTCTGGCGAAAGTTCGGCTTCAGGGGGAGCACGTACCGGTCGTCCCGAATGGTGATGACCTGCTCCTGGACGACATGTTGCGCGGCGCTGCTCTGAAGGATACGCGTCAGCCTGGCGAGGATATCTTCCCTGACCCTGGCAAGCTGCTTCCTGACCTTCCGGAGCGCCGGACTTGCCGAGTCCTTCACTTCACCGCTGTCGTCAATGGCCGCGGCGATCGCGTCTTCGATCTGCTTTCGGGGCTGTATTGCCGTTGCCTGGCCGCTCAATCGCAGGGCCGCGGGGCCGCCGATGATCCTCTGGAAAAAGGACTGGACCCGCCGTCCCGCGCCGAGCGTCGAGGCCACATCGAGCAGCTCAGCAGGTGCAAGCATGCCTCCCGATGCCGAGAGCCGCTCAAACAGAGGACCGAGGTCCCTGATGCCGTCCAGGGGCGGAACATCCCCCCGCCCGATCAGGGCCAGATACTCGGACGTTTCCTCCAGCAGGACCGGAACGGCATCCTCGCCGGCTGAAGGCTGCATTGCGCGAACCGCTTCGGCGCCCGGTGCAGACAAGGCAAAACCGGCAATAATACCTTTTATCTTATCATACTCGAGAACCCTCTGGGCCTGTTCGTTCATATTCTGACCGGCTGGGCCGGCCGGAGTCAACCGGACCGCCGGATCCTCGTAAATCCCGAGCATTCCAGCACTTCGAGGGGTGCGCTCTTCTCGACAGCGTCGAGTAGGAGGTTCATGCCGAGGGTGTCGCTCGCGATATGGCCGGCAACGATGATGTTCACATGGTGCTTTTCCGCTTCTTTCCGATTGTCTTCGGAGAGATGCATCATGACCAGCGTGCCCACGCCGGAACGGGCCAGTTTTTCGAAGGAATCTTTAGGACCCGACGTGCCTCCGGTCATGTCCACGAACAGTTTTCCTACGCGGCGGTCGTCGGACCCGAGCAGGATCTTGGGACCCGTGTTGTTCCGCGCCGCAGCCTGATACTCGGGGATGTCCCGGAGCAGGGTGATGACGTCCCGGAGCGCGTGGGGCGCCTGTTCTTCAAAGAGCCGCTGCAGATGGCCGGCCACCATATTGTCCCCCGGTGTGTGCAGACAGAGGAAGGGAATGTCCAGCAGCCGGGCCGCATCCACCGAACGATTGTGATTGAGCGGCATCAGCTTGCGCTCCACTTCCTTCATCCTTCCGGAAAGGATGCCCTCGGCAACATTTATCGGCACCCCGAATCGGTGCAGGATGTCGGCCTGCATCTTCATCACGTCGTAGATCGTGGCGTAGGCGCGGCCTTCGGGATGATGGGAAACGACCAGGTCGATGCCGGCGCCCTTTTCGTTCAGCCGGTCGGCAAGGACGAGCTCAGCCGTCTCGATGTCCACGCCCACGAAGACCTTCCGGATGGCTCGTTCGGGGTCGCCGTGAAGGATCCGGCTGTCGGCATAGGGATTGGAAAGGCTCTCGCGGTCAAAAAATTCCCGGTCCACCGGTTTGAGCTCATCAAAGGCCGTACGGACCTGTACCAATTCCCGCTCCACGGCCTGGCGTCCCCGGGGGTCGGCGTCGATGCCTGTTTGTATTGCAAGATCAAAGAATTGCCGCAGATTCACTGCTAATGACTCCAGAAAAAAATCAGGGGGCCTCGCTCATGACGGCCCCCTGCCAGACAGTTATGGAATGACCCGTTGCTTTCCGCCCATGGACGGTGCGCGCCTAACCCAGCGCCTGCTTAACGAGCTCGCTCAGGAGTTTATTGTCGGCGCGGCCTGCGGCCTGCGCCGCAACTGCTTTCATGACCTTTCCCATGTCCTTGGCGCCCTGGGCCCCGGTCTCGGCCATGGCCTCACGAACGAGAGCATCGAGCTCCTCTCGCGAAAGCTGCTGCGGGAGATAGGCCTCAAGCACCGCTATCTCCGCGGTTTCCTTGTCGACAAGGTCCTGCCTGCCGCCCTTGGCGAACTGCTCCACAGAATCCCTGCGCTGTTTGATGAGGGAACGGACGGTCTCGATCACCTCGTCGTGAGTGAGGGGCCGCCGCTTGTCGATCTCCTTGTTCTTGAGTGCGGCGCTCAGCATCCTGAGCGTCGAGACCTTCTCTGCGGCCCGCGCTTTCATCGCCGCCTTCGTGTCGGCCTCGACCTTCTGCTTCAGTTCCATCCGCTCTCCTCGCGTCGATTACCGGCAGGAACAGTTCGTGGAGCGCACGCCCGGGAAGGCGGGACGGATCCGGTTGGGCCGCCCTTCCGGCAGATTAATGCCGGAACATACGCGCTGACTTGGCAGCCTTTTTTCTCGCTGCCAGGGCCTTTTTCTTCCGCTTTACGCTCGGCTTCTCATAGTGCTCCCGCTTCTTGACCTCCGAGAGCACCCCTTCTTTCTCAATGCTCTTCTTGAATCTCCGGAGTGCGGCTTCAAAGGACTCGTTATCTCGCACCCTAACACTTGGCACGTGCCATACACCCCCTCTCGTCGTTGCGATCCGCTTTCTGGATAACCTGTTGAAAAAAGAAACATTTCCGGCAAGGCCCTTGCCGTGCCGTTAGGAATGAAAGCCGCCTTTGCTGGTTTCCCGACAAAGGCGGCTAAATTACATAATTAACAAGTGAAAGACCGAAAGTCAAGAGAAATAATGCTTATTTTCGGCTGCTTTCCGGATATTTTTGCCCTGCGCCTCTGCAGCCCGGCACCAGGCGAGGCTTCCGGTCTCAGCTCCGGTAGGCGGCGTTGATCTTGATATACTCGTTCGAATAGTCGCAGGTCCAGACGGTTGCTTCGGCCTTGCCCTTGTGAAGATCGATAAGGATCTTGATGTCCCGCTGCTTCAGCGCGGCTGCGGCATCCTTCTCAGCGGCCTTGCCCTGTCCCAGGCCCTTCTCCACGAGCTTCATTTTGCCGATGGTGATATCGGTTTTAGCCTCATCCATGTCCACACCCGAATGCCCCAGGGCCGCCATGATCCTGCCCCAGTTCGCATCCTCGCCGAAGAGCGCCGTCTTGACGAGCGGTGACAACGCCACGGCCATGGCCGCCTCTTTCGCGGCTTTCGGCGTCTTCGTTCCGCGGACCGTGATCTCTACGAACTTTGTGGCGCCCTCGCCGTCCCGGACCACCTGCGTGGCCAGCGACTGCGCCACAGTATCCAGGCATGCCTGGAACTTCTTGAAATCCTTGCTGCCTGCCGCGAGCTTCCTGTTCCCTCCCGCCCCGTTGGCCATGCACAGGACCATGTCGTTGGTGCTCGTTTCTCCGTCTATCGTTATGGCATTGAAGGACCGCTCCACTGAATCGCGCAGCGCCTTCTTGAGCAGCGGCGCGGCAACAAGGGCGTCCGTCACGATGATGCCTAGCATGGTGGCCATATTCGGGTGGATCATGCCTGACCCCTTTGCGATCCCCGCAACGGTCACTGTTTTTCCCCCGATCTCTTCCTGCACCATGGCCAGCTTTGGGTAGATGTCCGTGGTCATAATGGCTTCGGCAGCCTGATCCCAGCCAGACGAAGAAAGGAGTCCGACGCTCGTCTCGATACCTATCCGCACCTTCGGCATCGGCAGATACTCGCCGATTACGCCCGTCGAAGCCACATACACGGCTTCTGACCGCATACCCAGTTCGGCCGCTGCCGCCTCTGCCGTAGTGCGAGCGTCAACCAGGCCCCGCTTGCCGGTGCAGGCGTTCGCGCAGCCGCTGTTCACCACCACCGCCTGCCCTTTGCCTGACCTGATGCGGGCCATGTCAAAGAGCACCGGCGCAGCCTTCACCCTGTTCTGCGTGAACACGCCGGCCACGGCCGCCTCGCGGTCCGAGACGATGAGTGCAAGATCCTTCCTGCCGTCCTTTTTTATGCCGCAGTGAATGCCCCAGACCTTAAAGCCAGGTACAGTCAAATTCTTCGTATCCAAAATTCTCATTGGTCTCCCTCGACGATAAAGGGGACAGGCACCTTTTTTGTACAACAGCATTTACTCAAAAAGGTGCCTGTCCCCTTTTGTTGATGCGCGGAACGATCACGGGAACAATCCAGCCGACAGCAGACCTTCGGTCTCTTCGAACCGCGCCATGAGGTTCATGTTCTGCACTGCCTGGCCGGCGGCGCCCTTCACCAAATTATCGATAACCGTGACGATCACCGCCCGGCCCGTACGGGGGTCGGCAGTTACGCCGATATCGCAAAAATTCGAACCCCGAACATGCCGCACGTTCGGCACCTGGCCCGGGGGAAGCAGCCGCAGGAACGGCTCATTCCGGTACGCCTCTTCGAAGCGGGCCCGGAGCTCTGCCGTGTCGATGAACTTCGTCAGCCGGGCATAGATGGTGGTCAGGATCCCGCGGTTCATGGGAATAAGGTGCGGGGTGAAGGACACGATGACCCCTTTGCCGGCAAGCGCCGACAGCTCCTGTTCGATCTCGGGCGTATGGCGGTGCGTCCCGATCTTGTAGGCCATCAGCCCCTCGTTCACCTCGGGAAAATGATGGGCCAGGGTCGGACTGCGGCCTGCACCGGAGACTCCTGATTTGGCGTCAATGATAATGCTTTCAAGGTCGATCATGCCCCCCCGCACGAGCGGAGCAAGCCCCAGGATCGCGCTGGTGGGATAGCATCCCGGATTGGCGATGAGCGAAGCCTTTTCGATCCTTTCACGATACAGCTCCGGCAGCCCGTACACGGCCTCTGTCAGCAGCGCCGGATACCGGTGCCCGTGCTCATACCACTTCTCGTAGACAGCGGGATCGGTGATCCGGTAATCAGCTGACAGGTCCACGACCTTCCGTCCGAGGGCATGGAACCGATAGGCCGCTTCCTGTGCCGTCACATGGGGCAGAGCGAGAAAAACGACCTCGGCCTTGGTCGCGATCTTCGCAGGATCGAGAGGCTCGCAAATGAGCGGCGTGAGCCCTGCCAGATTCGGAAAAATGGACGCGATCGGCTGGCCGGCTGAACGTTCGGAGGTGACTGCGGTGACGGCAACCCGGGGATGGCGCAGCAGGATCCTGAGCAGCTCGCCGCCCGTATACCCGCTCGAACCGACAACCGCCACATTCAGCTTACCCGCTGCCATCGAACGTCCCTTCCCTGCTCTGCAGGCTATAGACAAAAGAAAAGGGAAGGCGTCTCAACCTTCCCTGTAGTACTGGAGCATCGGAACATATACGGATCAGTATATGGTCCCATCTCCCTGCGTGTGTCATTAGTGAGCCGATCGCCGTAACGCGAAAGGCCTTCAGGCCCGCGGCCGTAGCCGCGGCTGCGCGAGAACCCTTAACGCTTCGAGAACTGGAAGCGGGCCCGCGCGCCCTTCTGGCCGTATTTTTTCCGTTCCTTCGACCGCGGATCGCGGGTCAGCAAGCCCTCTTTGCGGAGCTTGACCCTCGCCTCCGAATCCACGGAGAGCAGAGCCTTCGAGATGCCGTGCCGGAGCGCTCCGGCCTGACCCGACGCGCCGCCGCCCAGCACGGTCGCGACGATATCGAATTTATCGACAACGCCGGTCACTTCAAAGGGCTGGCGGATGATCATCCTGAGCACATCCCTGCCGAAATACTGTTCCACCGGGCGCTGATTGATCGTGATCCTGCCGCTGCCTGGCATGAGCCATACACGGGCGATAGCGTTCTTACGCTTTCCCGTCGCATAAAATCTCGTCACTGTTTCCGCTGACATTCCGTCCTCCGTATTAGATCAACGTCCTCTGTTGCTTTACAGTTTCATCTCCGCCGGCTGCTGCGCGGCGTGTGGATGGGACTCCCCTGCGTAGATCTTGAGCTTGGTCAGCATCTGCTTGCCCAGCTGCGTCTTGGGGAGCATGCCCTGCACGGCCATCTTGATCACCCGCTCGGGCTTCGTCCCCATGAGCGTGCCGGCTGTGACGGACTTGAGGCCTCCGGGGTACCCCGAATGCCGGTAGTAAACCTTCTGGTCGAGCTTTCTGCCTGTGAGATGCACCTTGTCCGCATTGACGATGATCACAAAATCACCGGCGTCCATATTGGGCGTATAGATCGCTTTCATCTTGCCCTTCAACACCGATGCAACGTGAGAGGCCAGTCTGCCCAGGGTCTTGCCGTTGGCATCGACGACGAACCACTTCCGGTCGCGCTCAAGATCCTCTTTTTTTGCGCTAAATGTTTTCATGAAGTCCACCTTGCTCCGTCAGGAAAAATAATGCCGTACCAAATGTAAAAAACGGCGAAGAAGAGCGAATATAAACAATTTCACCATGTTTGTCAAGCGCTTTGTGCGAAGAGACCGGTCGGCAAGGACAGCGGCTGGAGCCAGAAGGCAGGGAGCATGGCGAGGCAAAAACAGCTTTTTTTGAAAGAGTTAGCTCTATCTGAACAGGCCTGACAGCTGCCCCTCTCAGGAATCAATATAAAGGAAGCGGGAAACCTTTGGTGAAAAAGAAGAGGCGGTGATCGCTCGCCGCCTCTTCTTTACCGGGTCATTCCGTATAGTATAATGTATCTGAGAGTAGCCGCTCTATGCCTTGACTTCGGCTTTCCTGGTGCGCAGCGCCTGCGGCAGCGACACCACATATCCCATGGCCGTGCCCAGAAGCCCGCCCACCACGATGCTCACGGCGGCGACGCAGAGAATGCCGACCAGGATGCCCATGACCACTGCCGCCCTGACGAAGAGCGTGGGTTCGACCGTGCCGCCCATGAGCTTCTGAAGAAGAATCAGTGTGCCGTAGCTTCCGAAATAGAAGCCGGGAACGATTCCGAAGACCAGAAAGACCAGCCCTCCGATGGTTGCTCCGATTTTCGTGCCTGTTTTGATCGTTTCGTTCTCCATTGTTATTCTCCTTTCAACACTCGGTTTGATGGTATGGTCAGCCCGAAGGCTTGACTGGTTACACCTGTTTTTCAGGACAATTCGCCGGATCCTGTGCGCAGGCCCGCGCCGCGATGGCCACGTCCGCTGCCTTGCCGAGGATCCAGCCGAGAGCAGAAGCCGCCGTGACGATCACCATGCCCGCGATCAGCACACCGGCCAGCATGGAGCCGAGAACGATAATCCTCGATAGTAGCCCCGGATCGAGGGGCAGGCCGAATATCCATCCGGCGATGTTCAGGCCCGCTGCGCCGCCGATCAGGCTTCCAGGCAGAAGCCCGAAGAGTGCAAAGAGCACGAGGCCTGAGCCTGCGCCGATATAAGCTGCTTTTTTTGCCAGTGTGGTTTTCATGTTAAGGTTCTCCTTCATCAATTCCGCCTTGCCTGCATTCTGTTCCGTTATAATGCAGAGACCATGCCAAAGATGGTTATAGCGCTCTTTCAAGGAGTTAGCCGCTCTGGTCTCTTTGCAGAAATGAGAAAAGCCTTCAGCCCTTATCACGAATGCAAAAAAACGTTGTTCTGGCGGACCGGATCAGCCTAGAATGTGCCGCCCCTCGCATCGGGACGCAGGGGAAGCGCCGAGCCTGATGCGGCGGGCCATTCTTCCATTTTTCCCTTGTAATACCGCGACCCCTGTGGTAAGTTATTGGCTGCCTTTTTCACGGACGGCACTTCAGAACAAATCCACACGCACAGGGACTTTCGGCAGGGTATCCTGATACAGGATCTGCCGGGGGGTTGAACTGCGCGGAGGAAATAACCACAAAGAGAGTAAGGAGAGGCATCATGTCAAGCATTACCATGAAGGAACTGCTGGAAGCAGGGGTACACTTCGGCCATCAGGCCAAGCGGTGGAATCCGAAGATGAAGAAATATATCTTCGGCGAGCGGAACGGGATCTACATCATCGACCTCCAGAAGACGCTCAAGCTCTTCAAGGACGCCTATGAATTCATGCGTCACACCGCGTCGCAGGGAAAGGATGTCCTGTTCATCGGCACGAAGAAGCAGGCCCAGGACTCCATCGTCGAAGAGGCGAGGCGGGCAGGAATGCACTTCGTTTCGTACCGCTGGCTCGGCGGCATGCTGACCAACTTCGCGACGATCCGCAAGAGCATCGACCGTCTGAAGCAGGTCGAACGGATGAAGGAAGACGGCACCTATGAAAAACTGACCAAGAAGGAAGTGGCGCTGCTTGAGAAGGAGCGCACCAAACTTGAAAAGACCCTTACGGGCATCAAGACCATGACCGAGCCCCCTTCCGTCGTTTTCGTCATCGATCCGCGCAAGGAGACGATCGCCGTGCGGGAGGCGAACAAGCTGGGCATACCGGTCGTAGCCGTGGTGGATACGAACTGCGACCCCGACAACATCGACTACGTTATCCCGGGGAACGACGACGCCATCCGCGCCATTCGCCTGATGGCCTCAAAAATGGCCGACGCCTTCATAGAAGGACGGCAGGCGATAGCCAAGGAGGCCGCGGCTGCGGAGCAGGCGGCGGCAGTCGCAACGGAGCCGGCCGACGCTGTTGAAGAACCGCTTGACGCGCCGGCGGATACCGCCGACGAGCCCGAAGAAGAAGGATCGGCACGCAGGCGATAGCGAACAGTAGAGGGGGTTTTGGCACCATGGCAACGATTTCCGCATCAGCAGTCAAGGATCTCAGAGAAAAGACCGGCGCCGGCATGATGGACGCTAAAAAGGCGCTGGAAGAGGCCGGCGGCGATTTCGAAAAGGCCGTGGACGTCCTCAGACAGAAGGGTCTTTCTGCGGCCGCAAAAAAAGCGTCCCGCGTGGCCGCCGAAGGCTCCATCAGCTCAACTATCGACGCACAGGGCAGGACCGGCGCACTGGTGGAAGTGAACAGCGAGACCGATTTCGTGGCCAAGAATGACGAGTTCCAGCATTTCGCCAAAGGGATCTCCGACCTGGTTGCCGGCAAGAACCCGGCCGATGTAGCTGCGCTTTCGAAGCTGGAACTGGATGGCCAGGGCGTCGAGAGCAGGCGTCAGGCGCTTGTTCAGAAGATCGGGGAGAACATCGCGGTCCGCCGTTTCGTTCGCTATCAGACCGACGGCAGGCTCGCCATCTATCTCCATGGGTCCCGCATCGGCGTCATGGTGGACTACCAGGGCGGCAACGACCAGCTCGGCAAGGACATCGCCATGCACATCGCTGCGGCCAATCCGCAGTTCCTGACGCGGGACATGGTGCCCTCCGACGTGCTTGCTCGGGAACGGGCGGTGTATGAAGGCCAGGCAAAGGAGTCCGGCAAGCCCCCCGCCATTATCCCGAAGATCGTTGAAGGCAAGATGGAGAAGTTCTACGGAGACACCTGCCTCCTGGAACAGGTCTACATCAAGGACCCCGACGGAAAACTGAAGGTAAGGGACGTGCTGAAGCAGGCAGGCGGGGGAGCTTCGATCAACCGTTTTGTCCGGTACCAGCTCGGCGAGGGCATCGAGAAGAAGCAGGGCAACTTTGCCGAAGAGGTCGCAGCGCAGCTAAAATAACTTATGACATCTCGACCGGCCCGGAAACGCATACTGCTCAAGCTCTCTGGCGAGGCCCTTCTGGGCGAGCAGGAGTACGGCATTGACTATGCCATGCTCGACTCGATCGCGTCCCAGGTGAAGGAGATCTACGACCTGGGCATTGAGACCGCCATCGTCATCGGCGGCGGCAACATCTTCCGGGGGCTCGCCGCCACGGCAAAGGGCATGGAGCGGGCGAGCGCCGACTACATGGGCATGCTGGCCACGGTGCTGAATTCGCTTGCCTTGCAGAACGTCCTGGAGAACAAGGGTGTAAGAACGCGGGTTCAGTCGGCCATCGAGATGCGTGAGCTGGCCGAACCGTATATCCGACGGCGGGCTGTACGGCATCTTGAGAAAAAACGCATCGTGATCTTTGCCGCCGGCACGGGCAATCCCTATTTCACCACTGACACGGCTGCCGCGCTCCGGGCCATGGAAATCGGCGCTGAAGTGATCATGAAGGCCACAAAAGTGGACGGCGTCTACAGCGCCGATCCGGTCAAGGACCCGTCGGCCGTAAAATTTGACCGCCTCACCTACCTTGACGTCCTCCAGAAGGACCTGAAGGTGATGGACGCAACGGCCATCTCGCTCTGCATGGACAACGACCTTCCCATTATCGTATTCAACCTCACCGTTCCCGGAAACATCAAGCGGCTGGCACTGGGAGAACAGGTGGGGACGATCGTCGCCGGGAGGAACTATGGCTCATGAAATGAAAAAAAAGGCTGAAGAGAAAATGGGCAAGGGCCTCGAAACCCTGCGAAGAGAGTTCGCAGCGGTGCGGACCGGCAGGGCATCCCTGGGCATCCTTGACGGCATCACCGTCGACTACTACGGCACGCCCACGCCGCTCAACCAGATTGCGAACCTCGCCGTGCCTGACCCGCGCATGATCACGATCCAGCCCTGGGAGGGGAAAATGATCGGGGAGATCGAAAAGGCGCTCCTGAAATCGGACGTGGGTCTCACGCCGAACAACGACGGCAAGCTCATCAGGCTTGCCATTCCGCCCTTGACGGAAGAGCGCCGGCAGCAGATCGTGAAGCATGCAAAAAAGCTGGCCGAGGATTCCCGGGTCGCCATTCGAAATATCCGCAGGGACATCAACGAGGAAATCAAAAAGCGCTCGAAGGAAGATCACGTCTCCGAAGATGAAACAAAAAAACTGCAGGACGATATCCAGAAAAGCACCGACGACTACATCAAGAAGATTGACGAGCTCCTTGCGCACAAAGAAACAGAGATCATGACTGTCTGACCGGCGACCGTGCTGTCCTCGCAAAGATCGCCTTCAGACGATATAGCAGCCTGAAATAGGTGCCAGGATCATTAGCTGATCGCCTGACAGCATAACGCTCGTTATATTTTCACCATCCGCCTCCCGTGTCATGCAGAACCCCGCAGATTACCCGGAATGACATTTCAACATCTTTGTTTTCACTCTCAAACTGCCTTATCAATATTAACTACTTGTATTTACTCTGTTTTTCTCGCAGTCTCTTTTTCCAAGCCCAATAAAATTGTAGTTGACAGATAGGCAACTAATTGCTACTTTTGTACTATGAGTTTTGCGCCGATTCCATAAACTTCGGTTTCAATGAAATGCTTAATAGTAATGACTAGGGGAGGTGATGTCTGAAAAAAGCTATCATCGTTTTTTCGCGTCACAGGGATTTCAGGGGTTGATGTATCGTAGTTAACCGGTCCACAGCACTCAACGCTCATTAATTAAGGAGAACACACTGATGAAAAAATCTATTGTCTTGACGATTTGTTTTGCGATCCTCGTTTCCTTCGCAGCAGTCATGCCGGCCGTGGCATTCGAGAGCGTTTCGACGACACAGGCCTACGATCTTGTCATGAATGGCTCGACGGCGGCCATGGCCTATGACAGCGCAACGGTTTATTACATCGTTGATGTCCGCACTCCGGAAGAATGGAGATGGGTCGGCCATCCCGGCATGAACAAGGCCGGCATCGGCAATGGACTCGACCTGAAGGTCTTCAACGTGGCCTACATGATCGACTGGAAGAAGCAGTTCGTTGTGAATCCTTCCTTCGTGAGCGAGATCAATGGTCTTTTCGGCAGCGTTAAGGAAAACGTGGTCTTGATTTTCATGTGCCGGAGCGGCCAGCGCGGCGCAGCGGCGGCCAGTCTTCTTGAGCCGCTGGGCTACCGGGTCATGAACATGGTCAACGGGTTCCAGGGCAGCACGGATGCAAATGGCTACCGGGTCCGGAACGGCTGGGTGAACGACGGTTTTCCCTACAACTACAATGCCGCAGGCGCCTACGCTGACTAGGCAGCAGGCTTTGGAATCACTACATATAGTTCGCACTACACGCGGGGGAGGCTTAGAGGCCTTCCCTTTTTTTTCGACGCAAAAGACCCTCTTTTTTCCTGCCCACCTTGCAACAAATAAATAATTTACAAACTGAGAAAATCTGTGATATACTGTCGGCCATAATCTCAAAACAGCGTTCTGGACGCCCTGATAGAGCATTTCTATGCAAGGAGGAGAAGTATCATGCCTGGCAGGCTGAAGAAAATAGTGGATTATGTAGCTGAACATACAGTGCTGAAGAATCTCGCCCTGAGCAGGATGAGACTCCTGGTGCACGAGGACCTGAGCAAGCTCACCGAGGATACTCCGGACGATGCCGAAAAAGAGAAGCTGTTCCTGGAAGCGGCAAAGACCATTCTGGGCAAAGACTCGCTGGATATAAAATTCTAACGACACTTATCTTTTAAGGAGGGAATCATGTTCAAGGCCCTGGCCCCTGGCGTTTTGCTCACCACGCTCCTCGGAATTGGCGCATATTATCTTTCCGGGATTCACCCGACGCTGGATGCGCTGGTCGTGGCGCTGCTGGCAGGCATGATCATCAGGCTTCTGTTCGGCAAACTGCCCTTCTTCGACATGGTGATCGCTTATGCGAAGGACATCAAGGACTTCCTCATTCCCGTCGGCGTGATACTCTACGCAGCCACCATCAATATCAAGACCAGCCTGGCCCTTTCCGGGGCCGTCTATGCCCAGACCTTCGTGGCCTTCGGCGTGCTGCTGGTCGCGGCGCTTCTGCTCGGCCGTTTGTTCAAACTTCCCCAAAAGACGAACTGGCTGACAGCGGTGGGATCATCGATCTGCGGCGCTTCAGCCATTGCGATCACCTGCACGGCCGTCGACGCCAAGGACGAGGACATTTCGAACTCCATGATCGCCATCACCCTCGTCGGCCTCCTGGCAGTAGCGATGTTCCAGGCGATTCCCTACTTCCAGAGCCTGGGGAATGAAGTGTACGGCGTCCTGTCCGGAGCCACCCTCCAGCAGACAGGGCTCGTAAAGATGGCCACCGCAAATCTCGGCACCGTCAGCAAGGACATCGCTCTTCCCGTAAAAGTGCTGCGCACGGCACTGATCCCCTTCGTGGCTCTCGCCTTTTTCTTTATCGCTGCCAAGCAGAACGGAAAAAAGAAGGGCTCCGGCTATCTCCTGATCGTTCTTGCGGCCTTCATCGTGATCTTGGGGCTCACGGCCTTCAGCCCTGCCTTTGCCGTTGTGACCAAGTTCCAGGCCATCAAGGTGGCCGCCACTATCGTCTTTGCCACGGCCTTCGTGAACCTCGGCCTGTTGTGCGATTTCAAGACCCTCAAGGTCCAGCCCATCATCGTGGCCTTCCTGGCCTGGGCCGCTGCTGTCGGCGTGTTCCTTGTCATGGCCTGAGCCCCATCGGCCCGTCTTTCGCCTGATACCTGAGATCCACACCCCTTCAGCGGGGTGTGGATTTTTTATTTTATTAACAAAAGCATATACAATCATTAGGAAATTTAATGGAAAAACGCCTGATTTTTTCTTGACTTGCCAGGGGGGTTGAAGTAAAGTTTTGACTGCATAACATCTGTTTCTTTCAAATCGTAGGAGACCCTGCCATGAAAGAAGGACCGCTGCTTTTTAACATCCCTGACGTGCCGGCACATGTCACCTATGCTGTCGTGGCCTCGGGCATCCTGATCGGTCTGGCCATTGCAACACGCCTGACGCTCAAAAAGAAGGATGCGCCCACGGGCTTCCAGAACTTCATGGAAGTGCTTATCGGCGGCCTCGAGGACTTCGTTGTCGAGATCATGAGCCCCGAAGGCAGGCATTACTTCACGCTGATCGCCGGGTTGTTCCTGTTCATTCTCGTCGGAAACCTGCTGGGTCTTCTGCCGGGCTTTGACTCGCCCACAGGCAACCTGAACACGACCCTTGCCCTTGCTCTGGTCTCGTTCACGGCAACGCATTACATCGGTCTGCGGCGCCACGGCATCGGCTACGTCAAGCATTTCATGGGCCCCATGTGGGCTTTGGCGCCGATCATGTTCATCATCGAGGTCATCAGCCATCTGGCGCGTGTTCTCTCCCTGTCTTTCCGGCTTTTCGGCAACATGGTGGCAAAGCACAAGCTGCTTCTGGTGCTGGCACTGCTCTCCCCCTACATCGCGCCTATCCCCATCCTGGGGCTGGGCCTGCTGGTTGCCGTGGTGCAGGCAGGTGTTTTCACGCTGCTGACCATGCTGTATCTTTCCGGGTCCATTGAACAGGCGCACATCGGCGGCGCCGATCACCATTAAGCAACATGACCTCGGGGCGGCTTCGGCATCATCGGCCCCGGGAGGTTCTACCCGGTATTTATTCATCCGGCCGGCAGTTCACCTTTTGAGGAAAGGAGGCGAGACAATGAAAAAACTTTCTGCAATCCTGGTACTGGTTCTGGGCATCATGCTGATCGCTCCTGCGGCCTTCGCAGCAGCAGCAGAAGCAGCAGCGGCCCCTGATGCGGCAAAGATGTCGTTCTATGCCACTGTGGCCATTGCATCGGCCCTCGGCATCGGCATCGCGACCCTCGGCACCGGCATCGGCATGGGTCTCGGCATCGGACGAGCGGTTGAAGGTATCGCCCGCAATCCCGAGGCGTCCGGCAAGATCATGACCACCATGATCGTCGGTCTGGCGCTGATCGAATCGCTGGCAATTTACACCCTTGTCGTGGTTCTGATCCTGCTCTACGCCAAGCCCTTCGGTTTCTAGATTCGGTTCATGCACAAAAAAAGAGGACGGTCATTAGGCCGTCCTCTTTTTATTTTGGCTCTCCCCGATGCGCCCTGATCTTCCTATCCCGGACAAGCAGCAATCAAAAAAGTCAAAACCTTTGGCAGGGATAACGGCGGATTACCGCCTGGGAAAGATCAGGATTCTTCATAACTCGATCAGCGTAAATCAGTGTTGCAGTTTTTTCCGGGTTTGAGAAGCTTTTTGTGCCTTAGTTACTATCTTATCCCCGTTCATCTGCATCCACACGCCCTTTTGCTAGGACCCTATTTTTTCTTTTCAGTCGCCTGCCCAATCTGCTATAATCAGTCCCTCACATCCGGTACGAGCGGGATGGATGTCTGCAGCACCCTGAAAGGAAAAAGAAAAAAGCCATGAGCACTGTTCGCGTCAGGTTCGCGCCGAGCCCCACCGGCGCCCTTCATATCGGCGGGGTACGGACCGCCTTGTTTAACTGGCTCTTTGCGCGTCACCACAAGGGGACCTTTGTCCTGAGGGTCGAGGACACGGACAAGACGAGGTCCACCGACGAGTCCATCCGCATCATCGTGGACGGGATGAAGTGGCTCGGTATGGACTGGGATGAAGGCCCTTTCCGCCAGACCGAGCGCATGGACATCTACCGGACCCAGGTGGATCGGCTCCTGAAGGAGAAGAAGGCCTACTACTGCTACTGCTCGCCTGAGGAGCTCGATGTTCGGCGAAAAGAGGCCATGGCCGCAGGCAAGCCGCCCAAGTACGACCGCAAGTGCTATTCTTTGACCGCCCCCGTTGAAGGAAGGAC
>MHDZ01000094.1:40260-57739 GCA_001805055.1 Nitrospirae bacterium GWC2_57_13
TGATCCGCGGCCCGGTGACCTTCGAGAACAAGCAGCTCGATGACCTGATCATCCAGCGCTCTGACGGGCTTCCCACCTACAATTTCGCCGTGGTCGTGGACGACGTTACCATGAATATCACCCACGTGATCCGCGGCGACGACCATCTGAACAACACGCCGCGGCAAATCCAGCTCTACCAGGCCCTGGGCCATGAGCCGCCAGCCTTCGCGCATCTGCCCATGATCCTGGGCTCGGACAAGACCAAGCTGTCAAAGCGCCACGGAGCAACTGCCGTCACTGAATACGCTGATCTGGGCTACCTGCCTGAAGCGCTCGTGAACTATCTCGCCCGGCTCGGCTGGTCCTCAGGCGACCAGGAGATATTCTCTCGCGACGAGCTGGTCCAGAAGTTCTCCCTCGACAACGTCGGCAAGGCCCCGGCGGTCTTCAATCCCGAAAAACTGATATGGCTGAACCACCATTACATCCAGCAGGCTGACCCGGCGCGCCTCGCAGGCCTCGTACTCGATCTGCTCAAGAAGGACGGGGCAGTGCAGGACGGGAAGGAACCTGATGCCGCGTGGATGCAGAAGCTCGTCAAGATCCTGACAGAGCGGAGCCACACGCTGCTGGAAATGAAGACCTCGTCTCTCCCTTTTATCCAGGATGAGATCCTGATGGAAGAAAAGGCAAAGGCCAAGCACCTGACGTCGGACGTTGCTCCGCTCTTGACCGAGCTGGTTGCTGCGCTCAAGACCCTTGAGCCCTTCGTCCATGATGCGATCGAGAAGGCCTTCAATGACCTTGTGACCACAAAGGGCGTCAAGCTCGGCAAGCTGGCCCAGCCCGTGCGTGTGGCCCTCACCGGCGGCACGGTCAGCCCCGGCATCTATGACGTGATCGAGGTGATGGGGAAGGAGAAGGTGCTTAGGCGGATCGCGGCCGCGGTGGCGATGATCGGGAACTAGCAAGACATTCTTTGCCGCTGATTAACACGGATCCACACGGATGACGTAATATCTTGAGGAGCAATGACCTTAGCCGCAAAGAAGCGCAAGGGGACAGGTGCCAATACTTTGCGAATTTTTGAGCCTTTTTTGCGGCAAAAACCTGATCTTGATTCAACGTCGTCTGCATCCGTGGCAGACGAATCCTTCTTCGCGCCCATTCGCGGCTAAAAAGTATTCGCTCCTGTCCGTGTTCAGCCGCGGTTAGCATGGTTTATTTCTTTTCCCCGCAGTCATCTGCGGTTATAATGTCCCATGTCCCAGCAGATCATCTCAGCCAGCCGTCGCACCGACATTCCCGCCTTTTATACAGACTGGTTCCTGAACCGCCTGCGCGAAGGCTTTGCCGACGTCCTGCATCCCTACACCAGGAAGTGGCTTCAGGTCTCTCTCAAGCCCGAAGACATGGGAGCAATCGTCTTCTGGTCCAAGAACTACGCGCCGCTCTTGCCGAAACTGGATAGCATCGAAAAGACCACCCGAAACCTGTTCTTTCACTTCACGATCACCGGCAACCGGGAGCTTGAGCTCAGGACACCGGACGTTCGCGATGCCGTCAAAGACTACATTCATATCGCGACTCGTTACTCGCCTGACCATATCATCTGGCGCTTTGATCCCATCTGCATTACCGACAAACTTCCCTTCGACGTCTACGAGGATCGCTTCATCCAAATCGCCGAACTGCTGCGAGGTCATGCCCGGGAATGCATCATCAGCTTTGCCCATCCCTATGGAAAGGCCCTGCGCAACATAGCGAAATATACGGACCATTCATTCATTGATCCGGAACAACGCCGGAAGAAAGCCTTTGCCGACCACCTGGCCGGCATCGCGAAACACTACGGCATTCGGCTATCTGCCTGCTGCAGCGACTATTTGCTGTCGGATTCTGTTCACAAGGCCGCCTGCATCGATGGCCGGAAGCTCTCGCTCCTCTTCGGCACAGCCCTAGATACCCGTACCGCGGCATCGCGCAGGGAATGCGGCTGCACCAAGAGCATTGACATCGGCGCCTACGACACCTGCGGCCATGGGTGCGGTTATTGCTATGCCAACACCGACCAGGAGAAGGCGATGCGTGCATCTGCAAAGCAAGAGATGGAGCGACCATCGCTCGGAACTGACCCAAGAATGACCGCCCATAACCCGGAAAACAACAATCGTTGATATTTCGATAAGTAAACGCACCTGCCCTTACCTCGGCACCACATCCGGCTACTGATTGCTAATCCGGAAATCGAGGCAGTAGCGAAGCCTCTTCCGGTAGTCGCCTCGCACTGCAAAGGAGACAGCCTTCTGCTCCAAAACCGCATTGAACTGCGCTAAAATGTCATCCGGTATAGGCAGCATCCTCTGGTCTCCTTGAAAAAGCTATTCCATATTGGAATATTAGTCAGTTGGCAAGATTCTAATTAAATCAGTTGGATACGTCAAATATTTTCTCAAATTTATTGACCGAGTTAGCCATCTATGCTACTGTATTTCGAACCGATAATAACTGGTCTCCATCACTCGACTATGAAAAATCCCGATCTCAGATCACAGGCAGTCATGAACGTGGACAAGGGCGAGTCGATCGCCGGCATGTGGGCGACGCCGATGATACCGGAGATCGGCGTGTACAAGCTTGCCGTGAAGAAGCGGAAGGACGGGACGTTCGAGTGGGTGCACTTTCAGCACCGCCTGGACAACACGCGGAAGGTGCTGTTTCGGGGAGAGGTGGAGTCCATGGACCGAGTTGCCGACGTGCTCGGCGCTGCCAACAAGCACCTGCAGAACATCTACGGCGTCACCATGTCCGTTGCTGATGTCGGCATGACCACGCTGGACGGCAGAAAGATCGACGGCAAAGTGCATTGATCCACAGGCAGTTCTCAATCCTTCTCATGCTCCATGAATTCCTCACATCCCTGACCACGCCCTGCCCGACCCATTTGCGCGCCCTGGGCTATCTCTACGAAGCCATTGCCCTTCGCGGCCGATACCGGCGCAACCGGGCAGCATGGCAGCCCCATCTCGACAACTCTCGCCGGTTCGTTCTTGCTGCAGCAGAGAGATGCAGCGATAAAGGCAATATCGTTATCCTCGGCTCCGGGCTGCTGCTGGATGTTCCACTCGCTGAACTTTCGGCCCTGTTTCGGGAAGTCGTCCTGATGGATGTGATTTGCCTGCCTGAGGTGCGCCGGCAGATCAGGAAGTACGACAACGTGCACTTTGTCGAGCATGATGCCACGAACATCGCGGAACGCCTTTACTGGAACGGGCAGGAACGCATTTCTGAGCTGCCAGAGCCCGCGCCAGACACGTCAGTGATCGATCAGAACTCCGGTCTGGTCGTCTCCTTGAACATCCTTTCCCAGCTCTGGGTCGTCCCGCGCGCCTATGCAGCGAACCATCTTCGCGCGCTGACCGAGGACCAGGTGGAGGAGTGGTGCGGCCGCCTTGTGGCCTCTCATTACGACTATCTGCGATCACTTCCCTGCGATGTCTGCCTCGTGGCGGATCATGAGTTCGTGAAGCGCGACCAGGCGGGACAGGTGATCAGCAGGGATTCGACGGTATATGGACTTGAACTGCCCAAGCCCGATGATTCGTGGATATGGAACATCGGGCCGATTGGGAAGGATTCAAGGTTTATGTCAAAGGAGCTGATCGTGGGAGCATGGTATTTTCAGGGAAGGAACGAAGTTAGGAGGCTGTGAAGTTGGGATAAAGATCATCATGTACCGAGAGCCTGACCTCTCATCTTTCCATCTTCGTCATTACAGAATATGACGCAATGTCTCGAAACAAAACGTACTCTCTCCGGCAATACCGAGCGCTACCAGTGCGAGCTTGTGAGCCTGCAGGACGGCTTCGGCATCCTGCGGTACGTCACCGACCAGCACTATGACATCGCGGGCTTCCGGCTGTCTCCTGGCGACGAGACGCTCGCCCTCTACTGGGCAAACGCGCCTTATACCCTGTACATCTGGCATCGGAAGACGCAGGGCGACCGCGCATATTACTTCAACATTGCCGACTCTGTTGTGCTTACGCCGCGGGAATTCACCTGGCGCGACCTTGCCGTAGACATCCTGATCACACCGAAGAATGAGCCTATCATCCTCGACGAGCATGAACTGCCAGCTGATCTGGACAGGGGTCTTGCGGATCATATCACGCGATCAAAAGAGCATATTCTCGCCAATTATCAGGATCTGATCAAAGAAGCCGAGCAATTACTGGCTTTCTTCAAAAAGCACAACAGCGCTGGTTGATTGAAAATTTTTCATTCTCTCCTCAGCAGTTTTCTCCCCTTCTCCCCGTCACCCTGTCCCGTCTTCTCCAGCCCGCTGAGCCTTACCCCGATGAGCCGCACACGTTTCTTGAACTCGAACCGTTTCATACACTCAAAGGCTGTCTTCCGGATCGTTGCTTCATCATCAACAGCCGCTTCCATGGTCTTTGCCCTCGTAAGAGTGATGAAGTCACTGTACCGTATCTTGACCGTCACAGTCCGCGCCTTGTAGTCCCGTTCCCTGATGTCGTCAATGACCTCCCGCACCAGTCCCACGAGGGTCTTTGCCAGCACCTGCCAGTCCTGGACATCGCGCTCAAAGGTCGTCTCGCGGCTCGCTGATTTCGGCTCCCAGTGGGTCACCAGGGGGCTATCATCGATGCCGCGCGCAGCCTCGTAGAGGTATTCACCGTAGGATTCACCAAATTGCCCGACCAGTTCCTCTTTGCTCCGCGCAGCAAGCTCGCCTATGGTGGAGTATCCCATGGCATTCAGCGCAGCCTCGGTCTTGGGCCCCACGCCGTAGAGCTTTCTGACCGCCAGAGGCCAGATGAGCTGCTCCAGATTCTGTTTCGTGATGATGGTCAGGCCGTCGGGTTTTCTGAGGTCCGAAGCGATCTTGGCCAGCAGCTTATTCGGCGCGATGCCGATGGTGCAGGTGAGGCCCGTGGCCTGCCTGATGCCATCCTTGATCTGGCGAGATATCTCCTCGGGCGTCATCTCGATGTCTGAGATGTCGAGATAGGCCTCGTCAATGCCCACGTCCTCCATCACGGGAGAGACCTGGCCCAGGACTTCCTTGAACCGTTCTGACTCGCGGGAATAGGCTTCGAAATCAACCGGAAGGAATACGGCTTTGGGACAGAGCTTATAGGCTGTTCGGAGCGGCATGGCCGAATGGATGCCGAACTTACGCGCCTCGTAGTTGCAGGTGGAAACAACACCGCGCCGCGTAGGGTCGCCGCTGCCGCCCACGACTACGGGCTTGCCTGCGAGCTCGGGCCGCTTTTTTTCCTCCACAGCAGCGAAGAAGGCGTCCATATCAATGTGGAGAATTCGTCGCATAAAAGCATGTCGCGGTCTACGACCGCAATTGGAAATTGCAAATTTGATGTATGGCCGAAGGCCATAGTATCTTAAACGACGAACATTTTAAATCTTTAAAAAAACAACTACTCCGGCCTGTTTTGCAGTTCTTTGCGGCCTTTGCGGCTTTGCGCGAGACGCCTTGCTTTTAACAACCTGAATAGTTACAAGAAAAATTACATATAGCCGGCAGCGGACATCTGCATCCTCTTCTTGTCGCCCGCCCTGCTGTCGTGAAACGCTACTATAGGCGTCGGGAAAAGGCAAGCCAAAATCTTCCTCATTGCGGTTTTGTCCGCGATTGTGTAAGATTGTCCGCATCATGTGGTACTTCGCGGCAAAAAGAATGCTCCTCTTCCTTCCCACCCTGCTCGGCATCACCATCATCACCTTCATCCTCATGCAGGCCCTGCCCGGAGACCCTGTCGAGAGCATGGCGGGCGAGCGGGCCACAGCAGAGACGATCGAACGCATCAAGGCAGAATTAGGCCATAACAAGCCCCTGCCTGTCCAGTACGCCCTCTACCTGAAGCTCATTGCAACAGGCGATATGGGCCGCTCCGTGTACACGAACCGGAAGGTCTCCGATGACCTGCTCCAGAAGTTCCCGAACACCGTGAAGCTCGCGCTCGCGGCAATGCTCTTTGCGTCATTCATCGGCATCGGCCTGGGCGTGATCGCCGCGGTGAACCGCGACACCGTCTGGGACCGCCTGGTGACGCTGCTGTCCGTGGGGGGCATCTCGGTGCCCGTGTTCTGGCTTGGCCTTGCGCTGATGCTTGTCTTTTCCCTGCATCTACGCTGGCTGCCGCCCTCAGGCATGGGCAACGGAAGTCTTGCCTACATCGTCCTGCCGGCCATAACGCTCGGGACCTTTTCGCTCGCCTACATCGCGCGGGTCACCCGGTCGTCCATGCTCGAATCGCTCTCGCAGCCTTATATCGAGGCTGCCCGGGCCAAGGGACTGTCGGAAACAACGGTTGTGCTGAAGCACGCGCTCAAGAACTCGCTCATCCCCGTGGTCACGCTCATCGGCCTTGACCTCGGCTCGTATCTGAACGGCGCCGTGCTGACCGAAACGATCTTCGGCTGGGACGGCCTGGGCCGCTATGCCCTTGACGGCATCCTGAAGCGGGACTATCCGGTCATCATGGGCGTGGTACTCTTCGGAGCGCTGATCTTTGTGACGATCAACCTTATCGTGGACATCTCGTATCATTTTCTCGACCCGCGGGTGCGGGCAAAGAAATGAGATATTGAACGCTATGATCTATGCGCTTCCTATTGACCGCTTATGACGAGAACCTTCACCTGGCAGGACCTTATCTCGAACAAACCGGCTTTTATCGCTGTGACTGTTCTCGCTGCGCTCGTAGTCACCGCCCTGTTCGCGCCCATGCTCGCGCCCTATGACCCCCTTGCCATGGACCTGGACAGCCTGCGCCTGCCGCCGGACAACTCCCATTTGCTCGGCACGGACAGCAAGGGAAGGGACATCCTTTCACGCATCATCTACGGCACGCGCATCTCCCTGGCCGTCGGCATCATTGCGGCCCTGTCGTCGCTCTGCATCGGCGTTGTTCTGGGAATGATCGCCGGATACTTCGGCGGCAAGACCGACGCTGTGCTGTCCCAGATCTTCGACGTATTCCTGGCTTTTCCGAGTCTGCTGCTTGCGATCGGCATCAGCGCCGTCATGGATCCGGGCCTCACGTCGGCCATGCTGGCTATCGCGCTCGTGGGCTGGGCAGGCTTTGCCCGGCTGGTGCGCGGCATCACGCTCTCGCTTAAGGAGCAGACCTATGTGGAAGCGTCCCGCGCTCTCGGCGCGTCCACGTCCAGGGTCCTTTTCCGTCATATTCTGCCGAACGCCCTGCCGCTGCTGCTCGTGGCAGGCAGTTTGCGCGTGGGCGGCTTCATCCTGATCGAGGCGGCGCTTTCGTTTCTCGGCCTCGGCGTCCAGCCGCCAACGCCCACCTGGGGCTCCATGATCAGCCTGCACCGCGTGTATATCAACTCAGCTCCCTGGATGGTGATCTTCCCGGGACTGGCCATCAGCATCACCGTCATCAGCTTCAACATCCTTGGCGATTTTTTGCGGGACAAGCTCGATCCGAGAATGCAGGTGTAGCGGAATAGTTTTCACAAAGCCTTACGCAGATGAACGCGGATATAATGAATACGGAATTATAACAATGAAATTTTCTCGCAGTGCCGCAGAGCACGCAGAGAGAATCTATTGATTTCCAGTTTTTAACCAACGGCCGTATTTTGCTTCGTTTTCTTCGTGCGCTTCGTGGTGAGAGGCAGGAAGCTTCTATTTGACTCATCTCGCAAAGGTTTGAACTCGCAATGATCCTGCATTTCTCTGCGGACTCTGCGGACTCTGCGTCTCTGCGAGAGATCGCCCTCGTCTCTAATTCAGGCTCTGCATTAAAACCTTTGCGCCCTGTGCGCCGTTGCGAGGGACGCTTTTGGTGTTTGAATTATTCAAGCTTTCCTGATCTGAGGTAGGACTGCGTTAACGCATATATCGATGAATAATCACATCCACGCCAAAAAATCCCTGGGCCAGAACTTCCTGAAGGACCCCCATTACCTCAACAGGATCGTTGATGCCGCCCGGGTGGAGCAAATGGACCAGGTCCTCGAGATCGGCCCCGGCCTCGGCGACCTCACGAGGGTTCTCGCGGCGCGAGCCGGCGCGGTCCTTGCCATCGAGCTTGATGACCGTCTCATCGAGCTGCTGCGCTCTGAATTCGTGGACGGATCCGGCGTCACGATCGTGCATGCCGACGCCCTGGAATATCCCTTCGAGACCCTTGCTGGATCCTGGAAGGTCGTAGCGAACCTTCCGTACTATATATCCACGCCGATCATCCAACGGCTGCTTCAATTCAGGCGGAAATTCTCGTCGCTCACGCTCATGCTCCAGAAGGAGGTGGCCGAACGGATCGTTTCTTCTCCGGGAGGGAAAGAGTACGGCTATCTCTCGGTGCTGGTGCAGTACTTTACGCAGCCGAGAATGGAATTCTTTGTTCCGCCCGAGGCTTTCTCTCCCCGGCCTGACGTCGACTCAGCCGTCATCACCCTCGTAGTGCGCGATGAGCCTGCAGCAGCGGTAAATGATGAACAGTTCTTCTTCCGCGTCGTGAAGGCCGCGTTCTCTCAGCGCAGGAAGACCCTCAGGAACTCACTCCGTCAGCTCGGCCTGCCGAAAGAGAAGACCGACCAGTTGCTGTCCGCCACGGGCATCGACCTGGGCCGCCGCGCCGAGACCCTCACAGTCGTGGAGTTTGGTCGTCTGGCTGACTTTCTGCTGCCCTGAACCCTTCCCCACCAGATTGACAGTGCATCATTTATCTGGTTTAATTGAACTGCGCCCTTCGTGTAACAAGCCTTTTGCCCTCCGCCATAACGCTGTTGATTCCGAATTGAAATCTTTGTGCCATTGTGACGTCTCAGTGATAGTGCTCGCTCCAGGTGGGACCCGTGCACGACATTCAATATTATCTTCTAAAAAAGCGAGCCTTCAGCGGCTTCATCTCCCGACTCGCGAAAGTCCAGCCCCTTGCCGCGCCTGTCAGGCGGGGCGAGAAAAACTATGCCTTCGAACTGGTGACGTCAGCTAACGAGATCAGCCTGCCCTACATTCCTACCATCCTGCCTCCGAAAAAATATTTCTTCCCCCAGCGCGAGGTCCTTCTGGAGTTCGACACCCGGCGCGGCCTGCATGCGGGCCCTGTAGGCGTTGCCGGACCAATGACCATCTTCGGCGTCCATACCTGCGACCTGGCAGGCATCCAGTGTTTGAACATGGTCTTTTCTGTCCGTCCACGTGACCATAACTATCTCATACGCAAGCGCAAGATCACCATCATCGGCCTGGAATGCAATGACTACTGCGATGAGCACGCGAACTGCGCGCTCGTGAACGCCAGCCTTCCGAGCGGCGGGTACGACCTCTTTTTTACAGACCTGGGTGACTATTTCATCGTCCATGTGAACACCCAGGCAGGCGATGACATCATCGACGCGGTCAAGCAGTTCCAGCCGGCCAAAGAAGCGAACCTGCAGGACCTTGCCGCGCTCCGGGAGCGAAAGAGAGTGGTCTTTCGGAACGAGGTGGCCCTGGACCAGCGCTTTCTCCCCGCGCTCTTCGACATCTCCTTTGACGGCCCGGTCTGGAAGGACCTGGACGAGCGGTGCCTGGCCTGCGGGAACTGTACCCAGGTCTGCCCTACCTGTTACTGCTTCGATATCCGCGATGAGCTGAACCTGGACATGGCGACGGGCGTACGGTACCGGGTCTGGGACTCCTGCCAGACCGAACCCTTCGCGAAGGTGGCAGGAGGCGAGAACTTCCGAAAAAGCCGCCTTGCGCGCCAGCGCCACCGCTACTATCGCAAGTTCAGTTATCCCTTTGCGAAATTCTTCCGCTTCTTCTGTACAGGCTGCGGACGGTGCAGCCGCGCCTGCATGGCCGGCATCAAGCTGAAGGAAACGCTGACATCGCTTATCAGCCAGGGCGGAGAGGGTCCATGGAAAAGATAGTCATATCCGAGTCGAATTACCAGATCCGCAAAGCGCGGATCGTACGGACCAAGAAGCTCACGCCCCTCGAGACTCTCTTCGAGATCGTGCTGGACGGCGACCGCTCGCTGGATCACGAACCAGGCCAGTTTATTATGGTATCACTCTTCGGCATTGGTGAGGCCCCCATCTCCGTTGCGTCGTCGCCCACCATGCGCGATTCCTTCGAGATCTGCGTACGGGCCGTGGGCAGGGTCACGAAGGCGCTCCATGCACTGGATGCAGGCGACGAGATCGGCATCCGCGGACCCTACGGAAAGGGCTTTCCCATCCGGATCTTCGAGGGCAACGACCTGCTGATCGTTGCCGGCGGCCTGGGCATCGCTCCGCTCCGGTCCCTCATTCAGTACGTGCTCGACAACCGCCGCGACTTTGGAAAAGCGCACCTGCTCCTGGGCTGCAAGACGCCCCAGGACATCCTGTTCGCTGACGAGCTCGACCAGTGGCGCAGGCGCATGGACGTGCAGAGCGAGTATATTGTAGACCGCGCAGAGCAGGACTGGACCGGCCCGGTGGGGCTGATCACCACGCTCATCCCCGGCGTGCACCTGGAACCGGAGCGCACCTTTGGCGTGGTGGTAGGACCGCCGGTCATGTATAAGTTCGTGATCAAAGAGCTGCTTGCCAAGAACATTCCTGAGCACCAGATCATCCTTTCCTTCGAACGCCACATGAAGTGCGGCATGGGCAAGTGCGGCCGCTGCCAGATCCAGAACATTTACACCTGCCAGGACGG
This sequence comes from Nitrospirae bacterium GWC2_57_13, assembly GCA_001805055.1. Lineage (GTDB taxonomy): Bacteria > Nitrospirota > UBA9217 > UBA9217 > UBA9217 > GWC2-57-13. The sequence continues at coordinate 50,948 of MHDZ01000094.1, forward strand.
ACCCGTGTTCCGCTACTCTGCCGTGAAGCACATGAGCGAGGCATTCTGATATGAAAAGACCCAAAACAGCATTCTTTGACTTCGCCTGCTGCGAGGGCTGCCAGCTCCAGGTCGCCAACATGGGCGATACGCTGCTTGAAGTGATGGGCCTCATAGACCTGGTGGAATTTCGCGAGGTCATGTCAGAGAAGTGGGACGGTGACCTTGACATTGCCGTGATCGAGGGCAGCATCACGGACCTGCACGCGACAGAGCGCATCAAGGCCATCCGGAAGCGGTCAAAGGTCCTGATCGCCTACGGCTCCTGCGCCACCATCGGCGGAGTGAACGGTATGAAGAACAGCTTTGACCTGGACGAGGTTGGTGACTGCGTCTACGGCGAGGGGCGCTGGTTCTTTCCCACGGAGCAGACCCGCGCAATTCACCAGGTCGTACCGGTTGAGTATGCAGTGAACGGCTGCCCTGTGTACATCCCCGAGTTCCTGTCCGTGCTGACAGCGGCGCTCCAGGGCATTCCCTATGCCGTGCCCGACTACGCTGTCTGCATTGAATGCAGGATGAACGAGAACGAGTGCCTCTATGACCGGGGCATCACCTGTCTGGGGCCGGTGACCAGGGCAGGGTGCAACTCCTGGTGCGTGAACAACGGCAACCTCTGCTACGGCTGCCGGGGCATGGTGAGCTCTCCCTATGTAAAGGGCATGAAGCAGGTGCTTGAGAAGCATCACGTGCCGATCGATTTCGTGGTGAACAAGATGGACATGTACAACAAGTGCAGGGAGCTGGACCGCAATGGGCGCTGAAAGGACGAAAAAGGACCTGAACATCCGCGTCGACTGCCTCACCCGCGTGGAAGGCCACGGCACGATCGTGGTGGACATGAAACAGGGGAAGCTCGAGACCTGCAGCCTGAACGTGGTTGAATCGCCGCGTTTCTTCGAGGCCCTGCTGCGCGGACGCTCTGTCTTCGAGGCCCAGCACATCACAAGCCGGATCTGCGGCATCTGCGCCTGCGGCCACTCGCTGGCCTCGATCCAGGCCGCAGAGGATGCCCTGGGCCTCACGCCGACAGCGCAGACCATGAGGCTGCGGCGCCTCCTTCTGCATCTCGAGATCCTTGACAGCCACATTCTCCACATCTATCTTCTCGTTATGCCTGATCTGGCAGGCGTTAAAAGCTTCGTCCCTCTGATCCACACGCACAACGAGCTCGTGCGGCGGGCGCTCAGGATGAAGAAGGCCTGCAACAACGTGATGGAGGTCCTTGTGGGCCGTCACGTCCACCCCATTTCCCTGATCGTAGGAGGATTCACGAAACTCCCGCAGCCGCAGGACCTGGCAATGATGCATGACGTTCTGACAGGCCTGCGACCGGACATGGATGCGACGATCGAGCTGCTCTCGACCCTGACCTTCCCGGACTTCGAGCGGGAGACAGAGTATGTGGGGCTCGTGAGCGATGACAACGAGTATCCGCTCCTGTCCGGTGACATCGGCTCCTCTGACGGAGTTCGGATGAAAAAGCAGGACTTCCAAAAAGCGACGAACGAGTACATCGTACCCTATTCCTCGGCCAAGCACACAAAGCTCAGCCGCGATTCCTTTGCCGTGGGCTCCCTTGCCCGCTTCAACCTGAACCACGCCAAGCTGCACCCGAAGGCATCGGGAGCTGCGGCGGCCCTGAACCTTAAGCCGAAATGTGCGAATCCATTTCTCAATACCCTTGCCCAGGCCGTGGAGAGCGTCCACTGCCTCGAAGACGCCATCACGATCATCGAGGACCTGCAGAGCGTCGGTGTCAACCAGGACGAACAGGTCGTCGTGGGCGTGAACGAACGAATGACCCTCCCAGTGCAGGCAGGCGAAGGTGTCGGCGCCGTGGAAGTTCCCCGTGGCATTTTATACCACCACTATCAGGTGGACGACTCCGGCACCATCGAGCAGGCGAACTGCGTCATTCCCACGAACCAGAACCTCAGCAACATCGAACAGGACATGCGCGCCCTGATACCGACGGTTCTGCACAAGAGCGAGGAGGAGATCACCGCGACCCTGGAAATGCTCGTCCGCGCCTATGACCCCTGTATTTCCTGCTCCACCCACCTGCTTGACGTTCGGTTTATGGGCCGCTGAAATTCGTAATTTTTTCAAGCTCACAATAGTGCAATATTTCAATGGGTTAAGTCTAATCAAAACCATTAATTATTGTACAGGAAAAACTTGACAGTCCATAAAAAACCTGCTATCTTCTTTCGTAATAGCCCACTAAGCCTGCTACCTGCCCCTGCGGCGAACAGGGACAATAGGTCAGCGGGCTCTCCCTCCGAAAGCCCCGGCGCCTCTGGCCGGGGCCCTTCTATTTCCAGCCTTTCGAACGCCGCATATCAGGTGCTTGCATTTATCCTGGCGTAGTAACTAAGGAATCAAAAGCTTCTCAAAATGGGTTGAATATTTTCAATAAGATCATAAAGGGCCGTAAATAGAGGATGAAACGGCTATTTTTGAACCGCCGTTTTCCGCAAATTTGCACTTTCCAATTTGCAATCTACAATTCCGCTTTATGCGGGTTAGGGGAATAAAGACAAAGGAGCGCACTACGATCGAGCCGGCATCTCCTGAGCGAAGCGCGCGCCCGGAAGCGCCCGAAGAGTGCCCTGATAAACAAAACGATTACGTTGGTTTGCCTTCGGGTGGCGGCGTGGCTGCGCTGCTTTTTCAGCGCGAATGCGCGTCCAAACGAGGGGGATGCCGGCTCGTTCACCATCATCCGCGATGAGCCATACTGTCCCGGCTTGAAAACGAATCCGGGCTCCTGGAGCGCACCCAGAGAAGTATTCTTACAGGTGTTGAGAGCGCGGTGAGCCCTCTTCAGCCTCTTGAGCAATATTCCGGCAGGCCCCATCCCTCTTTTGCCTTGACTTTTCCCGGTCCCGGAATATAATAACCGGACACTGCAAGGCGGGAATTATCATGCAAGACCAGATCATCCAGATATTTGAAGAGAGCGCCCGGACAAAGGTCGCTTTCGTAAAAGAGAACGCCGGGAAGATCGCCGAGGTGGTAAAGCTCATGGCCCAGGCCTTCCGCGACGGCAAGAAAGTGCTCCTCTTCGGCAACGGCGGAAGCGCCACCGATGCGTCGCACCTCGCGGCGGAGTTCGTGAACCGGTTCATTATCGAACGGCCGCCCCTGCCGGCGTTGGCGCTGAACACGGATCCAGCGGTGATCACGAGCATCGGCAATGATTACGGCTATGACCAGGTCTTCTCCAAACAAATCTCGGCCCTCGGCGCCGAAGGCGATGTGGCGATCGCCATCAGCACGAGCGGCAATTCTCCTAACGTGCTGAAGGCCGTTGAGATGGCCAAGAAAAAAGGGATGGTCGTCGTGGCCCTTTCCGGCGGCGCAGGCGGCAAGCTCGCTGCGGTCGCTGATTACGCCTTCGTTGTTGCCGTAAAAACGACAGCGCGGATCCAGGAAACGCACATCACCCTTGGCCACGCCATCTGCCAGCTCGTGGACGAGGAGCTCTTCGGCACACCGCGCTGACGCCTCCGGGCCCCCATGAAAAAGATCGATTTCTCAAAGATCCACTCCTATTCCCTCAAAAGCAGACCGAGCAAGGTCAAGCTCGGTGATTTCTCCCGGCCCCACCGCGCCGGCTCATCCTTCGCGGAGTTCTTCTCCTCCCTTCCGAACATCCTGGGCGCGCAAAACCTCAAGAACGTTGCCGCGGCCATCGTGCAGGCACGCAAGGATGGACGGCCCGTCATGCTCGGCATGGGAGCCCATGCGATCAAGGTGGGCCTGAACCCGGTGATCATAGATCTGCTCGAGCGGAAGATCGTCACGAGCCTTTCATTGAATGGGGCGGGTATCATCCACGACTTTGAGCTGGCCTTCGTGGGGCAGACATCGGAGGACGTTGACAAGGAGATTCTATCAGGCGCCTTTGGCATGGCGGAAGAGACGGGCAGCATGCTGAACGGTGCGATACGATCAGCAGGGGACGCGGGCATCGGCGCGGCAGTGGGCAGGATGATCCGAGAGGGTGATTTCCCTTACAAAGATAAGAGCCTTCTTGCCGCCGGCCACCAGCTCAACGTACCCGTGACGGTGCACGTGGCTGTGGGCACCGACATCATTCACATGCACCCGTCCTTTGACGGCGCAGCCACAGGCGCTGCGGCGCAGAAGGACTTTCAGGCCTTCTGCTCCCTCGTGGCGGACCTGGAGGGCGGCGTCTATATCAACCTCGGCTCAGCCGTGCTGCTGCCCGAGATATTCCTCAAGGCGGTGACCCTCTGCCGGAACCTGGGCCATACGCTCCGCCACTTTACCACGGTGAACATGGACTTCGTGCAGCATTACCGGCCGAACACAAACGTGGTGCGACGCCCCACCCAGGAAGGCGGCAGGGGCTTCGCCCTCACAGGCCACCACGAGATCATGCTACCACTGCTGGCCGCCGCGGTGATCGAGCAGCTCGGGCCGATGTAGCCTGTCGCCGTTCTCCCGCCGCTGCCCTGCCTTTCTGCTCCCGCTCCAGCCGATCTTTCACGGACCGCAGATAGTCTGCCCGAAACATCCGCAGCACATAGTCCCGATGATCGTTCCCGGCAAGGTCCTCCCATGCCTGCTTCCGCTTTATCTCGCTTCGCTTCTTTGCCTCCGCGATCAGACGGGGGGTTATTTTTGCCTTCCCCGGTGTCATGCGCTCGTACCCGTACTGGTCCATATAGTCGCCGCAGACCGTTTCGATGACCTCGATCTCTTGCAGCGTGAGCGCTTTCTTGAATTTGTCAACGTTCGCGGCAAGGGGCGGGAAACGATTGAATTCCCAGAGGGCGGACAGGTGCGAGATCTTTTGCGCTTCTCCGGAGCGGGAGATGTCGAGCAGAGCGGGATCATAGGTGATATTGAAGAAACCGCAGATGCCGCGCAGCACCGTCTCCTGGTTCGATACGAAGTCCTCATAGCGGATCGTCAGTACCCGGTGTGCATGTTCCTGCGCCAGCGCGCTGCCTGCCTTCTGGGCCCGCATCCAGGTAATTGCGTTCAGCAGCGCGTCAAAATCGTGGATGATCGCCTTGTTCATGCTGCTTATCTGGGCGCGCGGATCGCGCAGCACGTTCAGGAACAGCAGGTCATCGAACAGCGCCATGAGCTCTTCTGCATAATGCACGCTGTCAAGCGACTTGTCCATTACAACGCTCGCGCCCTGCTGCGCGCCGGTCCGGAACAGGAGCTCCCAGACGATTCGATGCACGCTGCGCGGCTCGTCCTTGACGGCCTCGAAGATCTCGACAGGATCAAAGGCGGGGCCCGGCCACTTCACCATGCTTGCTGTCTGCAGGCCGATCACATCAACGACCATCTGAAAGTAGTTTCTGTCGTCGCCCAGGTCTCCGTACAGGCTCACCAGCGGCATGAAGTCCACAATGTGAAGCGGATAGGGCGCGTAGAACTGCGGACTGCAGTTCAAGCGCAACCTGAGCGCGTGGCTGCCGCACCGTCTGAGTGGGATCATCAATACGGGCCGCGGACGCGCCAATGAACCCGATGCTTTTTTCTCTCTTTCCCGTTCCATTTCTCGTGCCTCCTTCTTTCCTGCTTCCGACAGATCTTATTTTACCTCGTTCGCCTTTTCGTTGAGCGCAGATGAAAGCCAACCGGCATTAGCCTGGTGGCCGCAGTCGCATCTGGCCGCTGCCGTCCCTTTTTTGCCATTCCCGAAGCAGGTACATCCGTGGTAGCAATAAATCTACAGAACTGTGCATTTGCAAATACAAGGCCATCCTGGATACGTCCTCGTTAACTAGCTTATGCAGTTGCTGCTCACTATTCTGTCACCCCCAATGCGTTACTTTTTCACTCATTACCGACACTATCGATAGTGTCTCGTTGCTTCTTCAGTTCGCAAAACAGACTGATTCTTTTGAAGTTCCCCATCTGTTTGATTTTGATACGGCCGTATGGATACACAGTTTATGCTCGCGCTTGATTACACGCATGTTTGCTGTCATCACCTTTAGCAAAGTGAATCGCCGTGCCTTCGACAGTCAGAAACAAGACAGTATGTTCTATTCCGGACCTGTACCCACGTAGCATGCTTTTATGAAACACTTGAAAATCCGCGAGTTAAATCAGGCTGCCCTGCTGGAACAACTATTGCATTTTGTATAACTGCTAAAAGAGCGCCTGGTTGTGCGGCCTTTCAGGATGTTACTTTACTCTACGTTCCGGCAGTCATCCGCGTGCAAACCACTGCGGAATTCATGGTATCTCAAAAATCGTCAAAGGAGGGTCCTGCATTATGAAACGTCTGCGTTTAGCTGTTCTGCTGCTCGGTCTTATCGTACTGTACCCGTTCCACGGTCAGGCCCAGGAAAAGAAGACCTACACACTGGCAGTTATTCCCCAGATGCCGGTGTCGGAGGTCTTCGAAAGATGGACGCCGTTCGTCAAGAAGCTGTCGCAGGAATTGAACGTCGAGTTCAAGATCCTGCCGTACAATGCTATTTCCCAGTTCGAGACAGACGTTTTCGCGGGTGTGCCGGACTTCGCCTACATGAACTCGCTACTGGCCCTGAAGGCAAAAGGAAAATCAGGTTATGTGCCGCTCATCAGGGACAACAATGATCTCATCGGCATACTGGTGGCCAAGAAAGGCGGCACTGTCACCTCGGTACAGGACCTGCAAGGAAAGGCAATTGCCTTTCCGGCGCCGAACGCCTTTGCCGCCTCCCTGTACATGCGTGCGCTGCTGACGGAAAAAGAGAAGGTCCGGTT